>NZ_QRGB01000001.1:315352-630704 GCF_003449035.1 Pedobacter indicus
CCCCGGTCGCATTATCGGTGTAACAATTGATGCTACAGGTAAATATGCGCTAAGAATGGCCTTACAAACACGAGAACAGCATATCCGTCGTGATAAAGCCTCTTCTAATATCTGTACAGCACAGGCCTTGCTAGCCATTATGGCCAGTTTTTACGCAGTTTATCACGGCCCTAAGGGTATCAAGAACATTGCATCCAGAATTCATGGTATAACCTCCCTTCTAGCCAAAGCATTAGAAAATCTAGGTTATTCGATTAAGAATAAATCTTTTTTTGATACGCTGACTATTGAAGTAGGAAACCTGTTAGAGCCGATCCACGCTGAGGCACTTAACAATGAAATCAATCTTCGTTATGATAAAGAAGGTACCGTTGGGATTTCGATAGATGAAACAACAAGCCTAACCGATCTCGAAACTATTATCAAAGTATTTGCAAAGGTAAAGGGGCAAGGGAATAGCGAGTTTTCGATTGATGAACTCGCGAAAGATCTAGAAAACCGCATACCGGAAAATTTGCAAAGACAATCTGAATATCTTACACATCCGATATTCAACTCATATCATTCCGAGCATGAGATGCTTCGTTATATCAAATCATTGGAAGCAAAGGATTTATCCCTTTGCCACTCGATGATCCCTCTTGGATCATGTACAATGAAGTTAAATGCTACTTCAGAAATGATCCCACTTACTTGGTCTGAAATTGGGAATATTCACCCATTTGCACCATCCGATCAAACAAACGGCTATATGCAGTTATTTGATGAACTTAACCAATGGCTATGTGAAATAACCGGATTCAAAAAAATGAGCTTTCAGCCCAACTCAGGTGCTCAAGGAGAATACACAGGCCTCATGGTTATCCGAGCTTATCATCAAGCGAATGGAGAACACCAGCGTAACGTAGCTCTAATCCCAGCTTCTGCACACGGAACCAATCCAGCTTCTGCATCCATGGCAGGCATGAAAATTGTCGTTATTAAATGTGATGAACGAGGTAATATTGACGTAGAAGACCTAAGAGAACAAGCCGAAAAGCACAGAGATAACTTGTCATGTCTGATGGTTACCTATCCATCAACATACGGTGTTTTCGAAGAAGCGATTGTCGAAATGTGTGAGATTATTCACAAAAACGGCGGCCAGGTTTACATGGACGGTGCGAACATGAATGCTCAAGTCGGCTTCACTAGCCCCGGAACGATTGGAGCGGATGTTTGTCACTTGAATCTTCATAAGACCTTTTGTATCCCTCATGGAGGTGGTGGACCAGGTATGGGGCCTATCGGTGTTGCCAGTCATCTTGTTGATTTCCTTCCCGGACACTCGGTTGTTGAACTAGAAGGCAGCCGTTCCATCTCTTCGGTATCAGCAGCTCCTTGGGGTTCCGCGTCGATACTAGTTATTTCTCATGGCTATATTGCTATGATGGGTGCCGAAGGACTAACGAATGCTACGCGTTACGCCATTCTTAATGCGAATTATATTAAAGCCCGCTTAGAGAAAAATTATGCAGTGCTTTACTCAGGGGTCAACAATACCTGTGCACATGAAATGATCATAGACTGCCGATTATTCAAACCTCTAGGTATCGAAGTGACAGATATCGCTAAGCGTTTAATGGATTATGGCTTCCATGCTCCAACTGTGTCTTTCCCAGTTGCTGGCACACTTATGATTGAGCCGACGGAGTCTGAATCTAAGTCTGAGCTTGACAGGTTCTGTGATGCACTACTCTCTATCCGTCAGGAAATTCAGGCAATTGAGGATGGTGGCGACAAAATCAATAATCCACTCAAGAATGCACCTCATACCGCACAAGCTATTGCCGATTCAGAATGGGATCGGAGTTACAGTCGAGAAGAAGCCGCATTCCCTTTAGAATATATTCGTGAAAACAAATTCTGGCCTTCCGTAGGCCGTGTAAACGATTCCTATGGTGATCGTACTCTTATCTGTGCCTGTCCGCCGATAGAAGAATATATGGAGGAAGTATAATAATACTTCTTCCATAGAATAAAAAAGAATATAAAAAATAGCTGTAGCGACGATCGCTACAGCTATTTTTATTTAATTACCTATAAGTCTAAGATCTCTTAATCTCCACCTAACTCATTCATCTCATCAAGCTTTTCACCTGTGACTTCTGTTCTAATCTTCGCTTCAAGTTCATCCATTAAATCTGGATTATCCAATAAAAGTTTCTTCACAGCATCACGTCCTTGACCGAGGCGCGTATCTCCATAACTAAACCAAGACCCTGACTTTTTAATGATATTGAAGTCAACTCCCAAGTCAATAATTTCACCAACTTTTGAGATCCCCTCTCCAAACATAATATCAAATTCAGCTACTCGGAAAGGCGGAGCCACCTTGTTCTTAACAATTTTTACCTTTACACGGTTACCTGATACCTCATCTGTATCCTTAATCTGCGAAGTTCTTCTAATATCCAATCTAACAGATGCATAGAACTTCAATGCATTTCCTCCAGTTGTTGTTTCCGGATTACCGAACATAACACCAATCTTCTCTCTCAACTGATTAATAAAAATACAGCAACAATTTGTCTTTGAAATTGTACCAGTAAGCTTACGCAAAGCTTGTGACATTAATCTCGCTTGCAACCCCATCTTCGAGTCACCCATCTCTCCTTCTATTTCTGCCTTCGGAACCAAAGCTGCAACAGAGTCAATCACAATGATATCAATTGCACCTGAACGAATTAAATTATCAGCAATCTCAAGCGCTTGTTCTCCATTATCTGGCTGTGCAATCAATAAGTTCTCAATATCTACCCCTAATTTGCTAGCATAATATTTATCAAATGCATGTTCCGCATCAATTATCGCTGCTACCCCACCTTTTTTCTGGGCTTCTGCTATCATATGTGTAGCTAAGGTTGTTTTACCAGAAGACTCTGGCCCATAAATCTCAACAACTCTCCCTTTCGGAACTCCTCCAATACCTAAAGCAATATCTAAGCCCAATGAACCTGTAGAAATAGAGTCAATCGGCTCAACAGCCGAATCACCTAATTTCATTACAGCACCTTTTCCGTAGGATTTTTCTAATTTGTCCAAGGTTAATTGCAGAGCCTTTAACTTTTCAGCATTCTCATTCATAACGATAATCTAAATATAAATAACAATAATTTTCTATTACTAATAATTTTAGCCAAAATACAACAAACAATTAACAATTACAAACAATACTAAATTATTTTGCTCGAACTTAATTTCGGCCTGATCTCTTTTTCATAATATCTACAGAATGTCGTAAGCGGACAAATTTCACACTTTGGTTTACGTGCGACACATATATAGCGCCCATGCAATATAAGCCAATGGTGAGCAATATGTATCGAATCTTTAGGTAAGTTTTTTACTAAATCTTTCTCCACCGCTAAAACAGTTTTTCCATTAGTCAAACCTATTCGCCTTGACACTCTGAACACATGTGTATCGACCGCCATCGCAGGATGATTGTAAATAACAGACACAATAACATTCGCCGTCTTCCTTCCTACTCCTGGCAACTTAATTAGTTGCTCTACCGTATCGGGTACCTGTCCGTTAAATTCTTCAACCAGCATCTTAGCCATACCTACAAGATGCTTTGACTTATTATTCGGATAACTTATACTTCGGATATAGTCAAAAACGATATCGGAACTACTATCTGCTAATGCTTGTGGGTTTGGAAAACGTTCAAAAAGCGCGGGGGTTACCATATTAACCCTTTTATCGGTACACTGCGCAGATAAGATAACCGCTACTAAAAGTTGATATGGATTATTATAGTGAAGCTCGGTTTCTGCATCGGGTTGATTATTAGAAAAGTAATCGACGAAAGCTTTGAATCTATCTTTTTTCAACATAATCAAAGATAGGAATTAGATTACCTAAATGAAACCTATAGATTCTTGGAAAACTCTAAAAGATGCTGAACAATCTGTTCTCTCGGATTAACTAACTCCTGATCTAATAAAGACGCTAATTTCCGATCAATAGAAAAACTCTCTGCTTGATCAACTCGACGAATCTTGTGTAACAAGTCTGCTTTCTTTGCGTTATATTTCCGACTGTTAGAGGTAAATATTTCATCCATAAGCATAAAAATTAGCATTTTAGAATAAGTATAACGCTAAGCTACCAGGATTAGTATTGAAATTCCCGAAATAATCAAATTCAGTCGAACAATTTCTCAATAAGGGCTTTATATCAAACAAGGCTATTTACGTTGAGACCGCTTCTCAGCCAACTCCAAAGCTTCATACGCATTTGCGATGCCACCAGTGACACTAATATCACTCAGATAAACTCGCTTATTCGTATTATCCTCCCGAATTTTCACCTTATCATCTATTTTTACTACCGATTGGAGAATGATATCCTTTACTTCAAGTGCGGTAAACTCCGGATAATACGACCGAATCAATGCAGCTAACCCAGCAACAACAGGCGACGCCATGCTCGTCCCGCTCGCTTCTTTATACGCAGAACTTGGAATACTCGAGTAGATATCCACCCCTGGTGCGAATAAATCGACCGTTTGTTTACCATAATTGGAAAATGAAGCAACTAAGTTATCTTTATCCCAAGAAGTTGCACCAACCTCTATCCACGCATCTCCTTGCCCCTGATTAAAACCTAAGCTGTCCACATAACGTGGGTTAGGGTAACTCGTGAATTTATCATTATTTTTGCTGTCATTTCCTGCAGCGTGAACCAATAAAACATCATTTTCCATCGCATATCTCACTGCTTCGTCAACAACTTGCTTATCTTTAACATACGCTTTACCAAAGCTCATGTTAATCACTTTAGCTCCATTGTCCACGGCATAACGAATCCCATTAGCAACATCCTTGTCCCGTTCATCACCATCGGGCACAACTCGCACGCCCATAATCAATACTTCATCAGCTACCCCTTTTATACCTATATCATTGCTTCTAACTGCTCCAATGATCCCTGCAACATGGGTTCCGTGTTCACCATCCGGACCTTCAACATCCGAATTTCCATAGATACGTTCACTACTATCTTCATAGTCATCTCCGACGATGTCACGAGATTGATACTCCATATTCAGATGATACTTTAACTGATTCGAATAATACTCAAACGCCTCTTCCAGTTCTTCATAAAATTTCTCAAAAGACTTATCCTTCATTTCTGAAGCGATAATCCTCAAAGCGCGAGATTCATTACGATTTTTTGCTTTATATGCACTAAATTGCGAAGCAGTCGGATTAGATTCCCCAATATCAGCGACGATACTATCAACAACATCCTTAAGCATCCCATAGTTCAGTTCTCCCATCCGGGCTTGTTTCAACTTCGCCATGTAATCTGTCGTCATTTTCTGATACTCATCAAACGCACGCTTCTCCTCTTCGTTAAGCGGCGTAGAAGGTAGAACAGATATATACTTTGGTTGCAATTCCCTAAGCAAACGTACAACCTCTAGATTATCAAAATGAACGTTCTCCCCTTCTGCATTTCCAATGAAATTCCAGCCGTGAACATCATCGATATAACCATTATTATCATCGTCGACACCATTCCCCGCAACTTCTTTTTCATTCACCCACATCACATCTTTAAGATCCTCATGGTCAGCCTGAACACCACCATCGATCACCGCCACGATAACCTTTTCACCTTTCTTATCCTTCAATAAGGTTCTATACGCTTTCTCTGTGCTTAAGCCATGAACCCCATCATCAGCAAAATCTAGATTTTGCCAGTTAGCTTTCCCCGCCTTATACTCCTGTGCAAAAGCAGTGGATAGTAACCCAATAAAAAAAACTGATAAAACTACTTTATGTAAATTAACCATATATCTTCATCTAATACTGTTATCACAAAGATAAAAGAATATCGTTCGCAAAATGGTTAAAAAGCGTTAAAAAAAGCTGGGGAAGGTATTTTGGCTTTTCAAGGAGGGTGTTTTTGGTTATGCCCACAAATACCACGGGCCCGTCCACTTCTGTGAACGGGCCCGGGAAAAGGGTAGGGCGCCGACCTACTCTCCCACCTGTTACGGCAGTACCATCGGCTCTGGCGGGCTTAACTTCTCTGTTCGGTATGGGAAGAGGTGGACACCGCCGATATAGGCACCTGAATATCTTGATATGCCAACCAGCCCACAACAGGGCAAGCGGCATTTGACATGCACTGGAAGAAAAAGGAAACCGAAAGAGAAAACAACAGTCTATCTGCTTGAGAAAGATTCGGGTGATTAGTACCGCTCGGCTTTGATATCTCTACCTTTACACCTGCGGCCTATCGACGTCGTAGTCTTCAACGGCCCTCAATGGAAGTCTCATCTCGTGGCTAGTTTCGCGCTTAGATGCTTTCAGCGCTTATCTATTCCCAACATAGCTACTCTGCGGTACAGCTGGCGCCATAACAGATACACCAGAGGTTGGTCCATCCCGGTCCTCTCGTACTAAGGACAGCCCCACTCAAACTTCCTGCGCCCACAACAGATAGGGACCGAACTGTCTCGCGACGTTCTGAACCCAGCTCGCGTGCCACTTTAATGGGCGAACAGCCCAACCCTTGGGACCTTCTCCAGCCCCAGGATGTGACGAGCCGACATCGAGGTGCCAAACCTCCCCGTCGATATGAGCTCTTGGGGGAGATCAGCCTGTTATCCCCAGAGTACCTTTTATCCTTTGAGCGATGGCCCTTCCATGCAGAACCACCGGATCACTATATCCGTCTTTCGACCCTGATCGACTTGTAGGTCTCACAGTCAAGCAAGCTTATGCTATTGCACTCCACGTACGGTTACCAAGCGTACTGAGCTTACCTTTGAAAGCCTCCGTTACCTTTTTGGAGGCGACCACCCCAGTCAAACTACCCACCAAACAATGTCCCCCGCTTAAGCGGGGTTAGGAACCGAGTACAGAAAGGGTGGTATTTCAAGGTTGATTCCACGATGCCTGGCGACACCGCTTCACAATCTCCCACCTATCCTACACATCCTGCACCCAGTCACAATGTTAAGCTATAGTGAAGGTTCATGGGGTCTTTCCGTCCCGTTGCGGGTAATCGGCGTCTTCACCGATACCACAATTTCACCGAGCTCATGGCCGAGACAGCGCCCAGATCGTTACACCATTCGTGCAGGTCGGAACTTACCCGACAAGGAATTTCGCTACCTTAGGACCGTTATAGTTACGGCCGCCGTTTACTGGGGCTTCGATTCAATGCTTCGCCTTGCGACTAACATCCCCTCTTAACCTTCCAGCACCGGGCAGGTGTCAGGCCTTATACATCATCTTTCGATTTGGCAAAGCCATATGTTTTTGTTAAACAGTCGCCTGGGCCGTTTCACTGCGGCTTCTCCACCCCCGAAGGAATGGAGGAAGCGCCCCTTCTCCCGAAGTTACAGGGCCATTTTGCCGAGTTCCTTAGCCATGATTCACTCGAGCACCTTAGGATTCTCTCCTCGACCACCTGTGTCGGTTTGCGGTACGGGTTTTTACAGCCTGAAGCTTAGCGGGTTTTCTTGGAAGTCTGATTACCTGCACTATCAGCGCACCCGAAGGCTTGCTGTACTGTCGGGATTCAGCAGGAACGGCGGATTTGCCTACCATCCCTATACCTACACCCTTCAACGAACTATTCCGTCAGTTCGCGGCAGTGTCACTACTCCGTCACCACATCGCAGCTGTAAAAAGTACTGGAATATTAACCAGTTGTCCATCGGATTCCCCCTTCGGGTACACCTTAGGACCCGACTAACCCTGATCCGATTAGCGTTGATCAGGAAACCTTGGTCTTTCGGTGGGCGGGTTTCTCGCCCGCCTTATCGTTACTTATGCCTACATTTGCTTTTCCAGAAGATCCAGCACGCCTTACGGCATACCTTCAGCTCCGCTGGAATGCTCCCCTACCGATCTTTCGATCCCATAGCTTCGGTGATACGCTTGATGCCCGTTTATTATCCATGCCCGATCGCTCGACTAGTGAGCTGTTACGCACTCTTTAAATGAATGGCTGCTTCCAAGCCAACATCCTAGCTGTCTGTGCAATCGGACCTCGTTAGCTCAACTTAGCGTATACTTGGGGACCTTAGCTGATGGTCTGGGTTCTTTCCCTCTCGGCCCTGGACCTTAGCACCCAGAGCCTCACTGCCGGTTATATTTCATAGCATTCGGAGTTTGTCTGGATTTGGTAGGATGTGACTCCCCCGCACCCAATCAGTAGCTCTACCTCTATGAAACTCAACACCGACGCTGTTCCTAAAAACATTTCGGGGAGTACGAGCTATTTCCCAGTTTGATTAGCCTTTCACCCCTACCCACAGATCATCCGGAAACTTTTCAACGTTTATCGGTTCGGTCCTCCAGTACGTGTTACCGTACCTTCAACCTGTCCATGGGTAGATCACAAGGTTTCGCGTCTACCTCCCCTGACTGTGCGCCCTGTTCAGACTCGCTTTCGCTGCGGATCCGTGGCTGAACCACTTAACCTTGCCAGGGAAGAGTAACTCGTAGGCTCATTATGCAAAAGGCACGCCGTCACGGGACAAGCCCGCTCCGACCGCTTGTAAGCACACGGTTTCAGGTTCTATTTCACTCCCCTGTTCGGGGTTCTTTTCACCTTTCCCTCACGGTACTAGTCCACTATCGGTCTCTCAGGAGTATTTAGCCTTACCAGATGGTGCTGGCAGATTCCCACAGGGCGTCTCCGACCCCGCGGTACTCAGGATGCTGCTAGACCAGGGTCGCTTACGTATACGTGGCTGTCACACGCTATGGCCCCCGTTTTCCACCGGGGTTCTACTTCGCTAACCTGTAATCACATCGCAGTCCTACAACCCCGAACATGCCGTAACATGTCCGGTTTGGGCTCTTTCCCTTTCGCTCGCCACTACTCAGGAAATCATTGTTATTTTCTTCTCCTCCGCCTACTTAGATGTTTCAGTTCAGCGGGTTTGCTCTTCTTCGTGACATGTCTTCAACATGCCGGGTTGCCCCATTCGGAAATCCACGGATCAAGTCATATGTGCTGATCCCCGTGGCTTATCGCAGCTTATCACGTCCTTCATCGCCTCTGAGAGCCTAGGCATCCACCGTGTGCCCTTTCTTACTTTCTTCTCCGCATACCCTTTTGCTAGTATATGCGGATGCTTTTATTGTCTGCCGGTACCCTAAAGGCACCAGCGTCTCTACTGTTGTCTTCTCTTCAATTTACTTTTTCTTCCAATATGTCAAAGAACGTTCGGGAAACCGATTGTACGGACCCGGATGGCGGGTTAGGCCTCCGGGAACCTCACGGCCCCTACTGTGGAGAATATCGGAGTCGAACCGATGACCTCCTGCGTGCAAGGCAGGCGCTCTAGCCAGCTGAGCTAATTCCCCATCTAATTGAGTAGTCCCGAGCAGATTTGAACTGCTGACCCCTACATTATCAGTGTAGTGCTCTAACCAACTGAGCTACGGGACTAGCTTTTCAATGCTGCAAGGGTACCTCATAGGGGAGCGGTACTCTTATTCTTCATTCTTTATGTCTCTATCAAGAAAATCTCATGGCGCAACGAGCATCAACAACCGGATGCTCTAGAAAGGAGGTATTCCAGCCGCACCTTCCGGTACGGCTACCTTGTTACGACTTAGCCCCAATTACCGGTTTTACCTTAGTACGCTCCTCGCGGTTACATACTTCAGGTACCCCCAGCTTTCATGGCTTGACGGGCGGTGTGTACAAGGCCCGGGAACGTATTCACCGCGTCATTGCTGATACGCGATTACTAGCGAATCCAACTTCACGGGGTCGAGTTGCAGACCCCGATCCGAACTGTGACCGGCTTTGAGAGATTGGCATACCATTGCTGGCTAGCTGCCCTCTGTACCGGCCATTGTAGCACGTGTGTAGCCCCGGACGTAAGGGCCATGATGACTTGACGTCGTCCCCACCTTCCTCACTGTTTGCACAGGCAGTCTGTTTAGAGTCCCCACCATAACATGCTGGCAACTAAACATAGGGGTTGCGCTCGTTGCGGGACTTAACCCAACACCTCACGGCACGAGCTGACGACAGCCATGCAGCACCTAGTTTCGTGTCCCGAAGGACGTATCCGTCTCTGGATACTTCACTAACTTTCAAGCCCGGGTAAGGTTCCTCGCGTATCATCGAATTAAACCACATGCTCCTCCGCTTGTGCGGGCCCCCGTCAATTCCTTTGAGTTTCAACCTTGCGGCCGTACTCCCCAGGTGGAATACTTAACGCTTTCGCTTGGACGCTGACTGTATATCGCCAACATCGAGTATTCATCGTTTAGGGCGTGGACTACCAGGGTATCTAATCCTGTTTGATCCCCACGCTTTCGTGCCTCAGCGTCAATCATACTTTAGTAAGCTGCCTTCGCAATCGGTGTTCTGTGACATATCTATGCATTTCACCGCTACTTGTCACATTCCGCCTACCTCAAGTACATTCAAGCCCGACAGTATCAAAGGCACTGCGATGGTTGAGCCACCGTCTTTCACCCCTGACTTATCAGGCCGCCTACGCACCCTTTAAACCCAATAATTCCGGATAACGCTCGGATCCTCCGTATTACCGCGGCTGCTGGCACGGAGTTAGCCGATCCTTATTCACCAGGTACATTCAGCCCATTACACGTAATGGGGTTTATTCCCTGGTAAAAGCAGTTTACAACCCAGAGGGCCGTCTTCCTGCACGCGGCATGGCTGGTTCAGAGTTGCCTCCATTGACCAATATTCCTTACTGCTGCCTCCCGTAGGAGTCTGGGCCGTGTCTCAGTCCCAGTGTGGGGGGTCATCCTCTCAGATCCCCTAGACATCGTCGCCTTGGTGTGCCGTTACCACTCCAACTAGCTAATGTCACGCGAGCCCATCGCTGTCCCATAAATGTTTGATCAGTATGCAATGCTGCTAACTGATGTTATGCGGTATTAATCCGGATTTCTCCGGGCTATCCCCCAGACAGCGGTAGGTTGCTCACGCGTTACGCACCCGTACGCCACTCTCACCAAAGGTAAGCAAGCTCACCTCTGGATCCCGTTCGACTTGCATGTATTAGGCCTGCCGCTAGCGTTCATCCTGAGCCAGGATCAAACTCTCCATTGTAAAAATGTGTGTTTGCTACCTGACCCTATTCACTCAAAATCTGTTCATAGAATCGGTACCGTATTTGTATCTACCGTACCGGTCATTGACTTGGTTTGAACTTTTTAAACTTTCGTTCTCTCAAACTACTCGTTACGCTACATGATAATCTTCTCTTTTAAGAACTTGTCGCCGGTGGCCTCACGGGCCGGCTGTTTTTTTATATCTACCGGTGGGCACCCCACCGTATCGATCTTCTTTTTTTTCAGTACCCCAAGGCGTCGCGCCCCGGGCCCCGTCCGTTTCGGGATTGCAAAGGTAAGAGCTTTTTTTGATTCCGCAAAATAAAAAAAATTATTTTTTTCCGGTGCCCCTGCCCGCCCCGCCAGAGCGGGGCGCAAAGATCGGGAGTCCGGGACGAAAGGCAAAAAAAACCGGAAAAGACCGGAAGCCCTAAAACCCAAAAACATCCCCCCTTCAATGAACGAACCCGCATTCCCTCGTTTGCGGGATGCAAAGATAGGAACTAAACCGCAACTTCCAAACTACAACGAAACTTATTCCCAAAGAAAAATACAAAACACTGAAAAACAAGATGATTAATTTTCATTATCAGAATTAATAAAACTCCAAAGCACAAAAATGAACCATACGGCATCCTTATCGTAAAGAAAAAGCTTACATCATTTTGAGCCTACTCGATATAACTTGTTTTACATTATCCAATATTAAAGGCATATTAATTACCTAAGTAATCCCTATTTTTGATCGTTTGAACGGGAGCATTACGGGATCAATTGGGATTTAATAGGCTATTGACTCAAACCAAGTACAACCCAAACCCGATCGATCTCCACTCAAAACAGGGCAAACTTTCGGTGAGGATCTCAATAAATCTCCTCTGAACCGAATAAATTTTCTAACTAGGATATCCGAAACGACCGTGATTATTGTATCTTTAATTAAAAACAGTTGGACACCATTAACGCTACACCCAAATGAAAACAAACATTCGAATCTGCTGTATCTGGACATTGTTTCTATTCCTTTTAAATTTCCCACCACAGTACACGAATGCCCAAACGACCAATGCTCCGAATGTTATCATCATCAACGTCGATGATCTGGGTTACGGAGACCTCGGTATCTATGGCGCAACCGAAATAAAAACACCAAATATCGACGCACTGGCAGCGAAAGGGGTTCGTTTTACAAATGGGCATGCCACATCGGCAACCTGCACTCCATCACGATATGCACTGATCACAGGCGAATACCCTTGGCGGCAAGGTGCAAAGATTCTACCCGGCGATGCTGCTTTGATTATTTCTACAGACAAAACAACAGTCCCGGCTCTATTTCAACAAGCGGGTTACGCAACTGGAATTGTCGGAAAATGGCATTTAGGTTTGGGTGAAACAATCGAAAAAAATTGGAATCAGCCAATATCACCTGGGCCAAATGATGTTGGTTTCGATTATTCATTTATATTTCCCGCTACGGCAGATCGTGTTCCGACCGTCTTTATGGAGAACGGCATGGTGTTGGGCCTCGAAGAAAATGACCCAATCACTGTCAACTATCAACAACCCGTGGGCAACGACCCGACGGGGGCAGCGAACCCCGATCTTCTTAAAATGCCCGCTTCACCAAATCACGGACACAATAATACGATCGTAAACGGAATCGGCCGGATAGGCTATATGAGCGGAGGCCATAAAGCCAGATGGACGGATGAAGAAGTGCCCTTGACGTTTTTAATGAAAGCGAAAGAGTTTATCGAAACGAATCAAAAAAAGCCCTTCTTCCTTTATTATGCACTCACAGAACCTCATGTGCCACGAATGCCTTCGACCGTTTTCAAAGGCAAAAGTAAATTGGGGTATCGCGGCGACGCTATTTTGCAAATTGACTGGGCTGTGGGCGAGGTCATGAAACAGCTGAAAGCTTTGGGAATAGAAGACAAGACCATGATTATATTCACCAGTGACAATGGCCCGGTACTCGATGACGGTTATGTTGATTATGCGGTCGAGAAGAATGGTACGCACCGACCCGCAGGCCCGTTACGCGGGGGAAAATATAGTGCATTTGAAGGTGGAACCCGTGTTCCTCTTATTATTTCCTGGCCAGGAACAATCAAGCCGACTGTTTCTGATGCGTTGGTTTGCCAGGTTGATTTCTTAGCCTCTTTTTCAGAGTTAATCGACCAACGTATTCCCAACAATCAGGCGAAGGATAGCGAAAACTTGCTATCCGCTTTTTTGGGTCAATCACAAAAAGGCAGAGATGTCTTAATTAAACAAGGAGGTGCGATGACCGTAACCAAAGGAAATTGGAAATACATCAGTCCGCAAGCAGGCGCAGCAGTAGCAAAACTTACTAATATTGAAACCGGGAACTCGACAGAAGAGCAGCTATATAACCTCAGAGAGGATTTGGGAGAGCAGAAAAATGTCGCAGAAAAATATCCAGACAAAGTAATGGAAATGAAAAGTGCATTATCTGACTTTTAGACAATCGTTTGTGTTGCGATCGCATTTGGTTTTGGCATCTCTGTGTCTTATTATTGTATCAGAAACCTAATTTCATCATAACATATCTAACTTATTATGAGTACAAAAAGAAGAGACTTCCTTAAGCTGACCGGACTAACCGGGCTCGGTTTGGTGGGCGGTAGTTTGGTAGGCTGCGGAACACTAAATGCCGCTTCGAACGCTATCGGATCTGCTCGGCAGCCATCGAAACAGCACTTTAATATGAGTGGTTACGCTGCTCCGAAAATTGATACGGTACGTGTTGGGGTTATCGGTCTGGGGTCTAGGGGTCCGGGTGCAGTAAACCGACTTAGTCGTATAGATGGAGTAGAAATTAAGGGTCTCGGAGACCTGCTTCCGGAAAATGTAGAAGCCGTGAAAAAAAGACTTTCGTCAAGCAATCATAACCCAACATCCTATTCGGGTAGTGAAGATGCATGGAAAGAGCTCTGCGACCGTGAAGATATCGACCTGATCTACATCTGTACACCCTGGCATCTGCATACCCCCATGGCGGTTTATGCAATGGAAGCAGGCAAACATGTTGCTGTAGAAGTTCCCGCGGCGGTTACAGTCAACGAATGCTGGCAATTAGTCGAAACTTCGGAAAAAACGAAAAAGCATTGTATGATGCTAGAGAACTGTTGTTATGACTTTTTTGAATTGCTGACTTTAAATATGGCGAGACAGGGTTATTTTGGTGAGATTATTCATGCTGAAGGTGCATACATCCACGACTTGCTTGACCTGAATTTTTCAAAGACAGGTTATCAGGACATGTGGCGACTGAAAGAAAACTATCGTAATGGCAACCTTTATCCTACACATGGACTAGGTCCTGTTTGCCAGATAATGAATATTAATCGTGGCGATAAAATGGATTACCTGACATCCATGGCATCAAATGATTTCCACATGGCCGCCAGAGCGGAAGAGCTCGCTGCAAAAGACAATTTCTATAAAGAGTTTGCAGGCAAAGAATACCGTGGAAACATGAACACAACAAGCATACGCACATCAAAGGGGCGGACCATCATGATTCAGCACGATGTTACCTCGCCGCGACCTTACTCAAGAATCCATTTGGTAAGCGGGAGTAAGGCCTTCGCACGTAAATACCCTGAACCCGCCAGGATAGCAAAAGGCCATGAATGGATTTCACCCGAAGAATTTAAAAAGTTAGAGGCTGAATATACGCCAGAGATTGTAAAAAAAGTTGGCGAAATGGCAAAAAAGATTGGTGGACATGGGGGAATGGACTTTATGATGGACTGGCGGCTGATCGACTGCCTGCGAAACGGGCTCCCTCTTGATCAGGATGTTTACGACGCAGCTTCTTGGAGCGTTATCGCCCCTTTAAGTGAATGGTCGGTTGCCAATCGGTCAAATTCAATAGATATCCCTGATTTCACAGTAGGTTCGTGGAAAACAAACACACCTGTTAATCTCACATTAGAAGGCGGTGGGACAACCGGCGTATTGGCTTAATAATTCTACATTCGGGCCGGCTGATTAGGTCGGCCTCCGAATTTTCGGAGATTATAGGTAAAACTTACTATAAAATACTGGTTTAACATATTACTTTCACGGTCTTCGATGAACTGCTCGCTGATATCTCTGGAGATATTGGTGTTTGTATTCAAAATATCATAAGCAGAAAGAGCTATTTCACCCTGTTGACGGGAAAATAGCTTTTTTCCCAATGAAGCATTCCAAAGAACAAATCGCTGAGAGTCGTCATTTGTTAGACCTGTATTGTAATTATAATTGAAAGTCGAGGAAATACGTATACCCTTCATAAAAATAAAGGTGAAATCATTTCTCAAGTTCTGATTATAAAAGTTATAACTCAAGTCAGGATTCATATTGTTTCGTACAACGCTGTAATTCCCTCCGTAAGAAAAACTGAAAATAATTTTCTGACTTATTTTACTGTTAACTGCTATTCGCTGGTTAATGCCTGACGAATTAGCATAAGATAGCTGATTGTTGAGCATCCCGATATCTCGGGTGTGAAAAAGTCCGGTGTTGAGGCTCAAGTTGATCTTCAATTTCTCAATGGGAATTCCGAGAGTCACATGACCACGTAAGCGATAATAGCCGTCCACGTTTTCCGGTCTAGTTAACCGTCCTCCTTTTCCCAATATCAAGTCAGGGCCTATAACGGTATCCTGATCTGCGATCCACGTAGAGTTGACGATCCTATTATTTGAGAACTCCGCATCAATGTTTGTAGAAAAGTTTGCATTGGTTTCCCGATTCACAGTTTTATACCGGAGCGAGAAACGGTGACCATATTCCTGTTTTAAATCAGGATTACCAACTCGTATATTTAAAGAATTTTGGTTATTGATCACATTTTGTAGCTGATTAATGTTCGGGGCATTCGTCGCAGTACTGTAATTGATTCGAATATTCTTGTTCCTTGAAAAACGGTAGGTCAAACTAGCATTTGGCAGATAACTGCTGAATCGGCTTGAGTTCAGTTGCTCTTCCGGGAAATACTGATGATTTTGCAATTGCGCGCGCTGCATATCCAGTCCCAGATCAAAACGAAAGTCTTCTTTATTATATTGATAGCCTAGCCCTCCGCTATGATAGATATAATCATTTCTAAATTCATTCGATAGTTGCTCGTTCAGCTCACCAAACTGCCCTGTTTCAGCAAGAAATTCAAAAGTCTCACGATTGGAATAATTATTTGTATTCCGGATACTATAATTTACTTGTAATCGGCTCTGATCGTTGATTGGTTCTGTATAGGCCAGTCTTCCGGTTAGTCCATTCCCGTTTGCATAAGTATTGTTCTCATTATTAACGGTATCCGTTCTATCCAGCAGAAAATCTTCATAAAATTCGTTCATCGAAAGATTATAGGCTAGCCCCTTGTTACTGTTTATAGAACCATTCACACTTAATGATAGAGATCTGCCTTTCTTATTCAATCGTCTACGATAGGTAAAATCGCCCGAAAAATTGAGATTGTTCCGATCATTTTGATTGTCACGAACGGAGGAGTTTACGGGTTCCTGAGTTGTCAACATCGTCCTATTAAATGAATTTAACAAGATATCGCTTTGCTGATATTGAATGTTGGGACGAAAAGAGATGGAGTTATTTGTATCTACTTCATACTCCAAACGAAAGCTTGCCCGATGACTCATGTTCTCCCCTGATGCATTCTGTTGTTGTACGCTCAGCTGATTACTTCTGCTGCCGATCAGGTACTCCCGGTTGACCAGACTCTCTGTATAGCTATCTGTTTTATTAAAAGAATAATTTGCGTTTAGATCGAGTTGATCGCTCCATTCATTGTTATAGTTTATGGCAATATTATTGGTATTCCGCAAACCACTCCCGCCTGCGCCGGCATTATTCCGTCCGCGTCCTCTTGATCGGTTTCGGCCCTGATCTAATGTTTCACCGCCAGCAAGATTTTCCATCGAGAAGTCTTGTTGATTTACATTATTCGAAACTGCATTAAAAGAAACCCTCTTATCACCGTTAAATATATTGTAGCTTCCACCGGTATTATATTTTTCTGAATTGCCATATCCACCTGCAACTTTTCCAAAATAGCCGTGCCGCCTGTCTGGTTTCGTAATAATATTCATAACCTTCTTCCTTTCGCCATCATCAAAACCAGTAAATTTTGCCTGTTCACTCTGTTCATCAATCACTTGCAGCTTACTGATAATATCGGCGGGGATCGTTTTCATTGCAATGCGCGGATCTGTACTAAAGAACTCTTTACCATCGACCATAATCCGTTGCACCTCTTCGCCTTGAAAGGTAAGTTTACCTTCTGCGTCGATTTCCGCTCCTGGAAGCTGGCCGATTAAGGCATCGGCATCTGCATAAGGTTCCGTTGTAAATGCTCCGGCATCAAACTCGGTTGTATCTCCCTTCAACACAACCATTGGAGGTTTGGCATTAA
Organism: Pedobacter indicus; assembly: GCF_003449035.1. Taxonomy (NCBI): domain Bacteria; kingdom Pseudomonadati; phylum Bacteroidota; class Sphingobacteriia; order Sphingobacteriales; family Sphingobacteriaceae; genus Albibacterium; species Albibacterium indicum. The sequence goes on from NZ_QRGB01000001.1 coordinate 332,924, forward strand.
TGTCAACCGCAGTCAAAACTGTCATATCTAACGTCAGCAGGATGTTAAATTGTTCTGTTTTATTTTGGTCAAGCACAAATTGCTGTTGATAGATTTTAAATCCTAAAAAGTTTACTTTTAATGTATAAGGCCCGTTAGGGATGTTTGTGAAACGGAAGTCACCTCCCTCTCCCGAACTCGTTGAACGGATTACCGAATCAGCAGCAGTGATAACTTCAACCCGAGCCCCCATTAGCGGATTGTTGGTTAAACTATCTTTAACAATACCAGACACGGTGACCTGTGCAGATGCTATAAAAGAAAGGAGCAAGAAAAAGAGAACTAATAAAAGGTGTCCTTTAAACATAATTTAGGTAGAGCTGTTTTTAAGTATCTACCCTCTTAGAGAAGGATTTAAGCGTCAGGTTTAATCGTAACTATTTTATTACATTTTTCCTGAGCCCCTTCCGGTTCCCTCAGGGAAGATTATTCAAATCAACTTCTGGTTCCCTTTTCAAGGGCGAGCGTTTAAACACAGTACCAATGGGCGTATAGTCATCAAAGAAGCCACAATTACGTAAGTAAAACCCCTTCGCATCTTCACCACCGCCGTAGTCCATTCGATATCCCTGACGGGCCGTATTATCTGCCGAGAAAACTGCGTCAGTTAGCTCAGTCCATTGGTTATTCTTATCGGCAACCCATTGATTAGAGAATATTACTTTCCGTTCAAAAGCTCCTTGTTCCGGAATAAAATTCTCCAAAAACGAATGAAAACCAGTTAGCCAGGAATTCGTTTTAGGTCGACTAAAGCTTGCTATCAGACGCCATTTTTCTTCCTCTGGAGCGAAAAACCAAGCACTATACTCGGTGTAATCATTCCCCACGGGTTCTCCTTTTAGCAGAAATTTGTAAGTATTGCCTGCTTTCCAATTATAACGTAAAAAACTCTGCCCACCAGAGCCTTCGTTGCCGAACTCTCCGGTGTTAACGTCTTTCCCTTTCTTCAACAATTTGATTCTCTGATCTTCAGGAATATCTTCAGGGTTGTCGGTCACGAATGGGCTCCAAACAGAGAATAATACCCTCCGTTCGCTGTCAGAGTTTACTTGAATTCCAAAATACCCACCTGAAAAACCGTTCGCCATGTAATACGACCCAACAACATCTTCACCTTCAGGAACTGTGATTTCATTATAATACCATTTGGCTTCCACGGATTCCTGAACCGGGTAACGTAAATGAACAGATGGTCCTCGTCGTCCCCAATAAAAGAAATTACCTTCATTGTTTTTAACGAATTTAATATCCCCTTCGACAGCTGTACCCTCCAGGGCATAGCTAGCAACATCCGGATAAAACTTCCCTTCTTTTGCGATACCTTTCAGTTCAATTTTCACGTAACCCGTATCAACAAGGTTCCAATCGCCAACGTAGATGTCCGTAAACTCCTGCTCAGGTAATCTAATATTTTTAGATTGGTCGCCTATTTTTATTTGAACCGTGCTTTCTCCTTCCTGAGATGCAGCCCTCATCCATAGCTTTAGCGATCCGGCCTTGTTTACTCTAAAAAAAGTGTGAAATACAGCTGCCTCGTCGTCCCAAGCTTGAATTCCATCGTTCGTTATACTTTTCTGCCTCCCTGAAACTTCAGTCGTTTGCCATGTGTTACCACCCACAGGTATCGTCACCTTGGTGCCTGTCGACTGGGCGAACACCATCGAGGTTAGCGATGCAAAAAAAGTGAACCAGTTTATAAGCAAGATTTGTACGATTTTATTCATTGATTTAATTATTTAATGTATAGATACAAATAAATAGCCCCGATCTCCAAATTTTGAAGGAAGTCAACCGTTTGCGCAACTTTTTGTATCTTACGCCTATGAGTAATATTTTTCCTCCTCCATTAGTGAAGCGACTTAATGAGGAATTTCATTTTGAAGACAAACCCTACTTTGATAGCGACGAGCCGAGTAAAGCAGCCCTCATTATTGTGGACTTACAGAGTGATTTTTTACCCAAAGGCTCATTAGCCGTTCCAAGGGGCGACGAAATCATTCCGGTCGTGAACAACCTCCAGAAACATTATGACCTGATCATTGCAACACAAGACTGGCACCCGGCTGCACATAAAAGTTTCGCTTCCAATCATCCTGACAAGGAAGTAATGGAGACCATCATTCTTGACGGCAGAGAACAAGTCTTATGGCCGGACCATTGTGTACAAGGCACAAAGGGTGCTGAACTTGTTGAAACTCTCGAGTCGAACAAGATTGAACTTGTTGTCCGAAAAGGAACAGATGTACAAATCGACAGCTACAGCGCTTTTTTTGATAATGGTCATAAAAAATCTACCGGATTAGCTGGCTATCTGATCGAAAAAGGTATTTCAAAGTTAGCAGTCTGCGGATTAGCAGCTGATTACTGTGTTTTCTATACGGCAATGGATGCGTTGGAGCTTGGATTTGAAGTAGAAATTATCACAGAGGGAACCAGGGCTATCGATCCAGAAACATTTGCAAAGAAAATAGAACTCTTTAAAGAAAAGGGAGGAACGGTTTCCTCTTAAAAAGAAAGGTCTCCAAACGGGGAGAATGGAGACCTTTACTAACCAATTATAAACCTAAATTATGAAAGCACAAATATAGTGTCCTTTGTACACTTTACCAAGCATGATATGTCATGATTTTGCAAGAAAAACGTCACGTATTATTTACGAAATCATCCAGCTTGATTTCGACCCGAGAACCTGCTTCCATAGGAACCAACATATCCAGATTGAGATACGACAAATTGCATTCTCCAGCTTTATCGGCTTTGACGATCAACTTTTTCAGCTCGGAATTTTCCCAATAGATGTCAATCGTATAACCGCCTCTTGCTCTCAAACCTTTTACATGCCCTGTAGCCCATGCCGCGGGAAGAGCGGGTAAGATCGCGATATTATCCGTATGCGACTGGAGTAGCATTTCAGCTAATCCGGCCGTCGCACCCATATTACCATCTAATTGAAATGGCGGGTGTGCGTCCAAGAGATTAGCATAAGACCCTGACCCTGACCCGCCTGCGCCAGAGGGTTTCAGTATCATTCTGTAGAGCTTATAAGCCCTATCCCCGTCCAACAGGCGTGACCAGAAATTAACTTTCCAGGCAAGCGACCAGCCAGTTGCATCATCCCCTCTTGCTTCTAAAGTTATACGAGCTGCTTTTGCCAAATCGGGCGTTTCCGAAGGAGAGATCTGTCGGCCAGGATGTAACGCAAATAAATGTGAAACATGTCGGTGACGGCTTGTGGAATCGTCAACATCTTCTTTCCATTCCTGCAGCTGCCCCCAGCTTCCTATTTGAGGGGGAAGAATTTTACTTTTGACGGCTTCAGCTTCCCTAACGAAGTCATGATCATTCAAAAGCTTTGCAGCCTGTATACTATTATTTAGTACATCCCATGCGATCTGATGATCCATTGACGCGCCGCTAGAAATACCACCGTGCTCTGGTGAATAAGAGGGCGAAGATACCAGATAGCCCTTGTTATCCTCAATAAGATAATCGATCCAAAATAGCGAAGCTGCTTTCATAACCGGATAGGCCTGGTTTTTTAAATAAGCTGTATCCAAATTAAATTCATAGTGATCCCAAAGATGTTGAGCTAGCCAAGCAGCTCCTCCCGGGAAAAAGCCCCAAGGAACATCCCAGCCTGGTGCAGTATAGCCAAAAGCGTTATTCATCGTATTGACCATCCATCCGCGGGTATTGAAAAAATCTTTTGCGCTTTGTGTTCCCGGTTCAACTAGACTTTCTATATACCTCAATAAGGGTTCATGACATTCCGCCAGATTGGTCACTTCAGCCGGCCAATAGATCATTTGCTGATTGATGTTCATATGATAGTCAGCAGCCCAGGGAGGATTAACACTATTGTTCCATTTTCCTTGAAGGTTCATGACCATCGTTCCTGGCCGTGAGCCTGCAATCATTAAATATCTTCCATATTGGAAATAAAGTTCCTCTAAAGCACTATCCTCCGCACCTTCAAAATATCGTTGCTGCCTCACGTTGATTGGCAGCTCACTGAGTTCCTGATTCCCTAACGACAGCGACACGCGCTGGAATAATCCCTGATAATCTTGGATATGTTGTTCTCTTATTTCCTTGTAACTTAAACCATCAATCTTCTCAAACCTGCTTTCAACGATCGACTTGTAATCATTCCCATTATACAAGGGATAATCTAATGTATAATCTGTAGCCGCTGTGTGATAAATAACCACTGAGCTGGCGCCATCAATAGTTAAGACTCCATTTTCATAACTTTTTGCACCATCCGTCTCAACCTTAAAGACAGTGCGGAACCGCTGCTTATTATCACCCACATGACCATCAAACTGATAAACATTATCAATAAAGCTTTCATTTTCCTTTACATGGGGTGTCCGATATTGAATCGTGTATTGCGTCGGCTTACCAGAAGAAAACTCATAAACCATCATGCCACTCGGATAATTTCCAAAAAATTCCCGCTTGTATTGCGTTGTCCCAATTTGATAACTAACTAACCCCATGGCTCGATTGATATCGAGCTCCCTCTTATAAGAAGAGATATTTTCGGATCCGTGATTTAATGTAATAAATAAGTCGCCCATTGTCTGCTGAGCGCCATAGTCACCCCATTCCGATTTTCCATCAGTAATTTCCGGGGGCGTCCCGGTAAAATATTGTTTTACCAACTCGTTGGCTTCTTCCAGTTCACCTTGTTCGATTAGTCCCCTTACTTCTTGGAGATGTTTCCAAGAGCCCGGTTTATTACCGTAATTATAATCCTTACTTGCGTGAGGGCCTCCACTCCACAAAGACCCTTCAGTAAATTGAAGCTGCTCTGTTTCCAGTCCGCCAAAAAACATTACACCCATATAACCATTACCTATGGGGAGTGCTTCTGTCATCCAATCCTCCGCGGGTTTATCATACCACAGCGAAAGCCTATTTTGGGCTCCCGCGACCGTGATTGAACATACACAACAGATGAGTATGAGGTATTTAATAAAGAGTTTCATATTTTCCTTTAAGATTTATGACCGCCTGTACCCATGGGTTTTATTGCCCTGTCCAGATGAACATAGCCACCATCGACGTATAGTAACTGCCCTGTTGTATGGCTCGATCGGTCCGACAATAGAAAAGTCACTGTATCTGCGATCTCTTCCGATGTTGTCATTCGATTTCCCAAGGGGATTTTCTCTGTAATCTCCTGCATAGCTTGAGCTTCAGTCTCACTTACCTTTTTTATCCATTTCTCATATTGAGGTGTCCAGCACTCTGAAACAACAACCGCGTTAACCCGGATACCGTATTTCGAAAGCTCTACAGCCCATTCGCGTGTTAGTGCATTTCTGCCACCGTTAGATGCCGCGTAACCTGATGTTCCTCCCTGTCCGACATCCGCTGTCTTTGAACTGATATTGACAATTACCCCCTGGTTCTTTTTTAGCTCTGCTAAAGCGTGATGAGCCATCAAAAAATAATGGATTACATTTCGATGCAGACTCTCAACAAAGTCATCATAGTTCCCATTTTCCAAGCTCACCCCGTCGTTCAGTCCCGCATTGTTAACCAGACCGTCAATCTTTCCCCATTTCGACAACGTTTCTTGCACAGCTCGCTGACAATCTTCAGGATTTGTCAATTCAGCATTTACTATGAATGCTTGTCCACCACCGCCAACAATCTCATCAAGTACTTTCTCGTTATCAGCTCTATTCCTTCCAACGATAACTGGTACCGCCCCTTCCTGAGCAAGGGTCAGACAAATGGACCGACCGATCCCTTTTGCCCCTCCGGTTACGATAATAACTTTATTTTTTAGCCCTAAGTCCATATATTAAGGTTTGTATGCAACAACATGCTGCCTTTGTACACCTAAGCCGTCTGCTCCAAGCTCAAGCACGTCACCCGGTTTTAAATAAACCGGAGGGTTCATCCCTAAGCCAACACCGGCTGGCGTTCCTGTTGAAATAACATCCCCGGGTAGTAAGGTCATAAACTTACTAACATAGGAAACGATGTAAGGTACATCGAATATAAGGTTACATGTATTCCCATGCTGAACAGTTTCGCCATTTAATTTCAACCAGATATTTACCTTATGAATGTCTTGAATCTCATCTTTTGTAGCGAGAACCGGTCCCAAAGGAGCGAAGGTATCACAGCCTTTCCCTTTATCCCAGGTTCCACCTCGTTCCAATTGATACTCTCTTTCAGACACGTCATTATGCAATAGATATCCCGCTACATATTCCTCAGCATCAACCTCTTCCACATAACTTGCCTTTTTTCCGATCACAACACAAAACTCAACTTCCCAATCCGTCTTTTGTGAGCCTTTGGGTATCATGATATCATCATATGGACCGATTAATGCTGTCGTCGATTTCATAAAAATGATAGGTTCTTTGGGAATCTTGGCACCAGTTTCCTCTGCGTGGTCTTTATAGTTTAAACCAATGCATAGTATCTTCGATGGCCTTGCTATCGGGCTACCCAAACGGGTATCGCTTGGTAGTTCCTTCAATGTATTATTTGAAATGAAGTCGGCCAATCGAGTCAGACCATCAGTTTCAAAAAAAAGTTCATTGTAATCCTCCCCAAAAGCTGATGTATCATAGTTCTTACCCTCAATCTGTACACCTGTTTGTTCTTTTCCCGCACTACCGTATCGTATTAATTTCATTATTAATCTCTTTAAATAAATTATTAGTTATTAAGTGTTATAAAGCCGCCATCTATTGGATAATCAGTTCCCGTAATGAAGCTAGCTTCTTCTGACGCCAAGTATAAAGCTAAAGCTGCAATCTCCTCTGGTTGTGCCATCCGCTTGATAGGTTGACTGTCAGACAGCTTTTTAAACATTTGTTCCTCTTGGCCAGCGTAGTTATTAGCAATAAAACCGTCGACAAAAGGTGTGCGAACCCTCGCAGGCGAAATACTATTACAGCGAATATTATAATCAATATAATCACGAGCAACTGAAAGAGTCATGGCAGCTATGGCGCCCTTGCTCATTGAATATGCAAAGCGATCCGTTAGTCCGACATGCGCTGCGATCGATGCCATGTTGATTATCACTGCGCCCTTCTGTTTTTTCATAATAGGTAAACAGGCATAAAGCATATTATACACTCCTTTAACATTTACCTGATATACGCGGTCGAAATCACTTTGTGATGTATTGTCGGCCCTACCAATATGAGAAATACCGGCATTATTGATTAAGATATCAACCCGATCAAAGTCGTTTAAAAGCGCAACAACCTGATCCTGATCTGAAACATCACAAGAATGAGCCTGTGCGATTCCGCCTTCACGGTTGATCTGCTCGACAACTTGGTTAGCACTTTCTACATCAAGATCTACAAGATGAACATTCGCACCATTTTTGGCAAACAGAAAGCTCATTGCACGCCCAATTCCGCTGCCGCCTCCGGTAATTATAACTGTTTTATCAGTGAATTTAGACATAAACAATAGTTTATAGCGAAACGCCTCTTCGCCAAGGTATAAAATCGTCTTGCCCCAGTCGAACGGCTTTCGGTTGTTCCTCTCCGGACGCTACTGAAATGACATACTCTAATATTCTACGTCCCGCTTGTTCAATCGTTTCCTTGCCCTCGACGATTGTTCCGCAATTAATATCGATAATATCATTCATTTTTTCAAAAATCGAAGTATTTGATGATAGTTTAATCACTGGTGCAATGGGGTTGCCGGTAGGGGTCCCTAGACCTGTTGTAAATAATACTACATTAGCACCAGCAGCAACCTCTGCAGTTGTGCTCTCCACATCGTTCCCCGGCGTGCAAAGCAAATTAAGTCCTTTTTTATCGCAAACACCAGGATAATCGACTACGTCTACAACGGGTGAGCTGCCACCTTTTTTTGCGGCTCCGGCCGATTTAATAGCGTCCGTAATTAATCCATCTCGAATATTACCTGGTGAGGGATTTGCATAAAAACCAGAGCCATCTTGCTCCGCTTTCATGTTATAATTTCTCATCAACTCCATAAACCGAAGAGCAGTTTCTTCATCAACGCAGCGATCGGATAGTTCCTGTTCGACGCCGCACAACTCAGGAAATTCAGATAAGATAACGCTGCCACCTAACCCCACCAACAAGTCCGAAACATGACCGATCGCAGGATTAGCTGATATGCCAGAGAAGCCATCTGACCCACCGCATTCGAGACCGATTGTCAATTTAGACAGTGGTACGTCCTGACGCTCATGTTTATTAGCCTTCATCAAACCAGCGAAGGTAACTTTCAGAGCCTTCTGTATCATTTCTTCTTCGCTACCATATTTCTGTTGCTCCAGGATATACAAAGGCTTATCGAAGTTTGCACATCTTGCCTGAATTTCTCTTTTTAGAATAGAGGCTTGCGCGTGCTGACAGCCCAAGCTCAAGACCGTTGCACCAGCGACATTTGGGTGGGTAATGTATCCGGCTAGGAGGCCACACAGGGAATCTGAATCTAACCGTGTTCCGCCACAGCCCATGCTATGTGTTAAAAACTTAACTCCATCAACATTCTTAAACATTCTTTTTGATCCATGTCGGACAGATCCTTCAAGATCAACCGAAAGAATCTCCTCCACAGATTTGCCAGTTTGATAAAGTTGCACCAGCTGACGAACTTCTGTCTTGTAATTTTTGGAACGTTGGTAACCCAACTCCTCTTCCAGAGCATCTTTCAATACCTGAATATTCTTGTTCTCACAAAATACCAAAGGAATTACCAACCAGTGGTTAGCCGTTCCAACCTTACCATCATTCCTTATATAGCCTTTGAATGTCCTTCCAGAGAAATCTGTCAGGTCTGGAACTTGCCACTCCAACTTCCGCTGTTTTAAAGTGAAAGTCTCTGTGGCATGTTTCGTATTGGATGTCGTCAGCATTTCGCCCTGCGCCAAAAATGTCTGGCTTCTTCCTACCAATACACCATACATGATGATATTACAATTTGCGGGGAGATCGTGGAGCGTAAATTTATGTTTCGCTTTTACTCGATTGGGCAAGTCGAACGTCATTCCGTCAAAAGATATTTTCTGCCCAGCCTCCAAGTCCTGCAGAGCGACCAAGACATTGTCTTTAGGGTGAATCTGTAAATATTGGAATGACCGGCTCATGTTATTCTAGTTCATTTAAATTAAAAATTTCTTCCAAGAGTTTGCTTTCCATTGGACGCCGACCATATCTTTTCGGGGATGAGTACGTATCTTTTCATAATTGATATACAAATTAATGAATTAAAGAGCGGAAAAACTTCTATCTAATTAACACCCTATTCAACAATATTACCCTATATTTGAATTAGAACAGTTATTTCAATACAAAATAATTGACCGATCGCTTTTCTTAATCGAATAACGATCTTAAAATATAGTAAAATATGAAGCCTCAATTGCTTAAAGTTCAGACCACCCCCAGTTTTTCTTTCAGCATACGCATAGATGAGGTTCCTCATGTTAATAACCGATGGCATTATCACAGCGAGCTTGAATTAATTTACTTCCAACAAGGGAAAGGTACTCGATTTGTCGGTGATCATATAGGTAACTTTGAGAAAGGTGATGTTGTTTTGTTAGGTTCCAATCTGCCTCATTACTGGCGCTTCGACAATGTGTATTTTGAACACCCTCATGAGCATCAGGCTGATGTACGCGTTATTCACTTCAATGATAATTTTTGGGGTGATCGATTTATAAATTTACCTGAAAACATAAAGCTTAAAACACTCTTTGAACGAGCAAAGCGAGGCTTGATCATACAGGGACACGGTAAAGTTAAAGTTATCAAACTGATCAATGATTTGACTGACGCAGAGGGCATCAAGCGGATCATTCTATTGCTAGAAGTTTTAAATATTATTGCTGAATCAGAGGATATCGCTACCATTTCTTCAAAAGGCTTTAACCTGCATATGGAGAAAGAGGAGCGCGATCGCATTAATGCGGTATACAATTTTGCAATGAATAACTTTAAACGAAAAATATCGTTAGCGGAGCCGGCTGAAATTGCGGGACTAAGCACCAATTCTTTTTGCCGCTATTTTAAATCTCGAACCGGTAAGACCTTTTCTCGTTTCTTAAATGAAATCAGGGTAGGTCACGCTTGCAGATTATTGGTAGACGGCAAGCTGAGTGTTAAAGAAATTTGTTATGACAGTGGTTTTAACAATTTTGCAAGTTTTCATAAAAATTTTAAAACAATTACTTCAAAAAGTCCGCTTTCTTTCCAAAAGGATTTTATTACGAAAAAATAAGAACAGCGTTGGGCTTATTGCATTGTCAAAAAGGGAAATATTTCACTCTCTGTACGGGCATTTTTCATTATGGATAGCATTTCATCTACAAGTTCTGGATGCTTGGAAGCTATGTTATATTGTTCCGAAGGGTCTTCGTCAAGATCATAAAGTTCAATAGGCGCATTATCAGCTTGTGTTTTAACCTGAAGTCGTACTGCTTTCCACTTACCTTTTCGAACAGCCTGCTTACCTCCTTGTTCATGAAACTCCCAATATAGATACTCATGATCTTCCTGTTCTCCCTCTCCCGTCATCGCGGGTAAAAGAGAAAGTCCGTCGATATTTGCCGGTACATCTTGGCTGACGATATCAGCAAGTGTTGGCAACAGATCCCAAAAAGCTCCGATATGATCGCTTTTTGACTCCGAAACAATTCTTCCCGGCCACTTGGCAATGAAAGGCACTCGAATTCCGCCTTCATAAACGTCGCGTTTATAGCCGCGAAAAATACCATTGCTATTGAAGAAGTCAGGATCAGCCCCGCCCTCTTTTGCCGGGCCATTATCACTAGTAAATATCACTAAAGTATTTTCTTCTAAACCAAGCTCTTTCAACTTTTCCATTACTTGTCCCACATACACATCAATCCGATTAACCATCGCTGCGTAGGCAGCTTTAGGGTATTCTTGTGATGCATAGCCAGTGGATGTCTCTCTTTGCTTATAATCATTGCCCTGAAAAGGGACTTCCTCAAACTTTCCTTTATATTTCTTAAACAGACTATCGTCTGGTACCACCAATTCTGCATGCGGCAGGGTGTAAGGTAAAAATAAAAAGAAAGGTTTGTTCGCATTGGTTTCAATAAAACTGAGGGCTTCACGCTGGATGATATCTGGTGCATAACCTTCCACGTTTTGCGGATTGTTATTTGGTATCTTTATCATTGTATCATTATCCCATAAATGAGGAGGGAAATATCGATGCGACTGCCGTTGACAGTTATACCCGTAAAATCTATCAAAACCCTGATTCAATGGATCACCTTCGGTATTGATGAAGCCCAGCCCCCATTTACCAAATGCCCCTGTCGTATAGCCAGCTGATTTCAATACCTCTGCGATGGTAACTAATGAATCCAAAATTGGCTCCTGACCCTCAGGTTGTATCTCTTTATTACCTCGTATATGAGTATGCCCCGTGTGCATGCCGGTCATTAGCGCAGAGCGTGATGGTGCGCAAACCGGGCTACCCGAATAGAATTGAGTAAGAACAAGTCCTTCCCGTGCCAGCTGATCCAGATAGGGAGTCTCAATGTATTTTTGGCCATTGATACCGATATCCGCATATCCCAAATCGTCCACCAGGATCAATACAACGTTTGGAGTGCTCTCCGTGGTTTGAGTCGCACCTGAACACGCAATTCCCAAAAGCGGATAAATCAGCAAAATAAAAATCTTAGCCATTGAGTTCATAGGGTTATGCTTAATATACTTAGGTTTTAAACAAATATACTTTCCGCTAAATATGAATAAATATCGGCCAAAGTGAGTAAAAGTAATGAATACTACTCACCAATCAACACTCCCGACACATTCCATGAACTAAAACTAGTTCCTTCCGGTTCACCCTGTGGAATCTGTACCCGGATGACATGTTCGCCTGCACTAAGATCTCCCATATCAATAAAAACTGGTGGGGTCAGTGTCCCTGGACACCAATTCGACCGACTTAAATCGGACGACGATAAGCCGTTGCTAAAATTTCCCGAAGCTGGATTATAAAGTCGGTATGATCCACAATCCGTACGCCAAGGTGTAAAGCTGAAGACCTCTGCTCCATCAAGAAAAATAGCATTCTCTTTCGGGACAAATTCATCTCCACCTCCCCAACCACCATGGCCTGTTGTAATGAAACGAAGTTGCACGTTCTTCATATCGCTGGGCAGTGTAAATTTAACTTCCAACCCTTTCTCAACATCGAACATGGTTGCGTAGTCCTGTCCCGCCATTTCCATTACGTTTAATGTATTAAACAATGGAACAACTTTCTGAGCAGGGGAGTTATCTGGTCGTCCAGGGTGAATACTCAAGTCTAAACTTACAATATGCCCGCCGCCATCATAATTTCCAATAAAAGTGCCGATCCATACTTCTTGATTTGTTAGAATGGGTGCAAGTTCAGTAATATCCTGTCTGTAACTCACACTATCTTGCCAATTTTTACCTTTCAGTTGGATATGGTTGAATTGCTTAACTCCAAAAGGAGTAAAAAAGCGCATCAATTCAACGAGCGGCGTGTATTTTTCAGTGCGGATAACGCCTCTGTATTCTTTCCCATTACCATTTTCATAAACTGATAAAGCCGAGACGTCTTTCGTCAGTCCATCCAGAAAAGAAATATCACGATCTGTGGGGATCATAAATACTGTTCCGGTCCGATCGTATGCATCGCCATTTGATTTTTCTATTAATTCTACAAAAACACTATTCCCTTCTTGTATAGCTGGTACATTTACCTTTTTCAGGATAATAGTCCCATTGGCAAAACGTAGGACACTATCTGACTTAGGCTCAGCGATAAAATTAATCTGCTCGTTTCTAAATATCGATAAATTGGTAAAACGACTTTTCCATAAGAGGTCTTTGTAGCTCAAATCATCAACAGCCTCCGCTAAATCCGGCAAACGCAAAGCATTGGGGATACGCTTAACTTTCTCCACACTTATCGCTGTAATCGCAGAATTCCCATTCCTAACCATTTCTAAAACTAGCCCTAAGTCTTGACCGAGCTCTGAGGGAGCCCCTTTAACAGGTGCTTTATCAGTAAACCACAATTCAATCGTATTCGAATTTACAGATGTTACCGCTTTTGTACACTCATAACCTAAAATCTCCTTCTTTTCATCAGTAATTGTAAAATTTTGTTTTGATAAAAGCGCCGCATCACTTGTGACGATCTGTTTACCGCTTTGGAAAAAAGCCTGCTTTAGATAACTCCCGTTTGCCCTATCGACAAAAAAACGCTCATAAGGGAGTTCGGCCTTACCTTGAATTATTGCTTCTGACGCGACTACCGTTTCTGTATCTGAAGAATATAGGATAAGCGGGCTTTGATTTGTCAAAGGTTTACCATGTGAACTTCGCTGATAGGTAACCTTATAAACTTCTCCGGTATTTTGCGCGTACGCAGAAAAAGATATCAGAATAGAAACAAAGGTGATAAAGTATTTCATGTTGGCGTTAGTACGTGTTTGATTATAGAAAATCAGTAAACAATAATTTCGTCTGTAAATAAATAACCCCGTTGTGGATTGGTAGCTTTAATTCGAATATAACGAGCCATCTTACCTTTTAAATCAAATTTAAATTCTTTGAAAGTTAGGCGTGCGCGAGTGGTGGGGATGTTATTTTTTATCGTATGCCATTCTCTAAAATCCTTTCCATTATCGGATACTTCTAAGGTTACCTGACCAGGCATATAAACCCCAGGGCCTGTTACTTGCATAAAGCGGATAGAAACTGAATTCAATTCCTCCCTTCTCTCAAAATCGATCGTAACATCTACCCCTCCCTTCGTAAAGCCCTGCCATTCACCATCTCCATAGCTCAACCCACCTTTAACACCATTGACCAAGGTACTATCACCACGGGCTTCATAAGTATCCCAAGGATTATTATAGATTACATCTTTTCCGATAGCACGATGAATATCAACCTGCAGACTATCAATTGCACCCAAACGTACAGAGTCAGCAAACACAGCACTTTTAACAATCGTAGATTTTAGCAGCTCGAGTGGTTCGACGTATACTGGCGACTGTGCCGTTGGGTCGGAACCATCAATTGTATATCGAATCGTAGGGTGATATTGTTCGGATGATATTGTTACTCGTGAAGTTTGTGTACTATCATTATAAACTGCTCTAATTAGTGGCTTGTAAGTTGGTCGATAATAATTGACATTCAAACGCTGCAAAAGCATGTAATGCTTTTGTAGCCTGCTTTCAAAATCAGCCCAGTCTTTTTGTTCGGGTGAAGTCCAAGCGACCTCGGATAAGGCGAGTGTACGAGGGTAAGCCATGTATTCAACATGTTCTTGAGTTGGCATATACTCAGTCCACAGATTTGCTTGCACTCCGATGATATGCTTGCGATTATTATCATTAATGTCTGATGGGATCGGATCGTAATCATAAACCCTGGACAAAGGCGTAAATCCGCCTATTGCTTCCGGTTGATCCATGGGATTGCTTTGATAAGAATCAAAATACATCGGAGCCCCTGGAGTCATGATCACATCATGACCTGAATTTGCAGCTTTTATACCTCCTTCTTCTCCCCTCCAAGACATTACGGTTGCTCCTTCCGCTAAACCGCCTTCCAGAATCTCATCCCAACCAATGATCTTCCGTCCCTTCGATTTCACATAATCATTGATTCTCTTAATAAGATAGCTCTGTAACTCATCTACATTCTCCAATCCCTCTTCCTCCATTCTCTTTTTACACTTCGGACAGGTTTTCCAGCTCTCTTTACTCGCTTCATCTCCACCGATATGAATTAGCTCAGATGGGAATACATCAATGACCTCATCTAGTACGCCGGTTAAAAAGGTGAATGTTTCCTCATTTCCGATGCAAAACTCCGAATTATGATAGGGCTGCCCAGAACATGAAAGGTTCGGATAAACCGCCAGAACTTCTTCAGAATGTCCAGGCATTTCTATCTCAGGAATAACGGTAATGCCTTTTCTTGCTGCATAATCAATCAAATGTCTAGCTTCCTCTTGTGTATAAAAACCGCCATATGCGTTAGGAGTCCCCATTTCGACATATTGGCGAGGACTATTCCACCAATCTTTCCACGATGAGAAATTTCTCCAGGCGGCTTTTTGTGTCAATTCAGGATATTTCTTTATTTCCAGTCGCCATCCCGCGCCATCCGTTAAATGCCAGTGGAATCTGTTTAACTTATAAATGGCCATCAGATCAATATATTTCTCTAAAAAAGAAATTGGGAAAAAGTGCCGCGAAACATCCAAGTGCAGTCCTCGGTAAGCAAACCGTGGAGCATCCTCCAAAGTCAGGGCGGGAATTAAATTACCAGATTCTTGCAAATACGATATTTGTACAAGCGTCATAATTGCATTAATCATTTGCGGTGCTTCCCAAGCCGTAATAAGAATTCCTTGCGAATCAACTTCAATGCGATAAGCGTCCTTGTCAAGCTTATCACCTTCTTCTGGAAGGATCAACCGCACCCCATTCTCAGGAATTTTCTTACGCTTTTTAATAAGCTCAACTTCTGAGAAGTTGATAAATGGATGGTCCTTAAGCAACTCTGAAACTTCCATGAACTCTTCAAACGCTGACACCTGAAGGTTTGGAGACAGCAAGTTAAACGAGCCCGCACCCATCTCTATCTTTTTAGGTTTAGGAATCAAAGGCAATGTCTCTTGTGAAAACAGGGTAAACGGGAGTAAACACCCTATTAGTATTGATAGGATCGCTAACTTATTCATCTTTATCATTGTATAATTTAATATCCAACGCAAAATTACAAAAAAAGCTTCAGCTATTATTTAAAGACGACAATAGCCCCTACTGTACTGATTAATTATTAGTTTTGTAGATGTTTGCACGTTGTCCAGAATGATTGAACTATTCAGGAGATATACTCCGACGAACTTAATCTATTTAATCCCGATAGCCGCCTTACTCTGTATTGGCGCCTTTATCAATGTACCAGAAGATCTGCGGGCGGTGTTCTTTGAGCCAGCTCTTTCCAATCTGCTAGGCAACATTTATGAAACATCGATCACACCGCAAGCTAGTATCGTCATTGCGCTCACTTTAACCATTCTACAGGGAGTTTTACTAAATCATATTATCAGTAAATATAATCTGTTGGGCAAAGTCAACTACCTAACCGCGCTGATTTATGTGACACTGGCAAGTATCATTACGCCGTTTCTTACCCTGTCATCAACATTATTATGCAATTTCTTGTTGATATGGGTGATAGACAAACTACTGTCAATATACCGAGCTGGTGATATTAAAGCTATATTATTTGACACAGGTTTAATCATTGCAGTGGGAACTCTGTTCTATTTCCCATTTATAGCCATGTTTCCAGCAATTTGGATTGCGCTGGTTATCTTTCGATCTTTCAACTGGCGGGAGTGGATAGCAGGCGTGATGGGTTTCATTACAATCTACTTTTTACTCTTTATCATCTATTTATGGTTTGATATGCTCGAAGCATTCAAAAACATATGGACTCCGCTAACCAGAACGTTCCCAACCTCACTGAACATCGACCTTTATGATTATTGGGTTCTTCTCGCCCCCTCGATTATCCTATTATTATTCATCATTTCCTTGAGACAAAACTTTTTTAAAAGCCTGGTTTTTATCCGCAAATCATTTCAGTTACTTTTCTTTATGCTCCTTTTGAGTATAATCTCTTTTTATTTGAATAATAATCTTGAGGAATTTCATTTTCTGTTGTGCGTGGCGCCGCTAGCTATCTATATGGCTTACTATTTTACACACGCAAAAATACGTTGGCTATATGAAAGCGCTTATGCTCTTTTGTTTTTAGCTATACTATATTTCCAATGGATATAAGCAATCTTTAACCTTTTTTAACAAAAATAGCGTGCAAAGCATCTAAAAATTAAATAGATTTGCATGCAAAATACTTTTTGCGTTAACAATTATACATGACTCTATCAAAACTATCCATCCGTAACTTAGTTTGCTTAACGTTGCTTTTTGTTTCTTCAGGAGCTGTGGCGCAATCATTAACGAGCTCGCCTTATTCGAGATACGGCTTAGGGGAACTAAGCGGGGAATACCTTCCTCAATTACGAGGTATGGGTGGCATCTCTACTGGTATACGCAGCTTGGGTTCTTATTATAATATTAATTCTGAAAATCCAGCTTCTTATTCAGGAATCCGACTAATGGCGATCGATATCGGTGTTTACGGCAATTTCTCATCACAAGAGCGTGATAATATCAAACAAAGCAATAAGGATTTTTCTTTGGGCTATCTGACTTTTGCCGTTCCTGTATCTCAAAAATCCGCACTTAGCTTTGGCTTTAAGCCTTACTCTAGCGTTGGTTATAGATTTTCGGCTCCAGGACAAATAGACACGATGAATATCAACACGGTCTATTCTGGTGAAGGGGGGCTCACGAAAGCTTACTTTGGATATGGCCAACAAATTGGGAAAAACTTTAGCATTGGTGCTAATGCAGGATATATATTTGGTAAGCTTGAAAATAACAGGGAAGCACAATATCCATTAAATTCGGGAGCACTTAACTCCAAAATTGAAAATAGTAGAGCGATAAATGGTTTTTCATTTGATTACGGTATGCAATATTTTACCGACATAGGAGATGATTATGGCTTGGTAATCGGATATTCAGGGAATTCTGGGCACTCTCTACGCTCTAAGGCAACTGAATCGGCTACCCGGACCTTCGGCAATGAAACCAATATCGAAGATAATATTGCTCTTGATACGATCAGTTATACGGAATTTGCTCGCGAAAATATTATTATGCCGCTTGAACACAAAGTGGGGTTTAGTTTCAGAAAGCATAACGCATGGCTTATTGGAGGTGACTTCCATTATGGAAAATGGTCCGACTTCCAAGAGGGTGAGGTGCCGGGCAATTTCGAGGATCGATTCGGATTTGCTATCGGAGGTAGTTTAACTCCGGATTATACTTCGAATAGATACTTCAGCTTGGTTGATTATCGATTAGGGTTTCGTTACGATAAAACTCAACTTCGAATGAATGACCAAGATATCAAAGATATGGCTTTGACGGTTGGGCTAGGATTACCTCTTCCATCAAATCGACAAAGTACATTCTATAAAATCAACTTATCTGCAGAGTTTGGCCAACGGGGAACCCTGAGCAATAACTTGGTGAAAGAAAACTACATCACCCTGCGCCTTGGATTTACCTTAAACGACCGTTGGTTCCAACGCTACAAGTATGACTAAGCAAGCATGGATTGCCGATACCTCTATATCGTATCCTTTTTATTGCTCTCTCTTATCAGTTGCGAGAACGATCTTAAGGAAGTTGAGCGGGTTTCTCAAAGTATAACCGAAGATCCTGTTGATGTATCGCACGGCGTTAAAGTGATCTATAGCGACTCTGCAATAGTAAAAGCACAATTAACAACCCCAAAAATGTTACATCATAAAACGGAAAACCCGTTTTATGAATTTCCCGAAGGGGGGTTACTGATTCTCTATGATTCGACACGGACAGAAACCCAGCGGGTACGTTCCGACTACGCGATCCAACATGTTAACACAGGTATTACGGAATTAAGAAAAAATGTTGTAGCAACACGGGCAGATGGAATGACTTTGAAATCTGAAGAGCTTATATGGGATGAGAATGAACGCCGCTTCTATTCGAACCTACCAGTTACGATCACTGTGAACGACCAGGTTTCGTACGGCACTTCTTTCTGGGCAAAAGAAGATTTCTCGTACTATGAAATCTCTTCGCAAACAGGTGATTTTCGATTTAACAGCGACGACCGGTTCTAACTATTTATTTAAGATACAGTGCATTTCAAGCGGCTCTTTTTATTTTATCTTTTTAAATTTTTACATTTAATTGTATCTTGCGCCCGCATTTATAAAATATACACATAATACGTTTGAATACAAATAGCAAACTAATTGACAAACTAAACTAAGTACAAGAGATTCTATGGGAATAATGACTTTTTTGCGAAACCGTGCAGGTTTATTGGTTGTATGGGCAATCGGGATCGCGCTTGTTGCATTTTTATTGGGAGAGATTATACCTCAACTGTTGGGGAATATGAACGCCAATCAAAACCAAGTTGGGAAGATTAACGGCGAGAAAATAGAATACCTTACCTTTAATCAAGAGGTAGAAGCTGGAATCAGCAATATGCGTCAACAGATGGGTGGAGCCTCTAATGATCAATTGAGCACCTACGTGGTGGAAAATGTTTGGAATCAACATGTCTCGAATGCTCTTCTTGCAGAAGAGGTGGATCGGATAGGATTGAGCGTAGGATCTAGTGAGCTGAATGATTTAGTTTCAGGTCAAAATCCATCTCCACAAATTGTACAATCATTTACCAATCCGCAAACCGGAGAATTTGATCGCAATCAATTAAGCGTTTTCTTAACTAACATTAGAAACGAACCTGCTAACAGTGTTCAAAAACAACAGTGGGAAAACTTCCTGCAGGTAATCAAAGATGATCGACTACAACAAAAGTATAATCAATTAATTCAAAACAGTGTGTATGTTACTTCGCTAGAAGCTAAGGAAGAGCACTCACAACGAAATAAAATTGCTAACTTCAGCTATGTATTGCTTGATTACTCATCAATTCCTGATAAAGATGTAAATATCACCGACGCGGACTATAAGACATATTACGACGCGCACAAGAAAGAATTTTACAACCCCAGTGAGACAAGAAGCATCCGCTATGTAGTATTTGATGCCCAACCCACAGCCGCAGATTCAGCAGCGGTAAAAGCAAAAGCGGAAGAATTGGCTCGCGGATTCGAAACAGCCGAAAATGATTCACTTTATGCGGCCATTAATTCAGAAACAAAATACCCAGTTACTTATTATACCCAAGGCAACCTATCACCAGCTCTAGATTCAGCCTTGTTCAATGCATCTGTAGGTTCAGTTGTAGGCCCACTCCTCTCAAGTGGAACATACGAAATGGCGAAGGTGCTCGAAAGCAAAGTAGGTCCAGATTCCGTAACAGCCAGTCACATCCTATTAAATCCTGCTCTAGAAGGAGGTATTGACCAGGCAACAGTAAAAGCAGATTCAATTAAGAATCTTCTTCAGAATGGAGCTAGTTTTGCAGACTTAGCTTCCCAGTTTGGTACTGATGCTTCCAGAGAAGATGGAGGGAAACTTGGAACCTTTGGTAGAGGAGCTATGATTCCTGAGTTTGAGAATGCAGTTTTTGATGGCAAGACAGGCGAAGTATTAGTTGTTCCAACTCAATATGGCGTACACGTAATCAGAATCGACAACCAATCAGGTTCCTCACGCGTTATTAAAGCCGCCATTATCGATCGCACAATCCAAAGCAGTAAGGAAACCTTAAACGCTGCCTATACTGAGGCGTCTGAATTTTTCGGAAAAGTGAATGAAGAAAACTTTAACGAGTTAGCGACTGATGCGGGTTATACGGTACTAAACGGCACCGAAATTGCACCGATGCAGACATTTATCCAAGATCTGGAAAATCCACGCGAGCTAATCCGTTGGGCTTATAAAGCAGAAACCGGAGATATCACCGACAAAGTTTATGAGCTACCTAACAAGTATGTTGTAGCGCAATTATCCGAGATTCGGGAAGAGGGTTATTTACCTCTCAATACCGTTAAAAATGATATCAAGCCACAGGTTATTAATAAAATCAAGGCAAAGACGTTAACAGAACAATTAAACGGGGCGTTGACTGGTGCTTCCAGTATCGAGGAAGTTGGCCAGAAATTAAGTAAACCTGCTGTTAAAGCTGAGAATATTGTGTTTGCGAACCCTATTATCCCAGGGGTGGCTCAAGAAAGTACAGTTGTAGGGACAGTATTTGGCCTACAGCCAAACACACTATCCAAAAGCATCGAAGGATCTCGTGGCGTATATGCGGTTTCTGTCCACGACTTCGTCAACCCACAGCAACCACAAAATCTTGATGCTATTAAACGGCAAAGCATCAATATGTTAAAACAACGTGCTCCAGGTAGCGTGTTCCAGGTTTTATTAGAAAATGCTGACATAACAGATAATAGAGCGAGATTCTATTAATTTAAAAATACCTAACTTTGTATCCGGATAAAGAATAACCACTTTATCCGGATTTTTTTGTTTAAACGGTATGGAAATTCAAGATAAAATAGTAAATAAAGTCGCAGCAAGTGGTCTAATAATTTTTGATTTAGCAACGTTAGCCCCAGCAGGAGAGTTTGTTGTATTTGATGTAAAAGACCATCTCTTTCATGGCCTCATTTTACGTGAAAAAGACTTCAGAGAGTTTGTTAAACAAAATGACTGGTCACAATATGAAGGAAAGAATGTGGCAATTACCTGTTCTTCTGATGCTATCATCCCAACTTGGGCTTATATGCTGCTCGCCAATAAACTGGAGCCTTATGCAAGAGAAGTTACTTTCGGATCATTAGAGAACCTTCGATCCCTTCTTTTTGAAAAGGCGTTGGATAAACTCGATATGGAACAGTATGTTGACCAGCGTATTATGGTAAAAGGTTGTGGAGATGTCAAAGTTCCCGAATCAGCTTTTATCACACTCACTAGAAAGTTAAGCAAAGTAGCCAAAAGCATCATGTATGGCGAAGCCTGCTCTTCTGTGCCAATCTTTAAGCGAAAAGCTTAAAGGCATATTTTTTGCCATATCTTCCCTATGAAGAAAATAATATTAGCGGTGTTAACCGTATTTTTGTATTTCAATGGTTTCTCGCAAGACCTACCACACTTGAAGGCGTCGGTATTTCAACCTGGCGAGACCCTGAACTATAAATTGAAGTATGGTTTCATTTCCGCCGCAAACGGTACACTAAAGGTGAATAAAAGCACACTGGAGTTTGACGGAAAGCCTACTTACCATCTTTCCGCAGAAGGTAAAACCTCGAGTGCTTTCAGTCTCGTTTTTGGTGTTCATAATCGCTATAACTCGTACATAGACAAAGAGACTTTCCTTCCCTACTTCTATTCGGAAGATATTAAGGAAGGAAAATACAGAAGAAACGATAAGGTTCGATTTTATCAGAAGCAACGCAAGATAAAGGGCAATGAGGGTACATTTAAGGGAGCTAGCCAAACCTTTGATCTGCTGTCAGCATATTACTTTGCCCGGAATCTTGATCTATCAAAAATGAAAGTAGGTCAATCCTTCAAAATGACCTATTTCTTAAATGACGAGGTCAGTACACTAGGAATAACCTATTTAGGCAAGGAACGTATCAAAACGGATATGGGAACCTTTAACTGTTTAAAGTTCAGTCCCGAAATTAAACCAGGAAGGATTTTTAAAAAGGATAGTAAATTGTATCTATGGGTAACCGATGATGGAAACAGAATTCCTGTAAAAGCGCAAGTAGAGATACTGGTCGGTTCGGTAACCTTAGAACTAGTAGGAGCATCAGGACTTAAGTACCCATTGGAAAAGAATTAAAAAATGATTGAAGTTGACGGTGTATTGGTTAGCGAAGAGCTAATAAAAGAGGAGTTTGTTTGCAATCTTAACGCCTGCAAAGGCGCATGCTGCATTGAAGGCGACTCAGGCGCTCCTCTACTTCAGGAGGAGCTTGAAACACTCGCCAGAATTTATCCTGCGGTCAAACCTTATATGACTCAAAAAGGTATCGAAACAATAGAAACCGAGGGCACCCATGTCATTGATGAGGATGGCGATTTAACGACACCCTGTGTTGATAAAAATAAGGAATGTGCCTACGTTACCTGGGAAAATGGAATTACCAAATGTGCGATCGAAAAAGCCTATGAAGATGGTAAAATAGATTGGCAAAAACCTATTTCCTGCCATTTATATCCGATCCGAATCACACAGTATCCCGAATTCGATGTATTAAACTACGATCGGTGGCATATATGTCATGCCGCCTGTTCTTTCGGTAAAAAATTAAACGTTCCCGTTTATAGTTTTTTAAAAACACCACTGATCCGCAAATATGGAGAAGAATGGTTCAAGACACTTGAAGAGAGTGTTAGAAGAGATAATTAAAGATAGAGTTCACTAGTTACGTTCGGTGCGAACCTTGGTTGTGTCCGGCCTTGTGGTGCTTTTGTTTTCATCGGACTTAAATTCAATGAAAGAGGTATCCTTCACAGACTCTGTTTTCTTGAATGATACCAACTTTCGGAAAAACTCTCCAAAAGTGTCAAACTCCTGCCGGTAAACCAGTCCGAACGCACTTACGTACTCTTCCTCCGGATTCAAAAAGTTTCGGTTATTTAATCTATTGGAAGCACGGAACAACAGGTTACCACTCTTTCTAATCAGGTAGAGAGCTTCGACATCGCTCGCGATATCTTTTCCGAACACATTAAAATCATTAAGTTCCCCCCGCCGATCGGTTACGCCGCCTGTTAAAATCAATCGATCATTCAACAAGCGAATGGATGCACTTGCCTCGTTAAATGAGCGTATGTTAAAATCCACAAAATTTAAGTTCAAAGATTGTGATATAATATTGTTTAATTGATTAAATGCCAGCTCAGTTCCCGCACTGAAAATTGTTGTGTTCAGCTCTCTGGTCAAGTCAGTGCCCGTGCCCGGTGCAAAGCTACGCCGGACAATCAGACTCAATGCTTGCTGGTTAACGTTATTGACATCACTTAAATAGCTTTGTAGCTCATCTTCAACATAAGAGTCTGTTGGGAAGTCAATACCAAAGGTTATATCGGGCTGCAATAAGTTCCCATTAAGAATCATTTCGGCTTGAGCTTGAACACGTTGATCTGTTCCTGCTCGTCCTGCCGCAGTATATAAGGGTCTCACACTTGTTCGTACCTGATAGGTCGCTGTCAAATTAATCAATGCTTCAGCCGGATTTCCCGTCCATCGGATCGAACCACCACTTTCTATTTCGAAGATCTTATTAATAAAATCCTGAGCCGTGAATTCGAATTTTCCTTGCTGAATAGCATAGTCCCCAAACATTTCAAAGTCACCCAGACTCGTAATATTAAGTGATAAAAGTCCTGTTCCTCTCCCAGATAGCTTTCCCAGGTCAGTAAAAATATTGACTTCAGATTCTGGATCGACCGTAAGATCCATCGTCATCGTTAAGCCCTCAAAGTAATTCGTTTTAGGTGCCGCAGTTGAATCAGCACTGATAAACGTAATAAAGTCTTGATCGGTAATCTCACCAGCAGCGTTTAAAGGGATGTTAATTACGGTGCCAGGATCTGTGTTGGCCACGATCTGAATATCCATATCATCCGTTGGTCCATTAAACTTAAATGTACCCGTACCATACGCAAGTCCGTAATACAGCGGGTTATCTTTCGCGGTGGTATTCAAAACCATAAAATTATTCGTTGATATATCAACATGAATTTCCGGGTTAATAGGATTGGACATATCTACCGATCCGTTGGCAATTGCTCGCTGATCATTTTCATCGACTATTACCAGGTCATTCAACATAATTTTACTGTCGTTGATACTTACCTCATCATTTATCACATAAGGCGTCTTCAGGTAATTAACAATCATCCGACTATTATTGAGCTTTGCAGTACCATTAATTACCGGATTCAATGAAGTTCCGGTGATGGACAAATCTGCCGTTGCGGTACCCGAAAGATCAGATACAAGGTTTCTGAGAAAAGGGCCAAATATCACCAGCGGGTTTTCGTCCATATGAGCTTGTAAATCCAGCGGACTTACCTCATCTGACGCATTGTACGTTCCATTAACGGTCAAGGACTCCACTCCACCATCTTCGATCTCCATCGCTACCTTTACCAAGCGGGTTTCGGGATCTAGTTCAGCATCAAGGGTCATATCCCCAATGGTGGTCTGATTAAAGACGATCTCCTGTGCCTGCAAGTCACTTTGAACATAAGGTCTGTCCAATAAAGCTTTAATCTGCACTTCGCCATTCATCAACCCACTTAACTCAATCCCAAGAGGTACCGTCAACGGATTAAAGGTCTGTAAGGAAAAGTCTGAAAACCCTACCTTTAGAACATCCTCATCATCCTTTGAGATAGCTCCATCGATAGTGACTACCTGTTCGCCTTGCGACAGCTCCAAACCGTTGATCAACGTCTTCCCTTCCTCAAAATCGAATTTAACTTTTTCCTGAATGCGCCAATCCTCATTATTAATAATCATATCCGAGGGCAGTAGACTAAGACGAGAAGACGATTCCTGATTAAACTCTACTAACCCATTTAAATCAAGTTGGTTCGTTTCATCAAGATCCGACATCTTGATATTGAATCGTAAACTATCGTTCCGCAGGATATTGGCAATATTAACATTATTAATAAAAAGACTATCTGTAAAATTCACCCGGTCTGAGGTAATGAACAAATTGAGGAACCGATCATTTGCCGTCTGATCAAAAATTAAATTATGTATTGTTACACCCTTATAAACACTCGTGGGGACAAATCCGTTCAACGAACTCACCCCATCAACAGAGGAGAACCTTCCCGTCATAATCACTTCCTCCGGTATTTCTAAATCGGGCACAAAAAGAAGTGCAAATGGCGTAAAATCTTTCAAAGTCAAATCGAAATCAAACTCCTGATTCCCACCTTCAATAATATCCACATCCAAAGAAGGAATATATTGCTTAGCGATACCCTTAAAATACGACGGGAATGTATTAAGATCAATTTGCCCATTAATACGTGCGTCTACGATACTTGATGTAATCGCGATCACACGGTCGTTCTCTGTTCCTTCTGCGATGAAACGAATGGAATCTGTCCGGAACGTTGTATCCGGGGTCACGAGCGATAAATCAGTCAACATCAGCTCCCCAACTATTGTGTTAAGGCTCGTACCAGCAAAATTCCCCGCCAGTCCCGCAGCTAATTCCAATGTATCTTTAGTAAAACCTAACTGATAAAGATTTGCCTGCTCGATATCAGCATGAAGGTCCGCTGCAATCTGTTCACTTTTCAGATCAACATCTCCGTTAAGATTCACCTTCAGATTTTTATCATTGATGGTTATATTCCCTGCGAAAGCCTGATCGGTGTACACTCCATCAACAACCATATCCGTATACCGATAGCCGTTATAATCAAGATAATCAATCGAAGCATCAATCTCCTCATAGAGATCCTCCAACGCAAAACCTTGTCCCGATACACCAAAAGTCCCGGCAATAGAACCTAGGGTTGAGTTATTGAGCAGTGCCCTCAGATCTAAGCCCGGTGTTATCAACTTTCCACTATATTCACCTTTATTCTTTAGTGACAATTTAACATCCGCAATAACGTCACCCAATCCTAATTTAAAGATCCCCTGCGTTATAAAATCATTGTAGAAACCTGTAACACGACCTTGATAGTGAATATCACCTACACGATCAAGCACCTCTGGCAACGCGAAAATATCCTTTCCACTAAATCCTGCGACGAG
Source organism: Pedobacter indicus (assembly GCF_003449035.1). Lineage (NCBI taxonomy): Bacteria > Pseudomonadati > Bacteroidota > Sphingobacteriia > Sphingobacteriales > Sphingobacteriaceae > Albibacterium > Albibacterium indicum. Next base: position 359,401 of record NZ_QRGB01000001.1, read on the forward strand.
TCTTTCAAGGTCTTGCCGGTTCGTTAACAATCTGGAAAGATCCATGTCAAACAATGTATTATTGATATCCGGCAGTCCTCGGATAGCTAAATTCCCTTCTAACCAAGTTTGCTTACCCGTTCTAATCTGTACTTGCTGTCCGCGAATGTTCTCAACGGTACCTGAAAGCTCTCCACTGAATAAAACATTGAAATTCGTTACACTGACACCCGGCGCAAAATAAGCTATGTCCTTTGAAACAATCCTAGAGCTCTTTAGATTACCAGTCACTTCAACCTCCTCAATAAAGTTGGAAAAAGCAGACAATGAGTCATACTCAAATAAAATATAATCCCGGATATAACTATCGTTAAGTTCAAGATTAAGATCAGCAAATTCCATCTGATTAGGATCAATCGTCAAGTTAGTTGTTATATTCTTTACGTCGAGGCCACTTTTTTCTTTGAACGTTAGGTTTTCTACGCGCGTCTGAAACAAGTGTTCGATATAATCAATATCCTTTAAAGTTCCACTAAGACCATGAATATGAATATCACTGTAGTTAATTCCCTCAACTTCGCGTTGTTGCAAATAATTTACATATCGAAAATCAATATTGTTAAAGCTAGCGTCCGGTAATACAAATTCAAAATCTTTGCCTTGACTTCCAGATGTCGGTTTTTCGGGAGCAAAATAATTCTGAATGAATGAAAAGTTTGTAGTCGAATCAAGCTGCTTTTTTATAAAGACTTTACCTCCGTCCAATTGCAGGTTGTTTACAACTAGCTTTGAACTTATTAGCGACCGAAGATCCAGATCAGCATTGAAATCATCAAAATAAAGCAACGTATCCTGATCCAGATCAGCAATAAATAGCTTCTGAATCCTTATTGAGTTAAAGGGTTCGTAATAAATAGACTCGAGATTAATGTCCGTACCCAACTCATCAGAAAGATAGCTTGCCGCGCGCTGAGCCAGAAAATTCTGAACCGGTCGCAACTGCAGGGAGAGAGTAAGTGTTACGAGAAGTACTACGATCCCCAGCAACAACCACAATGCTATTTTTAGTACTTTTTTGATACTTTTGTATTTTATTTAAATATAAACAATTTGGCAACCATCCTTGGCATCGAGTCTACATGTGATGAAACATCTGCATCTATTTGTATAGACGGAAGAATACACTCAAATATTATCGCAAACCAAGCTGTTCATGGAAAATACGGCGGTGTTGTGCCTGAACTTGCGTCCCGCGTACACCAGCAGAATATCATTCCAACGGTCGAGCAATGTATTATCGATGCAAAAATACATAAAAATGATATAGACGCCGTCGCTTTTTCTCGAGGGCCAGGTCTTTTAGGATCACTTTTAGTCGGCACGTCTTTTGCCAAAGCTTTTGCCTTGGCTAAAAACATCCCACTAATAGAGGTCAATCACATGCAAGCGCATATTCTTGCACATTTCATTGATGATCCAAAGCCTGAATTTCCGTTTCTCTGTTTGACCGTCTCGGGGGGACATACACAGATCGTTAAAGTGAACGATTACTTTGACATGGAACTTGTGGGACAGACACTGGATGACGCTGCGGGCGAAGCTTTCGATAAAACAGCGAAAATTCTAAACCTTCCCTATCCCGGCGGTCCCCTGATTGACCGTTACGCTCAAAACGGGAACCCAAGAAAATTTCGCTTCCCTGAACCCCAGATCCCTGACTTTAATTTCAGCTTTAGCGGACTTAAAACATCTATCCTTTACTTTATACAACGCAATACCGCTGAAAACAGCTCCTTTATAGAAGAAAACCTAGCAGATATCTGTGCATCCGTGCAAGATCGCATCGTCACCATTCTGCTGAACAAACTCGAATCAGCTGCAAAAACGCTGAACATCAAAAATATAGCGATCGCTGGCGGTGTATCTGCCAATAGCGGTTTACGTAAGAGTCTGCAGGAAACTGGAGATAAAAATAAATGGAAGACCTTTATTCCCAAATTCGAATATTGCACCGATAATGCAGCGATGATCAGCATTGCCGGCTATTATAAATATCTACAGAAAGACTTCACAAACCAAGATGTTGCACCTTTAACACGGTGGTCGGTTGAATAATTCTTTTTTATGAATTTTTTGCAGACTTTTGTACCAGATAACACGACACAATGGATACTCCAAGCTTAATATTCCTCGCCATATTTGTCATTCCTTTCGTAGTATTGCTTTTTTGGTTAGCTCAAAAGGACAAAAGGAACAAAACACGTCAATGGGGCCTCATCGCCTTAATCGTATTAATCATTGCGGCCCTCTATGTTGCATTTTTCATTGCTCCGCAGTACGAAACTTTTTTCCCCAATCAATAGTTATTAGCGTTTCAGGGTTTTTACATATTTTATATCGTAATTTTCGACATCAATAATGTATTGATTTTGAGTAAGGAACTCAAACAAAGGCTTTGCCTCAGGTGAAACCGGCATATTGTTCGTTGTGATAATCTCGTCATTTTTCCTATCCAGATAAGGATATGCATATAATTTTACATTTTTACTGAACATACCGCTGACATAGGCTAACAGCTCATCTGTATAGTTATCACCGTAAAGACTGGCGTTGAATATATTTCTAAGATTCGAGATATTACTTGAAATCCCTACACTTCTTGGCTTAAATCGAGAAAGAAATTCAGCGAGGAAGTTATTACGAGAAAAATTCGAAACAATAATGTGATTACCCGTTGCACAGAGATCCTCAGCCCGCTTTGCAAAATACTTCAAGTCTTCATTGCTAAGATCAAGTTGGTCTTCCAAAGCATTTGACATCAATACCTCAATCATAACAACCAGATTGGCCTTTTTTGTTTTACTATTTCTTTTAAACTCCTCAACCGCCAAATTAAAGAGATCAAAGTTAGGATTCGATTTCTGTCTGTATTTTGTACGCAAAATCATGATATCCTTTTTATATAAAAAATCTTTGGCTTGCAATACATGTCCTTCCGGGTCAAAAATAGCTGCGCTTGAGAAATTCTTGGCTACGAGGTAAAGGTTGAGCAGGCGCTCATTTACATCATTGAATATCGCTCCATTCACTTTAACGAGGTCGATTTCAACCGAACCGGGCGATAGGTTATCAACCAATGACTCAATCATCATTTGTGCATCATTGCGGTAATAGTAAGACGCATAAACAAGGTTCACACCTAAAATGCCTAACACCGATTGTTGCAAACTTGAATCGCTATCCAACAGGCGAATGTGAAAAATAATTTCATTCGGCTCTCCTCCTGGTTCTACCTGAAAACGAATACCTATCCAACCGTGTGGGTCATTCGTCTTGCTGAAGTTAAGTGTTGTAACCGTATTAGCAAAAGCAAAGAGACTCCGGTCCTCATATTTTGGCCCTTTCAGCCTCGGTTAGCAGTCGATATTCATGATCTAACATCTTTTCAAGTCGCGATTGGCTAACATAGCGTTTCGAATCTTCAACCCCGTAAATCGAATCGCTAAAAGCCATGTCATAAGCGGACATGGATTTCGCTATCGTTCCCGATGCAGCACCTGCTGTAAAAAAGTTTCGCGCAACTTCCTGTCCCGCACCAATCTCTGCAAATGTTCCATAAATTTCCCCATTCAGGTTAATTCGCAGTGCTTTCCGCTTTGTCTCTAAGATTTCTCTCGCCATGCGGACAAAAATAAGAATTAAAAAAGATCTCTATGATATTAAGCCTAAATGTTTCAAGGCATAAAACAGCGCAGATGCATGCAGTGACTGTCCAAAGCCATTCGAAAACAAGATTTCTTTAACTTCGTCAGCAGATGCTAAAAGAACCTCAATTTCCTCCTGCGAGTCTAAGGATTGTTCTCTCTTTTTTACCCCTCCGCGTGCAAGAAAGGTTGTCGTTATATTATTACTTGTCGCTGGGTTCGGATAAAGTTCGCAAATTTCTTCCAACGATTCGAATTCATAGCCCGTTTCTTCCAACATCTCACGCTGGGCTGCTTCCAAAGCCGTTTCACCCTCGTCGATTACTCCACCGGGTATCTCCAAAAAATCTTTCCCAGCCCCGTGCCGGTACTGCTTTACGAGAATAAATTGATTATCATTCGTTAAGGCGACAATATTTGCCCAGTTTGGATATTCGAGTACATAGTATTCGGGAACCACATGACCGTTGGGCATTTCGCATACATCTTTTCTTAAAACTGCCCACGGAGCACGAACCAAATAAGATGACTCCAATACGCGCCAGGTTAATTTACTCATAATCGTTTAAGACATTTACCCAAACTATCACGCCAATGGGGAATAGTTAAAGAATAAGCATTTTTTATTTTAGATTTATCCAATACAGAATACTTAGGTCGTTCAGCCTTCGTCGGGTATTCTGAAGAGAGCAGCGGCTTTAGGTTCACATCCACCTTAGCTGCCTGAAAAATAGCATGGGCAAAATCATACCACGAAGCTACACCCTCATTACTATAATGATAAATACCGTAGCGAGGTTCGTCTATAAGCGCTATTTTCACGATAACTTCTGCCAGATCCATTGCATAAGTCGGACTTCCTACCTGATCGTAAACAACCGAAAGCTCTTTGCGGCCTTTAGCTACCCGTAACATCGTTTTAAGGAAATTATTGCCAAATTCAGAATACAGCCAGCTAGTCCGAAGAATAATATACTTTTCCATACTATGCATAATGGCTTCTTCCCCAGCTAATTTAGTCTTTCCATAAGCCCCAATGGGGTCGGTCCGATCAGTCTCCACGCGCGGCACAGGAGACTCCCCATCAAAAACAAAATCAGTTGAAATATGAATAAGAACAACATTGTACTCTAAACACAGTTTTGCGATCAGCTCCGGAGCTTGCGCATTAATCGCAGCAGCTTTTAAAGGATCATCCTCCGCCAAATCTACCGCCGTATAGGCCGCACAGTTGATGATAACATCCGGACGCTCTTTTCCGAATAGAGCATGCAAGTGATCCTCCTCAAGAATATTGACTTTTTGGGAACTGCAAAATATAATGTCTAAGCCGCTGGTATCCGCCGCTTGAATACATTGCCCTAATTGGCCACTTCCTCCTAATACGATGACTTTTTTCATAGTGTCTTAAATAATGGCAGTGATAAATCTTTCTCAGTAAGGATACGCTTTTCATTGGGAATAACCCAATTAATCTCTAAATCCGGATCCCCGTAGTATACACCAATCTCCGAATCTCTCTGGTAAAAATTATCGCATTTGTAAAAAAACTCAGCCCTATCACTTAAAACAGCAAACCCATGGAAAAAGCCCCTAGGTATAAATAGCTGCAACATATTACTGCCACTGAGTCGAACCGAATAACTTTTACCATAGCTGCTACTATCCTCCCGACCGTCAACAATCACATCCAACACCTCCCCGCTAAGAACGCGAACCAACTTTGCCTGCGAATGCACGCCCGCCTGCGCATGAAGACCGCGAATTACTCCAAAAGATGAAAAAGATTGGTTGTCTTGCACGAAATGGACTGATGTACCTGTTAATTCTCTAAATGTATTTTCATTAAAACTCTCATAAAAATAGCCACGTTCATCTCTGATCACTTTAGGTTCGATAAGGTACACACCTTCAAAAGGGTTCTCAATAATCTTCATATACCAAATTAGTTAGTTTTATATCTGTTTATCCGTTTTATTAATTCAATAGCCTCTTTGGCTTCCTTTACATCATGTACCCTCAGCAAATCTGCCGAACAAAGTAGAAGCACCGTATTTAGCACCGCTGTGCCATTCAACGCCTCCTGAGCTGATATCCCGAGCGCATTGTAAATCATCGACTTTCTAGATACCGCACCCAACAGAGGAAGGCCAAAACTTTTAAACTCACTGAATCGGCAGATAAGTTCGTAGTTCTGATCCAATGTCTTTGCGAAACCCGGACCCGGGTCTAGAATAATATCCTGTACACCGCTTGCCCTTAGTTTCGAGATACGATCTGCGAAATAATAAGAAATATCTGAAATAAGATCATCGTAATCGGTCAAACTTTGCATCGTTTGCGGATTCCCCCTCATATGCATCAGGATATAGGGGACCTTCAGCCGCCCCACCGTAGCATACATTTCTTTATCAAGGCTACCACCCGAAATATCGTTGATAATATGAGCACCTGCCTGGATAGCCTCTTCAGCCACCTTTGCACGAAAGGTATCGACCGAAATGATACTGTCCGGGTGCTTCATTTTTAACTTTTGAATAAACGGAATCAGTCGGTCTATTTCCTCGTCCTCGCTTACATGTTTCGCATTTGGTCGTGACGAATAAGCGCCTATATCTAAGATGTCAGCTCCGTCACCCAGCAGCCCGGTTGCATGTTCTAGCGCGTCTTCCATTGCGACATAGCGTCCGCCATCGAAAAATGAGTCAGGAGTTACATTCACAATCCCCATGATTTTAGGAGTGTTGAAATCCAACAAGCGTTGACCAGCACGAATTGTTTTGAAACTTGAGCTAAGCACCTAATTAAATTTTCTATGTGTTCGCTAAATTACATATATTCCGGTAATTTTGTGGAAATAAGGAGGGCTATCCAAACAAAAATGAAAGATACTACCAAAGAATATTATACAGTCATAAATCATTGCAAAGAATTATTCCTAAAGAAGGCAAAAGACTACGGAACAGCCTGGAGAATATTGAGATTAACATCGATCACCGATCAGCTATTTATCAAAGCACGCCGCATAAGAACCATTGAAACACAAGGCGTGGCAAAAGTTGACGAAGATATTACCTCTGAATTTATTGCCATCGTCAACTATTGTGTAATCGCGCTCATGCAGATCGACTTGGAAAACGATGAAACGATTGAACTTTCGTTGAGTGACCTAGAAAGTAAATATGACACCAAGGTTAAGGAAACTTTCGAGCTAATGATGGCAAAGAACCACGACTATGGTGAAGCATGGAGAGACATGCGCATCAGTTCACTTACCGACCTGATCCTGATGAAGATCTTTCGAACAAAACAAATCGAGGATAATGAAGGAAAAACAATCGCATCTGAAGGGATTGCTGCAAATTACCAAGACATGCTTAACTATGCGGTTTTTGCATTAATTCGGACCGGACTTCATTAAATTACCCGACTTAACTACTTGTCAGCGTGAAAAATTCACTTTCATATCGGATTACCTGGGCCATTCGGATAATCGTATCGGCATTGTTCATTTTTTCAGGGATTGTTAAAGCAAATGACCCGCTTGGCTTTGGATATAAATTAGAAGAATATTTTACAGTCTTCGGACTTCCTTTCCTAAACGACTACAGTGTAGCCTTCGCAATCTTTATTTGCAGCCTGGAAATTGTGCTAGGGGGGCTTTTACTTTTGGGTTTCTGGAGAAACAAGGTACTCTGGGGTCTCATTATATTAATTGTATTCTTTACATTCTTAACCTTTTATTCCGCTTTTTTTGAGGTTGTTACTTCTTGCGGGTGTTTCGGCGATGCTATCCCTCTTACACCCTGGCAGTCCTTTGCCAAGGACTGTGTCTTGTTGTTAATGATATCTTTTCTCTTTTATCATCGGACTAAAATCGATTCACTTATAAAAGATGAATATACGCAGTCTATCCTAACTGCCTGTATCATCGTCGTTTCCCTTGGTATCGGGGTCTACACCTATAATTTTCTACCCATCATTGATTTTTTGCCATACAAGGTCGGCAATCACCTTCCTTCGCTGATGGCGGTGCCGGAAGGTGAGTCGCTCGATGAATATGAAACAATATATACGCTTCATAACCAAGCTACAGAGGAAACGAGAAAGATGACGGATAAAGAATACCTAAAGCAGGAAATATGGAAAGATGAAAGTTGGAAAATCACCGGCGAGCCCGAAACACGGCTTGTTAAAAAAGGCTATCAGGCCCCTATCAGTGATTTAATAATCAACGACTTAGACGGAATTAACCGTACAGAGGAAATTATTGAGAACCCCGGTGAAGTTTTACTCATAGTTGCCCACGACATCAATAAAACCAATAAAGATGGACTATCCCGCATGAATGAGCTTGCTCAAAAACTCGCTGAAGATTACCGAATTTACAGTGTCCTGCTTACAGCCAGCTCTGCAGCAGATGTTGAAAGTCAGACAGCCGACCTCACACTCTATGCCGACGTACTCTTTGCCGATGCGGTTCCACTAAAAACAATGGTTAGGGCCAATCCTGGTCTTATCCTATTGCGGGATGGAGTAGTTATAAAAAAATGGCACTTCCATTTAATGCCAAACGCTGAGAAGCTTGCGTCTGATCATATTTTACAGGAATGATAATTTTTAGATCATAATGGAGAATTCGTCGATTACCCTCCCAATTTTCATTGTTGGGTTCATGGGCACTGGAAAAACAACTTTAGGCAAAAAATTATCACGGTTGGCAGGAATCCCGTTTATCGACCTGGATCAACAAATCGTAGAGGCTTCAGGTATGCCCATTAGCGATTACTTCAAATTGAACGGAGAAGACAGCTTCCGTCAGTTGGAAGAAAAAACACTCAAAACCATACCCACAAACCAGGGGGCAATCGTATCAACGGGTGGCGGCACACCTTGTTTTAGTGATAACATCAACTGGATGAACGAACACGGGCTCACCGTGTATCTCGATCTAGCTCCCAAAGTCATTTTCGACAGACTGGTAGCTTCGGAACGGAGCAGCCGACCACTATTAGCACAGATGGGAGATAACGAGTTATTGGACTATATTGAAGAAAAGCTAACAGCCCGATTACCATTCTACGAAAAGGCCCATATACAGATCAACCCACTCCATGAATCACCAAAAAGTATGCTGGATATTCTAATTAAAGAAATACAATCGATGTGATGATCTCCTTACCTGCCCGATCGTTGAGTTTTTTAAGGATCTGACTTCTCATCATCATCAGCTCATTTTTGATAACAGATGACTCAAGCCCTACGAACAGCTTTTTGTCGGCAACGTAAAGGCGCGTAGTCCGGTTAGCTATGGCAGTGCCCATCAGCTCTGGCCAAGCAGCAACAATAGAGGTCTCGTCATACTTTTGCTTCAAGCGGTACACTTCAAGCATTTGCTCGATAGCCTCCTTTAGCGTTCTATCGTTATTCCTTTTATTCATACTTTAGCCAACCTTCTTAATCACACCATTTGCTATTTCAAAAGTACGCAAATCCACCGATATTCCTTCGAAAAGCTCCTCAACCCGTTCTTTATTCGTGTGTGTTATGAAAATCTGTCCAAACTCATCTTCCGATATCATCATCATTAATCTTCGTATCCTCAGTATATCAATCTTATCGAAGATATCATCAAGAAGAAGCAGCGGTTTAAAGCCTTTCTTTCGCGTCAGATAAGTATACTGAGCTAGCTTCAATGCGATAACAAAAGATTTCTGTTGTCCTTGCGAACCAAATTTCTTCAAAGCCATCCCGTTTACTGTAAACAAGAGGTCATCTTTGTGGGTGCCCGTAGTCGTTCTCTCCAAAAACATATCTTTCTCGGCAGAGCGACGTAAAAGCTCGGCAAAAGAATCCGTATTTAGCTGCGAATCATATTCCAGCTGTGCGTGTTCGGCATCTTCCGTCAAAAACGAATAATGCCTGTCAAATAACTCAGTAAACACATCCATAAAGCTTTTCCGCTCTTTATGAATCTGCTCTCCCAACCCAACCAATTGCGAATCATAGACATCCAGTAGCTCCTCATCAATCCGAACAGTCCGACCCTGTTTTAACAAGCTATTCCTATTCTGCAGAACTTTATTGTAAGAGATCAGCAAATCCAGGTAAGAGCTATTGGTCTGCGAGATTACATTGTCGATAAACTTCCGTCGCTCCTCACTCCCCTCTGTAATAAGAAAAGAGTCGTTCGGTGTGATCATAACCAGCGGATATAGCCCGATATGATCCGCTAAGCGATTATAGTCTTTTTTGTTACGTTGAAATTTCTTTTTTTGGTTTCTTTTCAGGCTACAGACAATCACATCATCCTGTTCATTCTTCTCAAATCGTCCCTGAATCATAAAAAAATCCTGCCCTTGTTTAATCTGTTGAGAATCCACCGGATTAAAATAACTTTTGCAGAGAGAAAGATAGTGCACGGCGTCCAGCAAGTTGGTTTTCCCTGCACCATTATGCCCGTAAAAAACATTCACCGTAGGAGAAAACTCTGCTGACAGTTCATCATAATTCTTGAAATTCAGAAGAGAAAGTCCTGTTAGCCACATATCCAGCAAAGATAGCTTTTTAAGTAATTCACTTGCTTACAAACAATAAACTTCTTTAAAACTCTTGTTTCTCAAAGCTAAAACTGTATTTTTGCAGTCCGAATTATTTTAAAAAAATGTCAACAAAAGAAAAAAACAAAATAACGACTGCTTCTGCGACTCGCGGTGTAGAAAGAAGCTTTATACAAGAAAACCAAAAAAGCTTAGGTTTTATTGCAGGAGGAATCGTAGTCTTGGTTTTACTTTATATAGGTTACCAAAACTTTTACTTGGCTCCACGTGCTGAAAAAGCAAACAATGAAATCTTCAAAGCAGAATCATACGCACAAATTGATTCATTACAAAAATTAGCAATCTCTGGCGACGGATCCTATCCCGGATTTGAGCAAATTGCTGAAGAATACTCTAATACCCCCTCGGCGAATATAGCGAATGCTTACTTAGGAGGCCTCTATCTGCGTCAAGGTTCTTATCAGGAAGCCATCGTCGCTTTAGAGAAATATACAACAACCGGCAGTCCGGTGTTAGACCCATTAGTTATTGGCCTCTTAGGAGACGCTTATTCAGAGCTCGAGGATTACAAGAAAGCAGCCGAACAGTATAAAAAAGCAGCCGAGTTGAAATCAAACGACTTCACCTCCCCTCTATTTTTGAAAAAACTAGGTTTGGTAAGCGAAGCACAGAATGATTATAAAGCAGCATTGGATGCTTATAAAAAAATCAAAAGTGATTACCCAAGGAGCTATGAAGCTTCCGTTGCAGATGCTTATATCGCGCGTGCTGAAGCACAATTGTAAATTACATTCACTATTCCATGGCAACGTATCTTAAAAGCCTATCCGATTTTTCACATCTCGAAGTAGCTTCGGCTGAAAACTTCAAGTTTGGAATTGTCGTCGCACAGTGGAATGTAGCTATTACAGGTGCTTTATATGACGGAGCTTATCAATTGCTTTTAGACAAGAAAGTTTCTCCGGATAATATTAAAACAATTCAGGTACCAGGAAGCTTCGAACTGATATCCGGAGCTGATATCTTATTGAATGACACTTCGCTTGACGCCGTTATCTGCCTTGGCTGCGTTATTCAGGGAGAAACCCGGCACTTTGATTTTATCTGTGACGCCGTAGCCAACGGCATCGCCAATGTATCCATTAAGTACAATAAGCCAGTCATTTTTGGTGTATTAACGACCGATAACCAACAACAGGCAGAAGAGCGGGCAGGTGGCATACACGGAAATAAAGGAGAAGAAGCCGCTATCACGGCCATACAGATGGCCCACATTCGAGCCACGCTAACAAAATAATCAAAACACATTTCATACATAATCGTTTATCTTTGGGTTAAAGGATATTATAATCAGTGATTTCAATCACAATAAAATTTTAATATCATGATTAATAAAAGAATAATTTACCTCATTATATTTTTATTTACGATCTGTCAGTTCCCTGAGCCTTCTTTTGCTCAAACGAGCAATCGTTCAGCTATCGAAAGCTTATCCATTGGTCTAGGGGATGAGAATAGCGCAGCAGATGCCCGGTATATCATATTCACTTTTGATGCAGGCAATAAAAGATCAAAGGCAAGCTATTTATATGATTGGGAAAGCGGCGATTGCCGATATGAAAGGCAGACTGAAAACGCAGAAGATGTCGTCATCCTTTTCAACGTCAATGAAGCAGGAGGGGATGTTTTTATAAATAAAAAACCAACCACAGACGAGTCCCTTCTTAAACGTGTTCGCCAATCCTTTCAGGATGATTCTTATTTTCTATTCATGCCCATCCGTATTGCTAAGCAAGAAATTAATGCCGCTGAACTAGAACCAGAGATTGTCGACTCGAAGAAGTTTCACGTACTGCAAATCCGCACCCCCGATTCCAAATACAAATCCAGCAAAATCTACATTGATTTTCAGAATGGGACGATTTACAAATGGGACACCTATAACGCCGACGATAAGGTAAGCCACGAGCTAATCGTTTCTAGAACCAAAGATGTTGGTGGCGGCTTGACATTACCGACACAGTTTACAGATAATTTAACCGGATCGTCTTTCGAGTATCCGATAGCCGCGGCCCTATTAAATATCGAACCACAGAAATTCAAAAAACCATAAACAATGGACTGGATAGCTTTAGATTCAACCGATCAGCTCGAACAGATAAAGGCAAGCAATACACCTTCTATCATATTCAAACACAGCACACGCTGCCCTGTTAGCAGCATGGTTAAAAGAAATTTTCAGTTAGAAGCCCCCTTGCTACCTGAGGGTGTTGCTGTGTACTACCTAGACCTTATTAAACACCGCGAGATATCCAATCATATCGCCGAACACTGGAATATCCGGCACGAGTCTCCTCAAGTATTATTGATCCAAAACGGACAGTGCGTGTACAACGCATCACACAGCGATATCGAAATGGCCGATGTGGTGAATAACATTGTTTAAGAATTTTTCGATAACAAGAACCTCCCTATAATAGAAGTTAACATGAGGACTATTTTGTTACCCAGTCGTTTGCCGCTCACACTCGATACACGAGAGTTTGCTTCAAAACTTGTTGATATGATCAAGGAAGAAGGTGAATGTAAGGTCGAATTAGACTTTACTGATATTATATTCATGTCTCGTTCTTTCGCAGATCAATTCCACAAAGAGCTTTATAGCAGCGACCATACCATAGACATTAGCATTAAGAATGCTGATGTAAGTATACTTGATATGCTACGAGCAGTTTCAAATACTCAAAATGACAGAAGTCTTTGTTTGGATTTGAGATAACTCTGATCCCATTATTTGATTCCGATTTTTTGCACAGCCAAAAAACACCAATAGTAACATGAGAAATAATATCAGGGAGATATAAACGTGATTTTTCATAACATGGTATTCAATCTTCTAAAACATATTTTAGCAGCACAAAAACCATAATTCCATAAGAGGTGAGCAAAATGTATAGGTTAACGTAAATCTTGCCATTAATTTAATTAGTCAGACATCAGGTCATCGAATAAGTCTTTTGAATTTTTGTATCGCTTTAGTGTATGTCTTTCCTTTCTTGCATCTTCGATCGCTTTTTTTGTCTCAGCATTTGGCTCATGAAAGTGTGTCGCTTCTGCTAGAACAGTTTCAATAAAATTATTTACGCTCCTGTTTTCTTTTTTTGCTAGCTTTTCAATGTAATTGTATAATTCCCTATCCAACCGCAATGACGTTGACTTTTTTAAGTTAGCTGTATTCATAATAATATCAAATTAAATACAAAAAAAGAGAGAAAGTAAAAACAAACCTGAAAACATTACCAACTTTCTTTTAAGTTAAAAGCACCTCATCCTATTTTTCACGCCAACCTGCCTTTTTTCGTGATAAACACGAGGAAAAAGTCCCTATTTCTTGTTAAAATAGAGTATAAATTGACGTAAAATGCTGCACTCTTCGACGGACTTTAGTCGGACATTGGTCGGACATCAGTCGTGCTAACACGAATAATCTACGACTAACATACGTCTAACATCTGTATCATCTCCGTCTTTCAATTAAACAAGACAGCAACTTTCCTTTAAGTTAAAGGCACCAAGTGCTTTAATATGCTATTTTAGGAATGCTGTTTTAGGAAAATTTCTCTTTCAGGAGTTTTTCGAAGGCAAACATCTCATCACGGTATTTCGCGGCGTCAAGAAAATCCATGGCTTTGGCGGCCTTCTGCATCTTCTTTTGGGATTCGGCAAGTGCTTTTTCTAGCTGGTCTTTACTCATATATTGAACAACCGGATCGGCGGCTATATTGACCTCTTCCGGACCTGCATAGGCTTTTGGGGCACCTATAAAATCAGCCACAGAGGTTTGCTCTATGATGGCTTCACGGGTTCTGCCAACGGTTCGCGGCGTGATGCCATGTTCTTCGTTGTAGTCGATCTGCTTCTGGCGGCGGCGATTGGTCTCATCAATGGTAATCTGCATGCTCTTGGTAATGGTATCGGCATACATAATGACACGACCTTTTTCATTTCTCGCGGCGCGGCCAATGGTCTGTATCAACGATCGCTCGGATCGTAAGAAACCTTCTTTGTCGGCATCAAGGATGGCTACTAAAGTAACCTCGGGCAAATCCAGTCCTTCTCTAAGCAAGTTGATACCGACAAGGACATCGAACTCACCTAAGCGCAAACCCCGTAGAATCTCTACCCGCTCTAAGGTTTTGATTTCTGAGTGGATATAGCGGACTTTGATATTGAGTCTGGCCATGTATTTCGTGAGTTCTTCGGCCATTCGTTTGGTTAAGGTGGTCACCAAGATACGGCCACCTTCTTTGACGGTTTTATCAACTTCATCTAGCAGATCGTCCACCTGATTGATAACAGGACGGATATCGATCAGCGGGTCGAGTAAGCCTGTTGGTCTGATCACCTGCTCTACTACCACACCTTCGGTTTGTTGCAGTTCATAGTCGCCCGGCGTTGCGCTTACGTAGATCGTCTGCGGTGCCAATGATTCAAATTCAGCGAAATTCAAAGGTCGGTTATCCAACGCCGCTGGTAACCGGAACCCATATTCGACAAGCGAGAGTTTACGCGAACGGTCGCCACCATACATGGCACGGATTTGCGGAACGGTAACATGACTCTCGTCGATAACCATCAGGTAATCATCCGGAAAGTAATCCAGCAAACAGAAAGGCCGCATGCCCGGCTGCCGCCCATCAAAGAAACGGGAGTAATTTTCGATACCGCTGCAATACCCTAACTCGCGCATCATTTCCAGATCATAATTTACGCGCTCTTCCAGACGCTTGGCTTCTAATGCCCGGTTATCATTCAGCAGCTGTTCTTTTCTCATTTCAAGCTCTTCCTGAATATTCCAGATAGCACCCAAAAAACGATCTCGGGGGGTTACGAACAGGTTAGCTGGATAAAGAGCCATGTGTGATACCTTTTCAATCGTTCTGCCTGTTTCGGGATCGATTACACTCAATTCATCGATCTCATCACCAAAAAATGAGATTCGGTAGGCATCATCGAGGTATGCCGGAAAAATATCAACGACATCGCCTTTCACCCGAAAAGTACCACGCTTAAAATCCATCGTGGTACGTGTATATAGGATTTCGACCAGCTTATGTAAGAACGCATTTCTGGAAATAACCGTCCCCTTTGCAAAGCGGAATACCATCTTTGAAAAGTCCTCCGGATTACCCATACCATAGATACAGGAAATGGATGAAACTACGACGATATCACGCCTACCTGACATAAGTGCCGATGTTGTTTTTAACCGAAGCTTCTCAATTTCGTCATTGATAGCCAGATCCTTTTCGATATAGGTATTGGTAGTTGCAATAAAAGCCTCTGGCTGATAATAATCGTAATAAGACACAAAATAGTTCACCGAGTTTTCTGGAAAGAACTGCTTAAACTCACCGTATAGTTGTGCTGCCAAGGTTTTATTATGACTCAGTATCAGCGTTGGTCGCTGCGTTTGCTGGATAACATTTGCAATGGTGAATGTTTTCCCTGACCCCGTTACACCCAAAAGATTCTGGTAGTGTTCGCCTGCTTTCACTCCTTGAACAAGTTGTTTGATTGCTTCAGGTTGGTCACCCGTGGGTTGATATTGAGAGGTAAGTCGAAAATCCATGTAATGCAAAAACCTAAAGAAGTGAAAATTGTTTGTAAATATATGGTAAACATTCTAACGGATCAAAATAGCATTGCCAACCATTACATCGCTGAACTCAGAAATGTAGAAATGCAGGCTGACCGGATGAGGTTCAGAAGAAATCTGGAACGTCTGGGAGAGATTTTTGGATACGAGATAAGTAAAGGTCTGGACTTCGAGGAGTCTACCATCTCGACCCCATTGGGGGAGGCTCAGACTGAACTCATCAGGGAACAACCTGTACTGGTAACCATTATACGGGCTGGTCTGCCACTTCATCAGGGACTTCTTCATGTTTTTGATCAAGCTGACTCGGGCTTTGTCGCGGCTTACCGAAAGACGAAAAAAAGCGGTGAATTCGAAATTCATAAAGAATATCAGATCACGCCTGACCTGAACGGCCGTATTGTTGTCCTCTCGGATCCGATGATTGCTACAGGGAGAAGTATCGTCCTTATCTGTAAAGAACTGATGGCACAATTTAAAATAAAAGAATTACATGTGGTAGCAGCAATCGCTAGTGAAGAAGGCTTGGAACACGTAAAAGCCTATGTGCCCGGCTGCAAACTATGGGTAGGCGCGGTAGACGACGAGTTGACAAGCAAAGCCTACATCGTACCGGGGTTGGGAGATGCGGGGGACCTGGCATTCGGTAGCAAAGCGGGCGACGAGCACTAAAACTGATTGCTTGCTAATAAAACCAAGGTGCATGAGTTGGTTGCTTCGATCCCATTCCGTTCTGCCAATTTGAACAACTCTTCGTTTTCTGCACCCGGATTGAAAATTAATCGTTTGGGCTTCGTCTGGAGAATATAATCGTAATATTCCTTTTGTATTTTCTTTCCTATATAAAGTGTGATTGTGTGGATATCGTCATAGATCTCACCGGGTTTTTCGATAGGCACACCAGCAGCCTCTCCTTTTTTTATCCCAATATTAACAATTTTATGACCAGTATAAACGAGTCTCGTTGCAGCTTTGTGAGCATATCTTTCCGGATTCGGCGTGGCACCAATGATCATCGTCTTTTTCATAGTTCTCTCCTTTTAACTAATAACAACAAACTACTGGTTATGGTTTTATCAAAGCTTTTGCACAGTTGATCCCATCGATAGCCGCGGAAACAATTCCACCGGCATAACCGGCCCCCTCGCCACAGGGAAAGAGACCTTTTACATCGGGATGTTGTAAGGTTTTTGGATCGCGCACGAGCCGGATTGGGGATGAGGTTCTGGATTCTACACCGATCAGAATGGCTTCGTTAGTAAAATAGCCTTTCATCTTTTTGCCGAAAATAGGCAGTGCTTGTTGCAGAGCCCTCGTAGCAAAATCGGGTAGAACTTCGTTTAACATAACCGGCGTAGTGCCGGGTTTATATGAGTTGGCAGGAAGGTCAGATGATAGCCTGTTTTCAACAAAATCGACCATACGCTGCGCTGGTGCTACCTGTCGGCCGCCGCCAAATGCAAAAGCTTTCTGCTCCACAGCCTTCTGGAAATCCAGTAAGGCAAAATGGCTGTTCGTATCATGTCCGATATCCTCGAGACCAACCTGCACAACGGTTCCCGAATTTGCGAAACTATTGTTCCGCTTAGACGGCGACCAGCCATTGACAACAATCTCCCCTTCGTCCGTAGCGCAAGGAGCAACAATACCTCCCGGGCACATACAAAAAGAAAAGACACCTTTATCCCCGATCTGCTGAACAAGGCTGTAGTACGCAGGAGGTAAAAACTCACTGCGCACATCGCAGTGATATTGCGCACGATCAATCAATGCCTGCGGATGCTCTATCCGTACGCCCAAAGCAAAGGGCTTGGCCTCCAATTGCCAGTTTTTAGACCTGAATATCTCGAAAATATCGCGTGCTGAATGTCCTGTCGCTAAAATAACGGATTTTGCTGCAATCCGATCTCCCGACGCCAGGCTCACCCCGCTAACCATACCGAACTTGCTCTCGATATCGACAACTTTTGTGTCAAAAAGAATTTCCCCACCTGCATCCAGGATGGACTCTCTTATTTTTTCAATAATGTGTGGAAGCTTATTGGTACCGATGTGTGGCCTTGCATCTACTAAAATATCTTCGGGAGCACCATGCGACACAAAAAGCTCTAAAACCTTCTTTACGTCACCGCGTTTGTTTGACCGCGTATAAAGCTTTCCATCAGAATAGGTACCTGCACCGCCCTCACCAAAACAATAATTAGATTCGGGGTTTACAATGCCCTCTCTATTCAACAATGCCAGGTCACGACGCCGGTCTTTAACATTTTTACCACGCTCGAGAATGATAGGCTTAAACCCATCCTCAATACACTGCAATGCAGCGAACAAGCCTGCGGGACCAGCCCCGATGATGATGACCGGGCTTCCGTTCTGGACATTTCTTCCCTCCCATCGGAAAGGCTGCTCCTGCAACTCTTCATCGATCGCAAGAATTATCAGTAACCGATACACCACCTTTTTGCTTCTTGCATCAATTGATCGTTTACGAATTTTCAAGGTCTTGATGCGATCCGGCTGGATATTCAATTTCTTCGCTGCTTCTTTTAGTATGAATTGTTGATCAGAAATCTTCTCTGGTATAACTGCTAATTCAATTTCTTTTTGCATATTGTGTCATGTATTCTTACATGGATTAGTAAAGGTATGATTTTTGAAGGCGACTAGAAAAACAGAACAAAAAAATTCATTCTTTCAAACGCAATATTATGAAAAGACTATTATTTGGATTAATTGGCTTATTTGTCATCTCCTCTTTAAGTTCCTGTGGCTATAACACGATGGTAGACCTTGACGAGAATGTAAAAGCAAAATGGGCACAAGTTGAAAATGCCTACCAAAGAAGGGCAGATTTAATCCCCAACCTGGTTAATACGGTAAAAGGGGCTGCTGAATTTGAGCAAGAAACATTGACACAAGTTGTTGAGGCAAGAGCGAAAGCTACTTCTGTCAACGTGGATGCTGACAACTTGACGCCAGAAGCTATCGCTCAGTTCCAACAAGCTCAAGGAGCTCTGTCCCAGTCTTTGGGTCGGTTATTAGCGACTGTTGAGGCCTATCCGGATATTAAAGCGAACCAGAATTTCTTACAACTGCAAGCGCAACTGGAAGGGACGGAAAATCGGATTTCTGTAGAAAGGCGGGCTTTTATCGAAGCTACACAACAATACAATTCGACGATTCGGAGATTCCCGAATAACATTACTGCCGGTATTTTCGGATTTAAGCAAAAGGGTTCATTTACTGCTGAAGCCGGCGCTGACCAAGCGCCGGAAGTTCAATTTTAGAGATCATGCAGCATTTTAATAGCGAGGAAGAGGAACGGTTGACCCATGCAATCAATGTGGCCGAAAACCGCACGTCCGGCGAGATCAGGCTATGCATTGAAAAAAAATGCGCGGGTGAGGTGATTGAGCAAGCAACAAAGCGTTTTACGCAGCTTGATATGCATAAAACAGCTCTGAAAAACGGGATCTTGATCTACCTTGCTTTAGACGATCATAAATTCGCAATTATTGGAGACGCTGGAATCGACAAGAAAGTCCCCGAAGGTTTCTGGCAAGAAACGAAGGATGTAATGGTCGGCTACTTCAAACAAGGGCAACTCGTAGATGGCTTGGTGGCTGGTATCGACCGGGCTGGCAAACAACTTAAGACTTTCTTCCCGCGCTCTGATGACGATATAAATGAATTACCTGATGACATTGCGTACTTTTAGACTTCTCACTACTTTTTTTCTCATAGCTTTATTTACAGGTTCTGTTTTTGCGGATGACTTTCCGGCTAAACCCAACCGACTGGTTAATGATTATACCAATACGCTTAGTAGTTCACAGGTTCAGCATTTAGAGAACAAATTGGTTGCTTTCAGTGATTCCACTACAACACAGATCGCTGTTGTTCTGATTAGCTCATTGGGGGACTATGATGTTGCCGATTATGCTGTACGGCTGGCACAGAAGTGGGGGATTGGGGGAGCGGAAAATGATAATGGTATTCTTCTATTAGCGTCTTTGGGAGATCGAAAAGTAACCATACAAACTGGTTATGGAGTGGAAGGCGCCGTGCCAGATGCGATAGCCTATCAGATCATCAATAATGAAATTAAACCTGCTTTTTCCAGAACGGACTATTTCACAGGGCTGGATAGGGCAACCGATGCATTGATCTCGTATACCAAAGGTGAATATAAAGCGAAACCTAAAAAGAAAAAAGAGGAAGGTTCTGGCGTTCCGTTTATTGTCATCGTCATCGTTATTTTTGTAATTATCAGCATCTTCTCTAAAGGTGGAGGTGGTGGACGCGGTGGCGGTAAGGTGATCGGCGGGCGCGGTAGCTCTGATTTGTTGTGGTGGACCCTATTGAGCGGCATGGGTAATCGTGGCGGACGTGGTGGGGGTGGCTTCGGTGGCGGATTTGGAGGAGGAGGCGGTGGCTTCGGAGGGGGCGGCTTCGGTGGTTTCGGAGGAGGTAGTTTTGGGGGTGGTGGAGCTAGCGGAAGCTGGTAGATTATTTTAATATGCTAAAAAGAGACTCACTAACAGCACAGCTACAGCAACTGAATCAGGTGCTGGCTAGGGTCAAAAGGCTGATCATAGAGGATAATGAAGAGGACGCCAAGACCCTGACAGAAGAGACATTGGCGGATTATTTCCGATTGAGGATTGGCGACCTGGGTTCGCTGGAAGAAAGTAGCTTTATTGATAAAATACGTCAGCTAAACCTGCAAGCCGAAGAACTGGACAGCCTGGCTTATTTTATCGATGAATATGCGGGACTGCAAGAAGAACTAGCCGAACAACTTTTGTTTTACCGTCACTATATTGCGCTTGTTGACTTTCTTGAAAGAGAATATCAATTTGTATCGTTCGACCATATTGCCCGCAAAAACCTGTTACTCAGTCAACTGAAACCATAAAGCGATTTCCTATTCTATTTCGCTAAGCAAATACGGTATTTTCCGAATCACAGCGGTGGGCAATACGACTGCCTGTCCCTCTAACTTGAGCCGGTCACCAGCCCGACCATGGAGAAAACAACCGAGAATACAAGCTTCCCGTGGCGTATAGCCTTGTGCTATAAACGATGTAATCAAACCCGTTAAAGCATCTCCCATTCCACCGATGGCCATTGCCGGATTACCGGTTGGATTAATAAGAACATCACCCGTATTGGTCACAATAAATGTGTAACGGTTCTTCAGTACGATGATCACATTCAATTCTTTTGCTTTCCGAATCGCTAACTGGATCCTGTCCCACCAAGTTGAAGAAGAGCCAAAAAGCCTGTCGAATTCCTTCATGTGCGGTGTCAATACAGTCCCCTTGGGGAGGGCTGTTAATGTAGATTGGTTTTTTGCCATGTAATTGAGCCCGTCTGCATCAATAACAAGCGGTGCTTTCGTTTTTTTGAAAAGATGCGGAAGTCCAGTTGCACGCACACCTAGGCCGGGGCCAAAAGCGATGGCTGAATAGTCCCGCTCGTCAAAAAGATCTTCCGGTCTGGTGATCATCGCCTCGGGAAGACGCGCATAAAGAGCGTCCCGACCCTCTTGGGGTAACGATACGGTTATTAAACCGGCACCAGCATACAGGCATGCTTCGGCACAGATCAGAGCCGCACCCACCTTACCTATCGACCCTGCAATTACCAAGGCATGGCCGTAATTGCCCTTATGGCTAAAGGTTTCTCGCTTCCGGTAAATATTCTCAATGTCCGATTGTTCCAGACAGGAGAATGACGATGGTAGCTCTGCAATAAACTCTTCCCGAAGCCCGATATCAGCTACAAAGAAACTGCGCATAAATTTAGCTGATTCAGGAAAAAAGAAATTTAGCTTGGGTCGTTGGAAGGTAATGACTTCATCTGCATGCAGAATAACTTCGTCATCTTGAAAGCTACCCTCGCTCCGAAAACCTGTAGGCACGTCTACTGCTACAACTCGCTTGCAACGTCCGTTTAGGTATCGTACAATGTCCCTTAACCCTCCATCCAAGGGCCTGTTGACTCCGATTCCCAACAGTGCGTCAATCAGCACGGATCGGGAGACATCAATATCCAATGATTCAAAATCTAGTGCGGACACCTGCCCTATTTGTCGGACGGGAACGGAAGTCTTTTTAATACGCTCCAGATTATATAAAAAATCTGCACTCGGATCTGTTCCAGTTGGAATGATTAGGATCTCAACATGGTTATAGCCGTCGCAATCAAGCAACCGCGCGATCGCTAAACCGTCGCCCCCGTTATTGCCTGTACCACAAAGAACCACAATAGGTTGGTTCTTATGTTGGATCAAACTCCTGAATATTCCAGCAAAGGCCGAAGCTGCCCGATCCATCAGCTCATGGGAAGCCATGTTTTTCGCTGTTAAACAGTCTTTGTCGGCTAACTTCATCTGAGCAGCATCTATTATTTTTCGCATCCCTGAATGTACGAAAAAGTCCTATTTTTTCATAAATTTGTACAAATGAAAAAAGCATAATGCTTTTGTCTATTAACTATTTACCAGAAAAATTGATTATGTCGAATGTAAAAGAAACGGATCTGATTGGTATTGGAAAAAAATATCAAGTAGAAACGAGTTACGGAGATCACGTGGTAATTGTAATTCATGATGACGGTCGTCGCGAAATTTATGAATTTGATGAGGTTGAAAACGAATCGAAATGTGTGTTGACGCTTAACGATGAGGAAGCCAGACAGGTTGCAGGAATTATCGGTGGTCTTTCATACAAACCAAAGGCACTGGAAACTATCGAGGTAGCATTGGACGATCTGATCATCGAATGGTATAAGGTTCCAAAAGAGGCCAAAGCAATTAGCAAAACAATCGGTGATCTGGAAGTGAGAAAAATGACGGGGGCTTCGATTATAGCAGCTATCGAAGCAGATGAAACAACAATTAACCCCGGACCTGATTTTATCATCAATCCGGATACAACCTTAATCGTAGCAGGCAAGCGAAATCATATTAAGTTGCTAAAACAAATCCTTTTAGATAAATAATTAACACGAGAAGTTCACGCATGGATACACTCATATTAGAAATTGGTATTGCTGTTGGTTTGGTTGCCCTTGTTGGTCTTATATCAAACAAACTCCGTGTTTCAGTAATTCCATTTTTTATTCTAATTGGGATGATCCTAGGCCCCAACGCACCCGATTTGGGCATCATTGACCTCCAGTTTAAGGAGAGCATGCCGTTCATCGAATTCATGGGGCGCCTTGGAGTTTTATTTCTATTGTTCTATTTAGGTCTTGAATTTTCCGTCGGGCGACTCATCAAGTCGGGAAAATCCATCGTGACAGGTGGGAGTATCTATGTCTGCATCAATTTTGTCACCGGGCTCCTTATTGGCTGGATGATGGGCATGCCATTTGCCGAAATCATGGTAATTTGTGGAATCATGACCAGTTCATCGACAGCCATCGTAGCGAAGGTCTTGACTGATCTGCGAAGAACAGCGAATCCTGAAACTGAGATCATCATGGGGATGATTATGTTTGATGATCTTTTTATTGCGATGCACATCTCTTTCCTATCAGGATTGGTACTGGCTGGGGGAGGATCTGTCTGGCAAGTTGTAGGCACCTGTTTACTTGCACTTGGTTTTATCCTGTTGTTTTTGGTCGTGGGAAGAAAGGTGGTACCGGCGATTGATAAGCTATTAGAAGTAAACTCTTCGGAGATTTTTATCCTTATCATTTTTGCACTACTCTTTATTACGGCCGGGTTTTCGGAAAGTATTCACGTTGCCGAGGCCATTGGAGCTTTGATGGCCGGATTGGTTTTAGCGGACTCGAAGTATATAAAGCGAATTGAAGGAATGGTGCTGCCATATAAAGACTATTTCGGAGCGATGTTCTTCTTTAGCTTCGGACTGTCTATCGATCCGACGACACTTGGCGGTGCTGTGCAATGGGCAGCAATAGCAGCTGTATTGACCGTGATTGCCAACTTAGCTTCTGGCTTTTTTGCTACCCGGATATCAAAAATGAAAAAACAAGCTTCTTTTGATATCGGCTTCACACTTTCTGCCAGAGGTGAGTTTTCAATCATTATGGCCAACATTGGTAAGGCAGGTGGACTAAACCCGATCATTCAGTCGTTCGTAGTAGTTTACGTACTGATCTTAAGTATCGTAGCGCCAATCTTAACAAAGGAGTCACGCACCATTTGGAAGCGCACATTAGGCAGAAAAGAAGCCGCTAAAGCAAAAGCGCTACCTGTAAAGACCTTACAGGATTTAGAGAACCGTGCACAAAAGGAAGATTAATCAGACCTGCTTACATAAAGCCTAATTCTAGACGAGCCTCCTCGCTCATCATGCTTTTATCCCAAGGGGGGTCAAAGGTCAGCTCAACCAAGGCATCCTTAACCTCTTCTACAGCCTCTACTTTTTCCTGTACTTCATTGATGATACCATCGGCAACCGGACAATTTGGTGCAGTTAAAGTCATTACCACCTTTGCGGTGCCGTCCTCTTTTGTAATAAGCTCATAGACTAATCCCAATTCGACAATATTCACCGGTATTTCAGGGTCAAAGACTGTCTCTAAAGCCTCTTTGATCTTGTCTGCAATTCCCAACTTATCAAGTACAATCATTTTACTATAATTTATTTTTTATCAACTAATTTATTACCCAACTCCATCGCAACAAAACGCGCAGTCTTGCTTCGCTTGTTTCTGGCCAACTCTTCAGGGGTACCGGAGAATACCAGCTCCCCACCACGTTGCCCACCTTCAGGCCCCATATCAATGACGTAATCGGCTACTTTTATTACATCCATGTTATGCTCAATGACCAATACGGTATTGCCCCGATTAACCAAGCGGTTCAGAACACCCAATAATACGTTAACATCCTCAAAGTGTAGGCCCGTTGTCGGCTCATCTAAGATATAGAATGTTTTTCCAGTATCTTTTTTCGATAGTTCTGTAGCTAATTTGACGCGCTGAGCCTCACCTCCTGACAAAGATACTGAAGATTGCCCCAATGTCAAATAACCAAGACCTACGTCATTCAGCGTCTTGATCTTACGGTAAATGGAGGGTATAGGTTCAAAGAATTCCATAGCATCCGCAATCCGCATATCAAGCACATCGCTGATAGATTTCCCGCGATACCTTACTTCAAGGGTCTCCCGGTTATATCGTTTGCCCTGACAGGTTTCACAGGGGACCTGGACATCGGGAAGAAAGTTCATTTCAATTACCTTCATCCCGGCACCTTTACATGTCTCGCACCTGCCCCCCTTGACGTTGAAGGAGAACCTGCCCGGCTTGTAACCTCTGATCTTCGCTTCAGGCAGCTGGACAAAGAGATTTCGGATATCGGAGAAAACTCCTGTATAGGTAGATGGGTTTGACCGGGGCGTACGCCCAATCGGTGATTGGTCGATTTCGATTACTTTATCTATATGCTCTAAACCCACAAGCTTTTTATAGGGAAGCGGTGTTTTCTTCGCCCTGAAAATATGTTTATTTAAAATTGGGTATAGGGTTTCAGTAATTAAACTTGATTTACCGCTGCCTGACACTCCGGTTACGGCAATAAAACAACCCAGAGGGAAGCTTACCGTCACGTTCTTTAAATTATTCCCCGACGCTTTCTCTAAGGTCAGAAACTCGCCATTCCCTTCTCTTCTTTCCGAAGGGACTACAATCTCCCTTCTTTCTGTCAGGTAATCTGCTGTTAGCGTCCGGCTACTCTCAATCTCATGCGGAGTACCTTCTGCAACAACCTCACCACCGTGAGAGCCCGCTGCAGGCCCCATATCAATCACGTAATCAGCCGCCAAGATCATGTCTTTATCATGCTCAACGACCAGGACTGTATTCCCCAAATCTCTTAGATCCTTCAAGGCATTAATCAATCGCTCATTATCTCTTTGATGAAGGCCAATGCTCGGTTCATCTAAAATATAAAGTACGTTAACTAGTTGTGAACCAATTTGTGTAGCTAAGCGGATACGCTGTGCTTCACCCCCAGACAGCGTTCTGGCTGTTCTGTTGAGCGTGAGATAGTCTAAACCAACGTCTAATAAAAACCCTAGTCTAGATCGTATTTCCTTCAAGATCTCAACTGCTATCGTCTTCTGCCTTTCATTCAACCGGTTCTCCAAACCCTCAAACCATTCTGCTAGGCCGGCAATATCCATTTCCGCTAATTGAGCGATATTTTTATCGTCAATCTTAAAATGTAGCGCCTCTTTCTTCAAGCGCGCGCCATGACAAGTCGGGCAAGTCCGCAAAGACCGGTAGTCATCCAGGTCACTCACCCCTCCTTTTTGCTCAAGCTGTTCTTCCCATTGCTTGATCAAGCCGTCGTATGTGATCTGATAGTTCTTTACATTCCACTTGTTATAGGAAACGGGTACCGTGATAATATCTGGTGCACCGTGAAAGATAATATCTAAATGCTCCTCAGACAACTCCTTAATCGGCGTTGTTAAGGAAAAACCGTATTTCTTCCCCAACGCTTTAAGTTGCTGAAAGGTCCAATTATCTTTATACTCCCCGATCGGCAGAATGCCCCCACGCATAATGCTCAGTTTAACATCGGGGATTACGCTCTCCCGATCTAACTGAAATACATAACCCAGTCCGTCGCAATGCTCACAGGCGCCATAAGGGGAATTGAAAGAGAAGGTATTGGGTTGCGGTTCGTCATAAGAAATACCCGACTCGGGATCCATGAGGAACCGGCTGAAGAAATATTCCTTATTGGAAACATCGCTAATTTTGATCACTCCTTTAGCATGTTTCATTGCTTGTTGTACCGAGCTTACTAATCGTTTTCTATCCTGCTGACTGACCAGAAGGCGATCAATAACAACCTCGATATCGTGCGTTTTGTAGCGGTCTACCTGCATCTTGGGCATGAGATCCATAAGCTCTCCGTCGACGCGCACCTTTACAAAACCCTGCTTTCTGATTTGCTCGAATAGCTCACGGTAATGTCCTTTCCGCCCCTTCACAACGGGAGCAAGAACATTGATCGCCTGATTATCGAATTGATTCAGGATCTGGTCGATGATCTGATCTTCCGACAATCTGGCCATTTTCTTCCCAGAGACGTAAGAAAATGCTTCGCTGGCGCGAGCATATAAAAGACGGAGAAAATCGTAAACCTCGGTTATGGTGCCTACTGTCGATCTTGGATTTTTACTCGTTGTTTTTTGTTCTATGGCTATCACCGGACTTAATCCGGTAATCTTATCCACGTCGGGGCGCTCTAATCCGCCTAAGAACTGCCGGCTATATGCGCTAAAAGTTTCTAAATACCTGCGCTGACCTTCAGCATAAATCGTATCGAAAGCCAATGAAGACTTTCCACTTCCACTGAGCCCTGTAATTACTACGAGTTGATTTCTGGGAAAGCTTACATCGATGTTTTTTAGATTATGAACCCTGGCGCCGTAAACTTCGACTTCACTTTGTTCTTCTAAATCCGGAATGGTATTATTATTCATATAAGATTGCTCGTTGCGGTCAGATCTTTATCGTTCAGATCTGTTGAACAAAAATACGGATAATAAAATGAAAATCTGACCGGTTATAACCTGCCGTTGTCGTCAGATTGCATTACGCTAGAGTTGTCAGCGAGCATGCCACGTCCGTTAGCAGGTTGAAAACCGTAAAGCTCGGGATGCTCGATAACCTCTTTCATAGAAATTACTTTATATACATATACGCGTGTCTCCGGATTTAATGAGAGCTCATAATAGGTCTCTTTATCCTGCGCATTCAATGACCGGAGCAAACTTCCTTCACCTACATTAAATGCAGCTGCTGTCAATGTCCAGTCATCAAATATATTATAAAGGGCTTTGATGTACTTGGCAGCGGCCTCTGTAGATTTGACAATATTATGGCGCTCGTCTACGCTGTCATCTACTCGTAAGCCAAACGACCGCGCGGTTGCGGGCATAAACTGCCAATAGCCCGACGCCCCTTTATGCGAGGTTCCCGACTTTAATCCGCTTTCTACAAGAGGGACATATTTAAAATCTTCGGGAATACCGTGCTTGGCAAGAATTGGCTCGATTACAGGAAACCATTGTTTAGCCAATCGGTGTAACTTATGTGTCCGCAGTTTGGAATATGAGAATTTGTCAAGATTTCTTTTTAAGCGTTTCTCCACCCCCTTCTTGTCGAGAGGGACGAGTTCATCAGCAAAATTTATAGAAGAAAAATATGCTTCTCTTTTTTCAATTTCTAATGCCTCCCGATGTTTTTCAACAAATTCTTCGGCATCAATTTGTGCTATTACTTCATCTTTGGTAGATGCCGGTGTACTATAGATAAACAGTTTTGAGCCTATCAAAATTAGCACCGCTAATGCACATGTGAGCATGTGTTTTTTTATCATTTTTTACCTCTCCTAATGGTTTTGGAAAAATGTGGCGACAAAGATAATAACTATTCCCTTAACTACCAAATAGTTACGTAAAAACTAGCCCTATCACCTTTAAACGACATTTCTAGACCCAGATTTGAGCATCTCATATAAAACCTCTGTCTACATCTAAAATTTAAAAAAATGCCCTACCTTTGCTAATTCATTTTAGGGGTAAATAATATGCCATTCGATAATAAACGGAATAGCCGGGACGGCAGATCCAACAAGGGGGGGAAGTCTAATTACTTTAAGAAAGAAGACAGGTATAAACGTGACAGCGACTCATCGGGGAAGCGTGGAGAACGCACCTTCAACAAAAGAGACCGTTACAAATCCTTTGATAAAGACACATCAAAAGAAAAGTATTCAGATGATAAACGCTACCAGAAAGTCGAATCGGGCAAACGGAAAAGAGTGCGTTCACGGAGTAAAAATGACGACAGAGCTCAAACCCCAACCTACAAAACAGAAACAATCGACGATGGATTAATCCGTCTGAATCGTTATATCGCGAATGCGGGTGTTTGTTCACGCAGAAAAGCTGATGAATTAATTGAAGCTGGCGTAATCAGCATCAATGGAGAAATCGTAACTTCACTGGGAACAAAAGTAGATCCGACTAAAGATGAAGTTGGCTATAATGGAGAGCGGTTGAGACGGGAAAAACTTGTTTACGTTCTCTTAAACAAACCCAAAGATTATATAACAACTACGGATGATCCGCAAGAGCGGAAAACTGTGATGCATCTGGTTCAGAAAGCGAGTAAGGAACGTATCTA
The DNA here is from genome assembly GCF_003449035.1 of Pedobacter indicus. Taxonomy (NCBI): domain Bacteria; kingdom Pseudomonadati; phylum Bacteroidota; class Sphingobacteriia; order Sphingobacteriales; family Sphingobacteriaceae; genus Albibacterium; species Albibacterium indicum. The sequence goes on from NZ_QRGB01000001.1 coordinate 388,491, forward strand.
TCCGGTTGGGCGACTAGACCGCAATACGACCGGGCTCTTACTCATGACGAATGACGGCGATTTAGCGGATAAACTATCACACCCACGAAATACGATCACCAAAATATATCACGTCGAACTTAATAAGAACCTTACTCAAGGGGACTTCAATAAAATAGAGTATGGATTGGAGCTTGAAGATGGTTTCATTAAACCTGATTCTGTTAGCTTTATACAGGGCGCAGGCAAGAACGAAGTTGGCATCCAGATCCACAGCGGAAAGAACCGCATTGTCAGGCGGATTTTTGAGCATCTTCAATACGATGTTATTAAACTTGACCGGGTGATCTACGCAAACCTAACAAAGAAAGACTTGCCGCGCGGACGCTGGCGCCATCTTGAGGAAAAAGAAGTGATCCAGCTGAAGCACTTTGTTAAATAAGTTCCGCAAGGTTTCGTTCTAATTGCTGTATATCAAGGAGCATCCTTTTTTTATAGGTCTCGGTCTCATTAGAAATGAAAGGGATCAGGCTCTTATAATATTCTATCCCCTCTTGCAATTGTGATCTAAATCGCGCAAAGTACTTATCCTTTTTGTCTGAAAGCTGAGTAATATGCTGCTGAATATCTTTTTGAAGGTATTCAACATACAGCTTCAATTCGTTAACAAAGATGTTCGACCGATTTACACTTTTAAGCAGACTCCCCTTTCCATAAATATGATTTACCATCTCCTGTAGCGAATATTTGCCCGAGAAATACGCAATATTGGGGCCGGGACAAATTGAAACTGCGCGTTCTTCGCGTGGCTTCAATAGACCATTTTTAATATAAACAGATGTAGCCAAGCCCTCACACAAACAAACCTTCTCCGTGATCCGATCAAACTCTTTCTTATATGCTGCGGATGAAAGGCTTTCTTGCTTATCCAATTCCTTCAGTTTAAGAGATTGATATTCCCGGGATGCGGTGCAGATCGGCTTATCAGTAAACTCCGTATTCGACACCAAATACTTTTTCTTACAAGGGCTACCGGGTCGTCCTTTTTTTATACGTTCTAGGCGCAATAATTCGGCTGATGATCCACGAAAGTTGTTAAAAGGCACGCCGAGCGGCGAAGAACCGCTGATGTAAAAATCGGACTGCTCAGCGATAATTAACTTATCCAAGGTCGTCTCATCGACATTTGTCGCTTCCGGAACAAGCAGAAAAGGACTACCCCAACCTGTCCCGTCAAGTTTAAAATGCTCCAATAAAAAGCTGTTTTCCTCCGCGGTACCGATACCACCCTGCACGGTTACCCTCATTTCTGGTATAGCGGAAACATACAAGCCCTTCGCTTTGAGCGATGATTGATACATGTCAAATACTGTATACAAAAGTTCCGTTCGCTTCTGTTTGAACTCTTCTAAGATCGGCCCCAGTAAAAGGCCTTCAGTTGCAAAGGCATGACCACCGCAGTTCAGACCCGATTCAATTCTGAATTCGGAAACCCACAATCCCTTCTTCGCTAAAAATTTGGCCTGGATTAAAGCCGAGCGAAAATCACTCACCTTAAGTATAATTCTCTTTTTTAATCGCCCCTGCTTATGCGGATAGAAATCAGGATAGGTCTCTAATGAGCTATATAAGCGGGGGTTCATACCAGCTGAAAGTATAATTGACGATTCAAGGTCAGATTGCGCAAAACCTCGTACAGCAGCAACTGCATCCGTAAATTGATCGCCTAACGATTTACCATTCGTTTCATAGTTCACTTTATCTACCTTCGACATTATATTCACATCGATTTCACCACATCGTATTTTACTCTTCAGTATTTTTTGAATTGCTGCTTTTTCACGAGCATCTGTCATGAGGAGCATTTGTAGATATTGCTGCTTTAGTTCGGAATGATCTGGTAGCAGTTCAAAATACTTTGTAATTTCTGTCCCTTCTACAAAGTCCGATTTGAGAAGGTTCTTAAATTGTGAGCGAACAATTTGTTGAAGCAAGTTCAGATAAGCAGTAATCCGCCGAGCACGGAAGTCTGGCTCTTGCTTATTGATCGGAACAAATTCTTCACCAATTTTGTGTGAATAATACTCACGCATACGCTCTATCAAAATATCATCGACGATGGAAACAACAGATGAAATACCATAACGGGCAACCTTTACGGGCGTATCGATGGAAAATGCCAAACCTAATACAGGTATGTGAAAAACGTGACTCATAATAAACCATTACTTTATAAAGGGGTAAAGTGAATGATTCTTATGGAACCAGAAGATAACGAATATCACATAAAAGAATAATTGTGCCGACTATTCTGCTAGCAATTCGATAATTGTTTGCTCAAATTGTGTGATATAATCGACATAGGCCTGACCGGTCGCCGGACCATTGAAGCCAGTATGAATAGAATGCACTTCGCCTTTCTTATTAATAATAATAGTCGACGGGAAAGCATTGAAACTCTCCATTTCCGGCAGGCTTTCCAATACCTGGCTATTCGTATAACCGGTTAGTAAAACAGGATAGGCCATATCAAAACGATCCATCAGATTCGTGACCGCCTTCTTAGCCCTTTCAGGTTCGGCGTAGCGCTCATAAGCAAGTGCTAGCACCTCAGCACCTTTTTCTTTATATTTCCTATAAAAAGAGTTAAGGTAGATTGTCTCGTCCATACAGTTTGGACACCAAGACCCTAAAAACTGCAGGATAACAACCTTATTTTTATAGCGATCATCCGATAACGAAACAAGGTTCCCTTCCGTATCAGGAAACTCAAAGCTCAGTGTATTATATCCTTCTTTTAATTTAGTAAGAGAATAAGCGTCGGCGAGTGCTGCATTGGGGTCCTTCTTAGCCTGCCATTTGGAATGATTAGCTGGTCCGGAATACATATCTCCGGTCATTGCATCTCCACTGATCGTTGCTGTAAACAACGAAGGACTCATTCCACCGTAGGCCGATATACGCAACATATCTCCATCTACCTCGCCACTCAGGAATCGATAGTCACCATAATTCGTTAAAAATGTCCCTTGAACTAAATTTCCTTCCTGAACAAACTCACCGATGGCCAGTGTCGTATCCTTCGTATTCTCCTTTGTGAACACCACGGACCAACGTCCTGAAACATCGGCCTTTGAAGCCTTGGGCTCTTTAACAAAACGCCAGTCTGCCCCATATTCGGCTGTAAAGGGCATGCTTTGGGTCAAATTAGGAAGTGTCCGGACCCATGTCCCTTCCAGTGTTTTATCTCCAAGCTTAGCTCGAATCTCGGTTTCATATAGAGGTGTTCTGAAAAAAACCGAATCACCCTCAATCTGTAATTCATTGATATTAAGGCGCTCCTCACCATTTATGAAAGCGATTTGTTTGGTGCCGGCCGAGTCATAAACCTCAAAATTAAAAGGGATTTCAATTGTCGAATCCGTCTGAAAAGTTCCTCTCCAGATTCCGTTATCCAGCTGAGCAGGTTTACGGCCACACCCAGCAATTAATATACATATGAAAACACAAACGATTGGGAATCTATATCTCATCACAGTTTTTTTCGGTAAATATAGTTATTTAAGTATTTCCCGCGCAATAACCAGGCGCTGAATTTCAGACGTGCCTTCATATATTTGAGTAATTTTGGCATCTCGCATGAGCCGTTCAACGTGGTATTCTTTAACATAACCATAACCTCCGTGAATCTGCACTGCGTCTACCGTAACCTTCATCGCAACCTCCGATGCTTTCAGTTTAGCCATGGAAGCAGCCTCGGTATATGGCTGACCTTGATCTTTCAACCAAGCTGCCTTCAAACACAATAAACGAGCAGCCTCGATCTCCATAGCCATATCCGCTAACTTAAAGCTGATGGCCTGCAGGCTCGCAATAGGCTTACCGAAAGCAATTCGCTCTTTGGCATATTGTAACGCCAGTTCGTAGGCACCCGATGCGATACCCAATGCTTGGGCTGCGATACCAATCCTCCCGCCTTCCAGTGTTTTCATGGCAAACTTAAATCCAAAACCATCATCTCCGATCCGGTTCTCTTTTGGAACTATAACGTTGTCAAAATGTAATGAATGGGTGTCAGACCCGCGAATACCCATTTTATTTTCTTTGGGGCCGATCGTAAAACCAGGCATATCCTTTTCAACGATTAAAACATTAATCCCCTTTGATCCTCGCTCTGGATGGGTTTGAGCAATTACAAGGTACACTGATGCAGAACTGCCATTGGTTATCCAATTTTTCGTACCGTTTAATAAATAATGGTCTCCTTTATCTTCCGCAGTCGTATGTTGCGAGGAGGCGTCCGAACCGGCCTCCGGTTCAGACAAGCAGAATGCACCGATCACTTCACCAGCGGCAAGAGGTTTAAGGTATTTTTCCTTTTGCTCAGCTGTACCATAGGTTTGCAAACCATAACAAACCAGTGAATTGTTTACTGAAACGACGACCGATGCACTGGCATCTATTTTGGAAAGCTCTTCCATAACCAATACATATGAGACGGTATCCAAGCCAGATCCATTATATTGAGGATCGACCATCATACCGAGAAAGCCCAGTTCACCTAATTTCTTAATCTGTTCCGCTGGGAAGAGTTGGTTTTCGTCCCGGTCTATCACGCCGGGTTTCAGTTCAGTTTGAGCAAAATCGCGAGCCGCGTCGCGGACCATCTTTTGCTCTTCGGTTAGTTCGAACATCATGACAGCATTTTTTATAAAATTACAAAAAAATGCTATGCACGCATAAATTATTATTTAATTAGCCTGTTATTATCGTCTGGGAATATGAGACGAGGCTGGTAGTTTCGGCCCTCTTCCATCGTCATCTGAGCATAGGAAATGATAATAATAACATCACCGACCTGCGCTAAACGTGCCGCTGCACCATTCAAACATATAACACCCGAACCTCGCTCACCTTTTATTACGTAAGTCTCAAAACGAGCACCATTGTTGTTGTTGACAATTTGCACCTTTTCATTCGGGATAATGTTTGCCGCATCAATCAAATCTTCATCAATAGTTATACTACCAACATAATTCAACTCCGCCTGCGTAACACGCGCACGGTGAATCTTTGACTTCATTACCTCAATAATCATAATGCAAAATTACGAAAAAATATGAATTCTATGATTTCGGTGAATTTCCGCCCGGGATTAACATATTGTCTATCAACCGAACACCTTCTACCCAGGCAGCTACTAAGACAATTAGACTGACACCTGCTGTGGGCTGACCGACCGGGAGAAGAGTCTCTCGGTCGCATATTTCGAAATATTCAACATCCACCCCTTCTGCATTCTTTAGGATTGAAATCGCCTCCTCTCTTATTTCTGAATAAGAAGCTCTTTCTTCCGCTATATGATCGGAAGCATATTGAAGCGCTTTCGATAACGCCAAGGCTTGTGTTTTCCCATGATCCGATAATCGTACGTTTCTTGAACTCATGGCCAGACCATTCGAGTCGCGAACCGTAGGGCATAGTTTTAATTCGACCGGCAATCGGAATATTTCTACCATTCTCTTTATTACAGCAAACTGTTGGTAATCTTTCTGCCCAAAGCTTGCGATATCTGGACCAACTGCATCAAAGAGTTTTTTAACAATCTGCGTAACCCCTTGAAAGTGACCAGGTCGGAATGCCCCTTCTAATATAGTATCCAAACCATCAAGGTCAATATTCCACTCCTCACTGCCTGAATACATCTCCTCTACCTCGGGGAGAAAAAGCACATCACAGCCAATCTGCTCCAACATATGAATATCTTGTTCGATGGGTCGGGGATATTTAGCCAGATCCTCTTTGTTATTAAACTGGGTAGGATTAACAAAAATACTGCAAACAAGAATATCACTAAGTTTTTGAGTGTGTTGCATAAGGGAAAGATGACCTTGATGCAAAGCTCCCATCGTAGTCACTAGACCGATCCTTTTACCCTCGTTGCGCATGTTATCGAGATGCGCACCTAAGTCATTTTTTGTTGTAAATATAAGCACAGATAACGCTTTAGAAAATACCGCCAAAAATGGCAAATTCTATTGGTAAAGCAAAGGGTTTTTCGTAATACATTGATAAATTGACAGATAATGCTTATCTTTGCATACCTGTCAGCTAAGACTCGATTACAAAATACACAAAATACAAATAAATTATTGGAGATGGCAAAAACAAAGATATTGTTTATTACGCACGAGATGGCGCCTTTCCTTGAACTAAGCAAAATTTCAGAAATAACCCGACAGTTACCTCAGGCAATGCAGGAAAAAGGCTTTGAGATCCGAATCCTTATGCCTCGCTTCGGCACGATCAATGAGCGTAGAAACCGGTTACATGAAGTCATACGCTTATCAGGAATGAATATTGTCGTGGACAACAATGACAACCCTTTAATAATCAAGGTAGCGTCGATTCCAGCGGCAAGAATGCAAGTTTACTTTTTAGACAACGATGAATATTTTCATCGCAAGCAGGTGTTTAGAGACAAAAGCAATAAATTCTTTGCAGACAACGACGAGAGGGCAATATTCTTCTGTAAAGGAGCATTAGAAACGGTTAAAAAATTAGGATGGGCACCCGATGTGGTTCACTGTCACGGATGGATGAGCACATTGATTCCGGCCTATTTGAAAACAGCCTATAAAGACGATCCTACATACAAGGAATCCAAAGTAATCTACTCTTTATACAATGACCACTTCCCAGAAGCTCTCGGAGAGGGCTTTAAAAAGAAAGCACTTACCTCTTCAATGAAAGAAGATCAGTTAGCCGAGTACGGAAATGGCGATCACACCAGCCTTTATCAGGGAGCCATTTCTTATTCTGATGCGGTCGTAATAGCAGAAGAGAACGTCAGTGAGGATCTGTTAAAATTTGTTAAAAAAGCAGATATTCCTCTTACCAACGCTGAAAAAGATGAAGATTTCGAAAATTATTGCAACCTTTACGAGCAATTTGCGAGCGAAGAGCTTGAAACTGCATAATTGTTGGTTAGTTTTCAATTTTAACATATGAGATATCATTTACGAGACTTATTAACTTTGTTGATAAGTCTCTTTATTTTAAGCGGTTGTGATAACCCTTCAAAAGTTGGTTTAGATGTTGATCCCGGAGATCAAATTAATGGCGTCCTCATCGACACCTTAGAAATCAACGCTTCAACCGTTAAACAAGATAGTATTTTCACCAAAGGTTTAGCACAATTACCACTAGGATACCTCAAAGATCCGATAATTGGCGAAAGTAACGCATCAATTCAATTCGCGGTTCAAAACGTATCAAACGGGGATTCCCGTATACCTCTTAATGCTACTGTAGATTCCGCGGTATTGATTATCAACTATGGTCAAGACTTTTTTGGCGACTCATTGAATTCATCTACAACTGTTGAGGTGAAGCAGCTAAGTGTTCCTTATGAAGTTGGAAAAAATTATCCGACCAATGCAAAGTGGGAAGTGGATCCTTCGCTTTGGGGGAGTAAGGCCGTCAATAAATTTGCTTATAACGATAGTATTCGAGTTAATTCAGTGATTGATGGAAAAGATACCGTCGTTCGTGTAGGTCCGCAACTTCGGATTCCGCTCGACAAGGAAAAAGTAACTGAACTATTTGATGGCAATATCGACTCTGCAGTTTTTAATGAACATGATTTTTACCACAACCGGGTCAAGGGTTTCCAAGTAAGTGTTAATAAAGAGACTCAAAGTGGTGTCGGCGGCATTATTCACTTAGCGATAAGTGATAATAGCCAAAACGGTCTGATTGTCTACTACAAAACACCAGACACAACGCTTCAGAAAAATAAATTTTATTTAATATCTCCAAGCAACGCTGCAGCATCGATAAATCATGTATATTCTACTGAAGTGCAAAGCCAGCTTGATAACCCGGGAAATAATTATGAGACCGTTTATACACAAGGCTTGGGAGGTCTGCGTATTAAATTATCTCTTCCGACAATCTCTGCGCTTCAAAACCAGGATATGATCATTAACAAAGCTGAATTAGTTATCTTGGCTGATGAGGAGACTACCGGATCTGCTTTTAACAAACAAGCTCCGCGTTTAACCCTATACCGGGAAGATATCGCGGGTCAACGCAGACCTGTCCCCGATGGGGATACAAATGAGAATAACCGCGACCCACGCAGTTTCGGTCTTGCATTCGGAGGAAAGTACAACGCTGAAAAGAAACAGTATTCATTTATACTGACATCTTATATACAGGATATCCTTTTAGGGAAAATAAACAATGCTCAGTTTTTTATAGAACCAGCAGCCAACATCTACTCTAACGTGGTACCTTATCAGGCAAATATCTACTCAGCTTCACGAGCTATTTTGGGCACCTTCAATAACCCGAACTACAAGATGAAACTAAACATCTACTACACGAAGACAAACGATTGATTAGCGCTAATCAATCGTTTGTGTAGATAACATAAATTTTCTGTTATTTTTAGTAAACTGTCATTGAAAGTCGGATATTTTTCCGACTTTCGATTTTTATTGACTAAAAATAACAAGAACATATGTGTGGAATTGTTGGATATATTGGGAAAGAACAGGCGTGGCCAGTTATAATAAAAGGTTTAAAACGTCTGGAATATAGAGGCTACGATAGTGCCGGAATTGCTTTAGCGTCCTCCAACGGGATCACAGCTTACAAGAAAGCAGGTAAAGTTTCGGTTTTAGAAGAATTCGCTAACGGTGAAGATCAAAGTGGAACTGTCGGAATCGGACATACGCGCTGGGCTACACATGGAGAGCCGTCGGACCGAAATGCTCACCCCCATCTTTCCGGGAATGAGCGCTTGGCGATCGTCCATAATGGAATAATTGAGAACTACGCAATTATCAAAGAAACATTGATCAGCAACGGTCATAATTTCTTAAGTGACACAGACACCGAAGTCCTTGTTCACCTCATCGAAGATATCCAACAGGCGGAACAGTGTGACTTAACCGAGGCGGTTCGCCTGACGTTGACACAGGTTGTCGGTGCATACGCAATCGTCATAATAGACAAAGAAAACCCTAACCAGCTCGTTGCTGCACGGAAAGGCAGTCCAATGGTCATAGGTGTCGGTGAAGATGAGTACATTATAGGATCAGATGCTTCTCCTATTATAGAATACACAAAAAACATTATCTACCTCAAAGATGAAGAGATAGCCACCATTACGCCCAACAGCATTGAGATTAGAACGATAGACAATGAAATACAAACGCCCTTTGTACACCGTTTAGAGTTAAAGCTTGAAATGCTCGAAAAAGCTGGTTACGACCACTTTATGCTGAAGGAAATCTACGAGCAGCCGCGGTCTATACGCGATTGCCTGCGTGGGAGAATCAGTCCCGACGAAGGCACCGTCCAGCTAGGAGGTTTAAAAGACTATGATGACAAATTAAAGCAGGCAAACCGCATTATCATTATTGCTTGTGGAACCTCATGGCATGCGGGATTAGTGGGTGAGTACTTAATTGAAAATTACGCACGGATTCCGGTTGAGGTTGAATACGCCTCCGAATTCCGCTACCGCAATCCGGTTGTTTCCGAAAATGATATTGTAATTGCTATTTCCCAATCAGGCGAGACCGCCGATACCATGGCAGCACTCGAGCTTGCAAAATCAAAAGGCGCATTAATCTTAGGGATTTGCAATGTTGTCGGCTCTTCAATAACCCGCTTAACTGATGGTGGCGCATATACACATGCCGGACCAGAAATTGGGGTGGCGTCTACCAAAGCATTTACAGCACAGGTGACCGTTATCAGCTTGATGGCCTTCTATATGGCACAATTGCGGGAAACTACAGATCGGTCAAGTCTTAAAAAACTCTTAAAAGAATTGGACACCATGCCATCTTTGGTTGAAAAATGCCTGGCAACTGAAGAAGCAACGAAGTACATTGCAGAGGAAATTAAAGATGCGGTCAGCTGCCTATTTCTCGGTCGCGGTACCGGTTTCCCGGTAGCATTAGAAGGGGCACTCAAACTGAAGGAAATTTCCTATATCCACGCAGAAGGCTACCCGGCCGCTGAAATGAAACACGGACCCATCGCTTTAATCGACAACGAGCTTCCTGTAGTAGTAGTGGCTACCAAGAATTCGTCCTACGAAAAAGTGCTTAGCAACATCCAAGAAGTAAAAGCGCGGAAGGGCAAGGTCATCGCAGTCATAACCGAGGGCGACGAGAAGATCAAGGAAGTAGCAGATTTCGTTCTTGAAATACCGGATGCACATGAAAGTTTCCTTCCCTTGTTAGCCACTGTGCCGCTGCAACTCTTATCATACCATGTCGCCTTACTCCGTGGATGCAATGTTGATCAGCCCCGGAATCTGGCCAAATCGGTTACTGTTGAATAAAAATCGTATGTTTGAAGCAATTCAATTGCTTTTTATATGAAGATTAAAGTAGGATTTGGTTTTGACGTACACCAACTAAAAGAAGGGCACCCTTTCGTATTGGGGGGTGTTCTCCTTGACCACCATGCTGGAGCCTTTGGCCACTCGGATGCCGACGTACTAGCACATGCTATCTGTGATTCCATTCTTGGAGCCGCAAACCTGGAGGACATCGGCTATCATTTCCCAAACACAGACCCCAAGTGGAAAGGCGTTAATAGCCTTAGCCTGTTGGAAAAATGCATTGTTATGCTTGAAGAAAAAGGATGGAAACTGGGAAATATCGATGCCATGCTATGCATTGAAGCTCCGAAAATAAAACCATATATTCCTGAAATGAAGAAGAACATTGCTAATGCAGCGAAAATAAGCATTGATGATATATCCATTAAAGCCACCACCAATGAAACGATGGGCTTTATCGGCCGCGAAGAAGGGGTAGTCGCTTATTCGGTTTGTCTAATCTCTAGATGATGCAGGCTTCTCCAAATTGCTAAGCGTATCACAGCCACAGCATGATTTACATGCTCCTTTTTTCTTGCCAGGCTTAATGCTAAAGTAGATCATCCTGGCTAGGTAGAAAAGTGCTCCCGCAAAAATAGCTATAACGAGGATTAACTGAATATCCATATATACAAAGCTAAGCTTTCATGTTCATAATCATGAAAAAAAATCACAATAACTCTAAAAAAACAGTGGAACGTAACAAATTTTTCGAATGTGAATACCTATCTTTGCGAAAAATTTCGAGTATCCAGTACCGATAAAATGCAGAAAATCAGAAATATAGCAATTATTGCTCACGTTGACCACGGTAAAACCACCCTTGTTGACAAACTACTACACTCAAGTAACCTCTTTCGTGAAGGGGAAGAGTCCGGAGAACTTATTCTTGATAACAATGATCTTGAGAGGGAACGCGGTATCACCATTGTTTCAAAAAACGTGTCGATTCAATATAAAGATGTTAAGATCAACGTTATTGACACACCCGGTCACGCCGATTTCGGAGGCGAGGTTGAGCGGGTGCTCAAAATGGCTGATGGCGTAATCCTATTGGTAGATGCCTTTGAGGGCCCTATGCCGCAGACACGTTTTGTAACACAAAAAGCACTCGGTTTGGGTCTTAAGCCAATTGTTGTTGTTAACAAAGTAGATAAAGAGAATTGCCGCCCAGACGAAGTTTACGAATCTGTATGGGAATTATTCTTTAACCTAGATGCCAATGACGAGCAATTAGACTTCCCGGTGTTATATGGTTCCTCTAAACAAGGATGGATGTCGACTGATTGGAAGAAACCAAGCGAAAGCTTCGAACCTCTATTAGACGCTATCTTGGAACACATCCCACCGGCACCTACGAATGAAGGTACACTTCAAATGCAAATTACATCGCTGGATTACTCTTCTTTCGTAGGTCGGATCGCGATTGGCCGTGTTGCACGCGGAGTTATCAAAGAAAACCAGCCGATTTCCCTTGTAAAGAGAGACGGTAAAATCGTGAAGTCCCGTGTTAAGGAATTACATACCTTCGTGGGCTTAGGGAAAATGAAAGTTTCTGAAGTTAAGGCCGGCGATATCTGTGCTGTTGTTGGAATCGACGGATTTGATATTGGCGATACACTCGCTGATTTTGAAAACCCCGAACAACTAGAAGTAATCCATATCGATGAACCGACCATGAATATGTTGTTCACGATAAACAATTCACCATTCTTTGGTAAAGAGGGTAAATTTGTAACCTCTCGTCACCTTCATGAGCGCTTATACAAAGAGATGGAGAAAAACCTTGCCCTTAAAGTAGTGCCTACTGATTCGGCTGACGCGTTCTTGGTATACGGCCGAGGAATCCTCCATCTTTCCGTATTAATTGAAACCATGCGCCGCGAGGGTTATGAGCTTCAGGTTGGTCAACCTCAGGTGATACTTAAGGAAATTGACGGACAGAAATGTGAGCCAGTTGAGATACTCATCGTTGATGTCCCTGCTGAGGTATCAGGTAAAGTTATCGAGCTCGTTACTCAGCGTAAAGGCGAGCTCCTGATCATGGAGACCAAAGGAACTCTTCAGCATTTAGAATTTGAGATTCCTTCGCGGGGCATTATCGGACTCCGAAATAATGTGTTAACGGCCACCGCCGGGGAAGCTGTTATGGCTCACCGATTTAAGAGCTACGAACCATGGAAGGGCACGATACCTGGTCGCCTAAACGGTGTTTTGGTATCCATGGAAAAAGGTCAGACCACCGCTTACTCAATCGATAAACTTCAAGATCGCGGTCGCTTTTTTGTCGATCCAGGTGTAGATGTCTATGAAGGACAGATCGTTGGAGAGCATATTCGCGAGAATGACTTGGTTGTCAATATTGTAAAAGGGAAACAACTTACGAATATGCGTGCCTCTGGTAGTGATGACAATACTCGTATTGCACCAGCGATTAAATTTTCACTTGAAGAATCTATGGAATACATCCAAGGCGATGAGTATATTGAGGTAACACCTAAAAACATTCGCCTGCGTAAGATTTACCTGAAAGAAGCCGACCGTAAAGTAAACGCAAAGAAGTTTCAGTAACGGTTTGAGCTCGGCGGTCTTCAGCGAATTAATGCTAGTGATAGCATGTTAAAAACCGCTGCTGAACCGTGGAGAAATAAAGGAAAATCCAGAGCATACTAAATTCGCATTTTTATCAGAAAAAAGTGGATTTAATGCGGATGCATTCCGTATTAAATCCACTTCCATCTTTATCAAGTTTTCAATAATATTTACGCTATTTAGTGCGCTGTTGACAGACGGATATTTACGCCCGGCGTCGCATTGCGATACCCTGCAAACACGTGATTATACATCCGACCGATCTGTGCATTCCACCAATCCGAATAATCTACCTGATTTCCAGAAGAATTACGGATCTGTAGGCTTCCCTGATCGGAACCATCAGCACCAATGAGACGAACTCGATAGTCAATTCGGGCAGTACCTGCCGATATTTCCACAGTTTTATTTACAGTAACCGGTTCCCAACCCGTAAACTCACCAAAAGCAACAGGCTCTCCTAAATCGAACCATTCGCTTTTATCGCCGGTTTCATTGTCTGTCGTATATTGCCACTGATATTGTAGTGTAAGATCTGTTGGTTCACCCTCTGCTTCATACATCAAGTTTATAAAGCGAATCCAGGCAGTAGTGCCAGTACGCTCAGTCGTTATAGAAGGTAATGGAGTCGGATAAGGAATAATCACCGGAGGTTCGCTAAAATCATGAATAAACAAGCTATTCTTACCAGCGGGTATTTCGATATCTCGGTCATAGACCAAAGTCATATTTTCTACATTCCCGCGATACAGTTTTAAATTTGACGTTCCGGGTTCTGTGCTAAAGAACTTACCTACGGCACCACCAGGAATTAAATTAAACGTATTCAACGGGGAAGTTTCATTGGCCAGCAACTGACCATTCAATTCTACTTTGTTGATAGCATTTGCGGAGCCAGTAGCCAATGGAACCATGTAGAATAGCTGAAACTGAGGCGTTTCATCTGTAATCTTCTCTGCTGGGAAATCCACCACATTCTTTTCACATGACGCCAGAAAAATCAGCATCACCATGAATGATAATAATTTAAGTATCTTTTTCATTTCTTCTTGATTTTAAATGGGTCAATAATTAATTAGGCATTTCTCCAGGATAAGCAAACCAAGGAATGGATGTCTGATAATTCGGAGCCGTTCCTGAGATTGGTTTCAAGCCTTCAAGAGACCCCTCGTTCCACATATACTCAGAATTATACCGAGGTCTTATCCTATAACTTGGAGAACCCTCATTCAGAACATTATAAGCTGATTTTCTCCCTTCCACTTGAGCTGGGCCAAGATACAAACCCTTGTATACCTTGGTAGGATCTGTATCCCACTTTTGTCTGATTTCCGCTTGAATCCATCCATTTCCATTACTTGGATAGTCGCCAGTATATTCGATATCATAGTGGTATTTACGCATGTCCACCCACGCCTCAGGAGCACCCCATGGATACAATGCTATCCACTTTTGCATCATAATATGAGATAGAGAAAAATCAGTCACATTCGCGACATACGGTCCATTCAGATATTCGGTCGCTAATGCATCAAATACTGATTTGGTAATTTTATCACCACCAGTCGGACTGCCTTCCTTTCCTGGAGAAATATACCGCGAAGTAAATTCCATATCTGCACGAACACCGTTTTGAAAAGCAGTAAATGCCTGTCCTCGTTGATCCAATTTCCAATAAGCCTCTGCTAAGCAGAATTGAATTTCAGCATAGGTGGTTAGAATATAAGGAGCGTCATCCCGATAGAGCCATCGTCCCATACCATCATGAATGTCACCAGTCCAGGTAGGCGCCACCTCTCTCCCATAATAAGAAGGAGCTGTACCGATTGGCCCAGTACGACTGGTAAACGAACCTCCATAATATTCATAGCTTTTCACATTATCAGGATCATCGATGTCTTCATAATTCGGATTACTAGTTGTTGCTAATTTAACCGCTACTCGTGGATCATAATTCCCTGGTGCATCATTCAAGATGTTCGCAGTAATCTGTTTTCCAGCAGGTTTAAATGGATAAGTTTCATTATCCTCCGTACGGATCTTGTCGCCGGTAACTTGATCGTACTCGGGAACAGTTCCTGTAAAAACCTGCACAGCATAATCGTGCTGAAAATAAAGAATATTTAGGTTGTTTCGAGCAGTACCCCAAAAGTTATTATAACCACTGTAAGGGGCACCCTGTGACCCACCAGTAATACGGATTGTCGCATCGTCCCCCGGGGACTGGAAAGATTTCTCTGCTGCACTAATCAACTCTTGAGCGTAAGCTGAATTAAAATCTGATTTATTGCTCAACGACGCAAGATTCCGTACAATTACTGCATAAGCAAACCTGATCCATTGATCTTTATTTCCTCCATAAATAAAATCATTATCCGTAAGCTTGCTACCATAAATTGTATTATCCTCTCTTTCCAACATTTCGATGGCCTCGTATGCCCAGGCACGTACTTGCGGATAAATATCCTGTTGGTAGTCATAATCATGAGAGAGCAAGCCGGGCACAAACGCATCGGTCATTGGTACTTCCCCGTGCACCTTCGTCAACATATCCCAACCAAAAGCCTTCAATGCTAAACCGATTCCGGCCAAGGTCCATTCTTCAGCTTCAACCGATTGATTAATCATATTCTCTAAATTCATTCCTTGCAGCCAATACACAACTCTCCATATCTCGCCGCCTGCGTCGCTGCCTATGGAATAATAATGCGTAGCAAAAGTCGTGTAACTCGTTGTGCCCATCATCTGTGTCATCGGTCCGATAGCGCGAATGTCCCAGTAAACACCCTGCAATTGCTGAATGTTATTCGCTAAGTACAAATAGCCTTCGACCTCAGCTGGCGCATCTATATTTGTATTTACATCCAAATATTTCTTACATCCGGTTGGAAGTAGAAGAAATAAAGGGATTATATATATTAAAAACTTTTTCATGGTCTATATCTTTAATTCAAGGTTAAACTAATACCAAATGAGATTCCTCGTGGGTTGGGGATAGACCAAACATCATATCCTTCACCACCAGTACCGCCCGCAGCAGCAGAAACTGTATTTCCAACTGCGTCAATACCAGAGTAATTTGTCCAGGTGACCAAATCATTACCCACCACGAACACATCGAAGGACGAAGCAATTTTTGTCCAGTTCAATGTCGACGCCGGCAAACGGTATGCAAGACGCAGTTCTTGCAGGCGCAGATAATGTACATCCTTCTCTAGCCAATCTTCGTCATTACCGCCATAGATCGTTGCGCCATAATTCCTGTAATCGGTGACAATTGTGTTCTTGGTCGGATTATCTGTATTCTCATTTCCATCTCTCAAAACCCCTTCAAACACGAATGGACCACTTTCACGAAGCTCAACTGATTCCAAACTGGTTCCTTGTGTCATCATCACACGCTTTGTTCCATTCACAACAGTAGCCCCGAAGCGTCCAGCAAAAAGTGCAGACGCACTGAAATTTTTATATCGCAGCGAGGAAGTGATACCAAAACGCAAAAGCGGTTCACGGTCGCCTATTACAGACCATTCCGGATCAGTCAACGGCATACCCGTCGTTGGTTCAATCAAAATATCCCCTGCATCGTTTCTAAGATAGGCACGACCAGTTAGTGTTGTGATCGGATGTCCCACCATGATACCATTTCGGATATTACCCGAATTCCATGTATAAGCATTGTAATATTCCGATACATTTTCCGGTAAGAATAAAACCTTAGATCCACCATGAGACACATTGACACCAACGTTCCAAGTCACACCTTCAGGCTTCCTAACAATATCTCCATCCACATGTGCTTCCCATCCCCAGGTTTTAAATGTTCCGACATTCATATTATTCAACACGAAACCCGTTGCATAACTCAACCGGAAACCTTTAACAATCTGGTCAGCGTTCCTTGTTCCGAAATATGTAAAACTAGCGTTTAGCCTATTGTTAAGCAACTGAACGTCAGCACCGAATTCATATGCAGTAGTCATCTCTGGCCGTAGGTTTGGATTAGGTCCCGTAAATCCATACTTAAATCCACCACCGGTCAGTTCAGTAGGTTCTAATTCAGGATCAATCTCCAACGGGCCAGCATCCTTACCGACCTGCGCTACCGATCCGCGAAGTTTAACATAATTGATCGGTTCAACGGATTTCATAAAATCCAGATCAGAAAGGATAAAAGACGCTTCAACGGATGGATAGAAATAACGGTTATTTTCAACTGGCAAGGTTGAAGACCAGTCGTTACGTCCTCGCAAAGTAATAAATGCCAAATTATCATAACCAAACTCAAACTGTCCGGAAATAGCCTGAATTCTTCTTTTTGTATTTCGTTGGGAAGCCACCTGTGTACTCGGTTCCGTGTTGTTGATCGATTGAAAGTCTGGAACGATAAAATCACTGCCGTAGCTCGATAGTCTTGTTACACCATTTTCCATTTGATGATATCCCAGCTGACCGGAAAAAGATAGCTTCCCGTCCATAAAAGTGTTGTTATACCCCGTCAAAATATTAATCGTTGGATCAGAAAAATTTGATTGCACCAAATTGTACTGCCCAAGACCAGCATTACGAGCAGCATAATAAGGATGGGCGGATGTTTCGAAGTTTTGCATACCTACATCCCAGCCAACCTGTGCTCTCAAGAAGGCGTTCTCTATTGGTGTCAGGTTGATTGCTACATTCGAAAGAAAGCGATCCGATTTGTCGAAAAATTTATTTTTATACAAACCAAACAATGGATTTAACAGATCCTGATCAAGGTAGTAATCAGGCACTTTCATAAAAACTCCATCATCAGTAAGGTAATTCGCCATATTATCTACCATGGGCCATATCATCGCGCGATACAATGGTCCATCTGTTCCTCGCATGACTTTATTATTGGACATCCTCGTGTACTGCATCGATCCTTCAAACTTCAGCCAATCAGTTACTTGAGACTGTCCCGCCAACCCCAGATTAGTACGATCATAGTCAGTCGTCTTAATAACCCCTTCTTGCCCCAACATAGAGAAAGAGGCGCGGATAGTAGATTTTTCAGTCCCTGCGTCTACGGAAACATTATGTCTCTGTGTAAACCCAGTTTGGAGTACGGACGCAAAATTATCATAAAGTGTCATACCCTCAGGATACAAACCGCCGAATTTAGCCGTATAATAGTAGTTTGTAGTTCCATAATTTCCATTCGCATACTTCGTCTGTAATTCCGGGTAACCATAGGCTTTATCAAATTTGAAAGAGTTACTGTACTGTACACGACCAGCCCCAGCACGCCCTTTTTTGGTTGTGATAATAATCGCACCGTTCGAAGCGTCGGAGCCATAAAGCGCGGCGGCGGCGGCACCTTTCAAGACAGTAATCGACTCAATATCTTCTGGATTAAAGTCATTCCCCCGCGAAGAATAGTCCATATTCCGTACAGAATAAGTGTCTACTCCTGCTCCTGCCATACCAGTCAAGGGGTCAAATGTACTGTTGTTCATCGGTACCCCATCAACCACATAAAGAGGCTGATTATTACCAGAAATAGAAGTTATATTACGGAGCACAACCGTATTGGATGCACCCGGGGTACCACTCGTTGAAGTAACATTCAGACCCGGTACCCGTCCCGCCAATGCAGACACAAAGGATTCCCTGCCTGACTCACTGATGGTTGCCCCATCAATCTTTTGAACAGACGACCCTACTGCACGTGCATTTCTTTCCATCCCAAATTCACCAGTAATTACAACTTCGCTCAAGTCACTCACGTTCGCTTCCATCGTTATCGTGATGTTCGATCGGCTACCAACTGGGATCGTCTGTTGCTCAAACCCAACAGCTGAAAAACTCAACACGTCGTCGTCATTAGCAGTAATACTAAAATTTCCATTATTATCAGTTGATGTGCTCGTCGATTTGCCCACAACTGTGACAGTTACCCCGGAAAAACGGGTATTTTCATTATCGTACACCGTACCCGTGATTGTCCTTGTTTGTGCATGAGTTTGATACGCACAAAATAAAAACAAAACGGAAAGCAGGGTAGCTATTAGTCTTTGTTTTTTCATATTTCACATTTTAAAAAATTAACTAAATACAAATTTTCACAATCGCTGCCCCATCATGGATGGCAACTAAACTACTTGCTTTAACTTGTCTGGCTTGGAGGGGATAACTTTTTCATAATGGATTCGCTTTTTGATGGTTATAATTGTCGATAACATAACTGTGTTATCGGCTTTCTTTGGCTTTTTATATCGATTAGCGACGTGATTTCTAAAACAAACTTCTTAGATCCAAGCGTCTTTTAAAACTTATCTTTTAGCGTGGTTTATTAGGTTCAAATAATTACAGCTACAAACTATCTCTTTATAAATTATTGGCTACACAATGATAACAATAATATCTGACAGTCTCGCATGTTTGTGCATGTTTTTTTTTCAAAATGCATAAATCAAAAGTCGTACCTGTGGGTGCATGACCGTTAAGTACTCATACTGTATCTTGTTAGGCGTTCGTCGGTGTAGGCAATCCGGGTTTGCTAGTCAAAAACAGCATAGTCCATGTAATAGCACCATTAATAACGATCAACTCGAAGCTCATTCCATATCCCGCGTGCTTCTCTAGTGCGAGTTTTAACAAATAAAGCAATATTGGCGATAAAATACAGATATAAGGAACCAGCGAATCGGCGACCGATCGCTTCGTAAACATCCCGAATACGAAAAGCCCTAACAGCGGTCCGTAAGTGTAACCAGCAGCGGTGAAAATAGCTGTTACCACCGAGTCGTCATTGATAATTCTAAACGCCATAATAACTAGCAACATGACAACAGAGAAACCGACATGCACCATCGTCCTTGTTCTTACCAGTGCCGGGGCATTTGGATCTTCTTTCTTGTGAAAATTCAGAAAATCAACACAGAACGAAGTTGTTAGGGCTGTCAAAGCAGAATCCGTCGTAGCAAAGGTAGCTGCTGTTAAGCCCATCATAAATATAATACCTGGCAAAATCGGCAGATAATTCAAGGCGATTTCGGGAAAAAGATAGTCAGGTGTCGTCAGAGCAGAAACATCCAGTCCATTTTCAGCAGCGTAGAAATACAGCATCGCACCAACTGACAAGAAGAAAATATTAATGATTACGAAGACCAAGGTAAACGATAGCATATTTTTCTGTGCTTCGCCGATCGTTTTAAGACTGATATTCTTTTGCATCATATCCTGATCCAATCCGAACATCGCCAGCGTTACAAAAATTCCCCCTAAAAATTGTTTGAAAAAGTTTCGCGTATCTCCTGTAAAGTCATCCCAAAAGAATATTTGCGAATAGCTGCTATCCTTAATCTTATCAAAAGTTTCCACAACATTCAGGTTCATGCTATCCGCTATAAAATAGATCGATAAAACTACCGAAAGCAAGAGGAAGAATGTCTGCATCAAATCCGTAATGATGATCGTCTTCAATCCACCCTTATGCGTATATACCCATATCAGAATTAAGCAGATGGCGATGGTCACAGCAAATGGGACATTCCAGGCGTCGAAGATAAAGCGCTGTAAAATGATTGCTACCAGATACAGGCGGAAAGCCGAACCTATCGTTCTGGACACTAAGAAGATCATCGCCCCACTTTTGTAGCTCAGATACCCGAATCGTTGCTCCAGATAGGTATAAATGGACACCAGATTCATCTTATAGTATAGAGGCAAGAGTAAAAACGCTACGATTACATAACCAACAGCGTTCCCTAATACAAACTGAAAATAGCTAAAACTCCCCGCTCCAACTGCTCCTGGCACCGATATAAAGGTCACCCCTGAAAGCGCGGTACCGATCATCCCGAAAGCGACGATATACCACTTCGAATTTTTATTTGCACTAAAAAACGCACTATTGTCAGACTTTTTCCGTGATGTAAAATAGGCTACACCGACAAGAAGCGTAAAGTAGCCAATCAAAAAGCTCAATAATATAATGGGGGTCATACTCTAATCTCTTTATGATCTATAATTTTCAATCGAAGCCCTCACACTTCCGTGCTTTTCAAGCAGTTCAGTTGCCTGTTCTTCCGTAGCACCGGTTTCATCCATAATTATTTTAACACCCCGGGCTACCAACTTATTATTACTTAGCTGCATATCAACCATCTTATTCCCTTTTACCCTACCGAGCTGAATCATTGCTGTCGTCGAGATCATATTGAGGACGAGTTTCTGAGCTGTACCAGCTTTCATCCTTGTAGAACCAGTTACAAATTCTGGCCCCACCACTACCTCAACCGGGAATTTTGCTTCTGCAGCTACCGGTGAGTCCAGGTTACACACAACACATCCGGTCACCAATCCTGCTTCGTTTGCTGCTTGCAAAGCGCCGATGACATATGGGGTTGTTCCCGATGCAGCTATGCCGACAAGTACATCTTTTTCATTGATAGAATATTCCTGCAGGTCTTTCCATCCTTGTTTTTGATCATCCTCCGCAAATTCCACTGCCTTGCGAATAGCCGTATCACCGCCTGCTATATGTCCGATTACCCAGTCATAGGGCACACCGAAAGTTGGTGGGCACTCGGATGCGTCCAGGATACCCAGTCGGCCGCTAGTACCTGCACCAACATAAAACAGCCGCCCACCCTTCTTCATCTTCTCTACAATAGCACCTGTCAGTGCCTCTATCTGCGGGATACTCTTCTTTACAGCATCAGGCACACTCTGGTCTTCATGATTAATATTCGTTAACACTTCATGGATACTCATCTTCTCCAGATGGTTATAATTTGATTCTTTTTCAGTTACGCGATTCATTTAGCAGTTTATCTATTGTGACGGATTGATACCCGTCATTTTTCAATAATTCAATTAATTTTGGTAGTTCATGATAAAATTTTTCCGTTCTTTTCGGATCTGTTCCAGCATGAATCAAAATAATTGCACCATTTAACCCATTTTTATTTTTTTCTTTAAAGTCTTCGATTGATTCGAAAATCGCCTTATTCCTTACATAACGCGAACCCATGTCAGGCCATGTATAATCTGCAGGTGTTCGGATACCCGGCGTAAAATTAATAAGTTCCAAACCCATCTTGGCTACCCAGTCTGCTATTGTGTCATTGTACCATTCATAAGGCGGCAAGAAAAACCTGCTTGTTGACCTATCTAGGTTCCATTTCTTAAGCAAGTTATAATTTTCGATAACATCTTTTTCAAATTCCTCTTGCGAAATTAACAATGAATCTCGATTCCCCCACGGTGCATACAATAAATGTTGATCAGAATGTGCTCCGACGTAATGTCCGTCCCGAACAAGCTTATCCACAATCCCTTGATTTTCTTTTTTTCTCAAATAATTTCCTGTAAAAAAGAACGACGATTTTTGATCTTCTCGATTAAGCACTTCTGCGATATAACCGGCTCCTTCGCCAAATTCATCTGCTGAAAATATCAAGGCGACTAGCTTTTTCGTTTCGTCACCTCGGATGACGGCGCCAAAACGATCTCGTTTCAGTTTGCTGACCGATGGGTGACTAACTGCTTCATCCTCCATTGCCGCTAATAGATAAACCAAAGACGCGGTTCCATCCATGGTTGGTTCATTCGTGCTATAATCTCCAAAATCATCATGATATACGACCAAGTCAGACTGAAACGCTGCATACTCATCTGGGCTGTATAAGGTAATACCAATCAGGTTATTATAGATAGAGGTATAAACCGGTCCATCTACCAGTCCGCCATCTACTGGAAAATCATGTAGATGTGTAAAAGCAGAATGCGGATCAGCAGGCGTATCCCCCCAAGAAGGGAGGCCATAAACCATGCTCGTTCCCCAAGGATTTAAGCCAAAGAGCCAATCGATATTTGCTTGCTCCAATTCCCTATAGGTTTCATCCCCTGACATTTTGCGATACAAATAGCATTGGATTGCAAAAGAGGTTGTCAGGTTATTCGAGCACCAGATAAAAGGGATTCCTCTATAGAAGGCATTTTTTTCAGCCTTTGCGTGTACCTTTTCTATACCCTCTTTATAATATGCAGTGGTTTCATTATTCCCTATTTCATAGTGCCCAAAATTATGGAAAGGGTACCATTGATAGTGTCGAGCCGTATCTTGACCTAACCACGGCGTAATTTTCTCCATCCGCGCATAATCTACCGCCTTATTCAAATAGTCATCATCTCCGGTCAATTTCCATAAATTCGAAGCAGCCAGTTCCATATCATCTGCCCAACTGTCCTCTTCATAGAAATAAGGAGCTAAATTTGGTGCAGTCTGGCTTACGCCCAGTTTACGAAGGCCAAATTTGTAAGCCGAAAGGGCTTTATCATAAAAGACACTTGCCAGCTCAGCATCCTTCTTCTCGTAAATTTGTGATGCCAGTGCAAAAGCCGAAGCAAACTTACCGGCAGTTGACGATGTTCCCGTTGCCCGGTTTTGATGTTTTCCTAAACCCTGCGGTTCCCCAGTTATAAAATATACTGGTCGCGCACCTCCAGGCCCCATTCCGTAATCAACTGAATCGATTGTCGGCAACCTCAAGCCCTGATGATCCCGATCGTCAGCCAACTGGTTAAACATCCAGTCTTCCCGCGGGTGCATCTTCAGCAACCATTCCAAACCCCACCGCGCTTCGTCTAATACATCTGGAATACCGTTCTTACCTTCCAATCCATTTGCCAAATGAGCATCTGAAAAAAACTCCCCAAAATCGCGGTAGGCAGCCAACAAATGATAGGTAGCATTGGCCGATGTAGTAGAATATTGCAGGTAATCCGAAGCATCATGCCAACCACCCGATACATCAATCAGCGTAGAGTCTGGCATCGGACCATACATTGTATAACCGTCATGCACATGGCATGAGTCCTTCAGATAGGGGTTAAAACCGCTCCGCTGTTGTCGAAGATACCTCAAAACAAAATCTGCTGTCCCTTGGTAAACATCTTTATTAACAGAGAAAACAGGAGATTTAGCATTTCCGGCCTGTAAATAAAATTTCCCAGTATCTGAAAAAGCACTAAAATCCAGTCTATACGTCTCTTCAAACGGTCCGTAGGCGCCAAATGGCATACCGGCTTCCGACTTAAACACCGCTTCATCAGTTTCAGCATCCATTAACTGAAAAGACTCAATCTTGTTAGACGACTTAGACCCCCATACTGCTATTTTTATGCCATCAGGTGTATATCCTAACTGATTAATCCGTATCCACGCTCGTTGCTCCCCACCCCCAAGTCTTTTTGCTGAGCATGCCAAAAAACCGACCATTACAAACAGTCCAAATACAGTCAGCATGATACGGATGATCTTTTTTCCTTTCATAATCAGCTAGTCTTCGCTTTCAACTAATGATATTTTAAACAAAAAATAGTCCCATCCATCGAGCTCACCAACACTTTATCTTTCCCGAACGGCTTAATGGGATTAACCATCGCATTTGATATCTTATACTGCCATTCCACCCCACCGTTATCAGCATTTACCGCACTTAGCAATCCACTATGACTTGGAACAAAAACCAGCCCATTGCTTTCAACGATTGCCGACGGTGTTAGTTCATAAGGGAGATCCAGTTCAGATTCCCAGACTATCTCCATGTTGTTTGCTCTCGTCGATACACCCAACAGATCACCGTCCATAGTCTTTACATATACTTTTTCCCTGTCTTCAGCCAAACCGATCGACTCCCTCACTCGGCTACTATCTTTCTTCTCTCTCCAAATCACCTCGCCTGTTGAAGCATCAAGAGCAGTCATATACCGATCCGGCGCGACAATAAAAACCCTATTATTGGCCTCAACCGGTACCACAGCAGCTGCTGAAAACATTCGGTTTGTAGAACCATTGTCCCATTTCCAATCCACTGCTCCTGTTATTGCGTCCAGCGCGTAAAAATCATTCCCCCAGCTTCCAAAATAGAGCGTTCCATTATAGAACAAAGGGGTCGATGAGATAAAGTTTTCAACTCGATCAAAATCCCATTTCAATGTACCACTTTTTAGATCGAAGGCTCGAAAATGCCCGTCCGATCCGCCAATATAGGCTGTCTTCTGAATGATAAATGGTGAACCGAGAACGGCCTTCTCCGTTTCATAAGTCCAGACCTCCTTGCCATTTCGGGCATCCAGGCAGTAAATATTTCCATCTGACGAACCTACAACCACATAATTTCCTGATACGGCTGGTGTTGAATAAACCTTCCCATTCGTCTGGAAACTCCACTTTTTACTTCCATCTTTCAACCTCAGGGCATATACTTCCCCTTTTGTATTAGCGGTGATTGCAGTATTCTTATAAACGGCTAAGCCGACCCCGAGATCACTATCATCCTGAAATTTCCAAGAAACAGATACGTTCTTAAAACGTTCATTAACTGAAAAGTCCGGACGGCTCCAGCTGGCTTGCTCTTGATCAAAATGATGATTAACCAGGCGTACGCTTGCCCAAGGCTCTTTTGTGGTCATGCTTGGAATACGAGTCTTGTAAGTTGCCTCGTCATTTTTTATTGTCACGATATTATACCCGCCAATACTGTCTTTAGCTCGCAGATTCGATCTGCCCATAATCGCGGGTATACCTTCAAAATCCATCAATCTGTTACTATGACCATGACCACACAAAGCCAGCTGAATATTTCTTGTTTTTAGTCTGTCAATAACCTCATACCAATTATTCAGTTCGCTGTCCAGAGGGTAATGGTTAATAAAAATCAATGGCATTTTACTATCCGGCTCTGCGTTAAAGATCGAATCCATCCACACCAGATTCTCTCGCGGCACCTGACCAGGGCTCATTCTCATATTGGGTCCTGAATTCGTGCCCATGAACTGATAGCCGTTGTATTTGAACTCAAACGTTTCTGCCCCAAAAACACGGCGGAAGCTATTCCCGCCACTTTCAGACCAATTAGCATCATGATTTCCCGGCACGATATACCAGGGCAAAGTCAAACTATCTAAGATCTGCTTTGCTAAAAGCAATTCTTCATCAGATCCAAACTCCGTTATATCACCTGTTATCAAAACAAATTTAATTTCAGGGTTTAGGTTAATATCCAAAACCGTCCTCCTTAAATCTTCAGCCGCTGTTTCTCCCCCGATATGCGTATCGGTAACATGCGCAAACTTAAACGGTTGGGCAAAAACTTGTATTCCGAAGAAAACAAAGAAACAGACGAAAGTAGCGATCCGAGTCATGGGAATTTATTTCTTTTCTATAACGTCTGAAGGTACACTTTCTGCGTGGTCACTATTGATCGTCGAGACCGAGTAATATCCCTTATTGCTCACCTCAATACTTTTATCACGAGTAATTGCAAAGACTTCACCTTTTTTCTTTAAATCGGAAAAATAATACACGACGGATCTCACATCGCCCGATGCACTCCACTTTAAAGAGTTCCCTTCAATTTTCACATTTTGCACAGGTGCAGGAGCCGGCGCAACCGCACGACCTACAAATGGCATGACAGCCGGATTTTTATAAAGCGAAGCCAACTGATCTGTAATACTAACTTTGTTAAGCATAACATACCGCGCACTATACATCGCATTTCCCACCACCTTACTGTTCTTCCTGGTTAAATTAAACTGTTTCTCTAACTCTGCTGCAGACTGGAACGCAGCGGGTGCTGTTGGATCTCCAAACTTATAATACCCGTGACCGATCATCAAAGCTGCTTTATGACTATTTTGCGACCACCAAATCAAATTCGTTTGAAAATCATTATATTGGTTACCAATCTCTTGGTATAATTGCGGTATCACAATATCCACCCATCCTTCTTGATTCCATTTTGCGACATCGGCAAACATGGTATTGTAGTTATAATCTCGTCCCGCGGCCGGCGATACCGAGAATACGACTCCTGGTTTTGTCGCAACGATCATATTATGAACCGCTTCAATTGCATTATCCACATTCCCCCTCCGGAAATCCTCTATCGAGCTGTATCCAGCACCATATTTTTCGTAGTCTGATTGATCGGGAACCATTTGACCGGCCGCAGACGGAGCAGGGTAGAAATAGTCGTCGAAGTGAACTCCGTCAACTTCATACTTAGAGATCAAATCTTTGACTATATCAACCAGACGTTCCCTAACTTCCGGAAGTGCTGGGTTGTATATTTGTATCTTCTCATGGCTAACGACCCATTTAGAATCAACCGAACTATGCAAAGCAGGATACGGAGTACCTGAACTTGCCCGTGTCGCTATACGGTAGGGGTTCATCCAAGCATGAAATTCAATATTTCTCGCATGTGCTTCATCGATCATAAACTTTAATACTTCATAACCTGGATCTTTGCCTCTTGTCCCCGTAATTGCAACACTCCAAGGCTCATATGGCGATGTATAGAAAGCATCCCCCATTCCTTTCACCTGAAAAAACACCGCATTTATATTCAGTTCGCTGAACTTATCCAAATAAGCGATATACTGTTGTTTCTGTGACTCAATACTATAGTCACTTTGTGGCCAGTCCAGCCCCCAAGCCGTAGTAATCCAAACAGCCCGCATTTCTTTCGCCGGAAAGCTTAATTCTTCCTCCTCAGTTACCGGAGGTTCCGGCTCAATGGGTTCAACACCGCTTTCTTTTTTACAGGACGCGAGAAAAACAGAAAACAGGGAAAATGTTATCAGATATAAAGCAAGTTTTTTCATATCAATGGTTTGCATCATTTATCGCATTCGGATATAACCGATTTGACAGTCCATCATCGAACTATCAAATCGGCTATTTTTAATTTATGCCCGGCTTAGTCATCCAATTCCATTCTTGGGATTTCGATAATAACAAAACCCGCATCTGTCGATGCTGTATATAATACCAATGTTTTATCATTACCTTCATCGTCTTTGATGATATTAAATGCTGTTTGGGTTGATGGAGCCTGATTATCAGGACCGAGTAAAGAGTAGCTATAAACTGCATCATGCTCTGGCAATCCTTCGAAGATATTCAATGCCTCCACAATATCACTCCCACCAGAGATATCATACACTGATAAAACAACCGGTTCACCCGCTCCACGCGCAGCAGTAGTTGCCATTAAATAGCGTTTCCCATTGAAGTTAATAACACGTGGGTCAGAACTTCTAATAGGGATCGTTGTACTACCCATCGTATACGATTTTGTGCCACCGGCATTTACAACACTAATCGGTGACGAGTGCGACGAATACAAATAGCTATCTGTATTTCCAACTTGTGTCCATGTCGCCCACGCTTGGGCTGCAGGAGAGATCGCAAATGCCGCAGGAGCAGAGATCGTTGTATAACCTGTCACCTTCAACCGTAACCCTTTGTTCCCCGCATTGTCTCCAAAGAAGATATAACCATTTCCATCCTCGTCTAGATTAACCGACATATTATCTCCATGACGCCCTCCGGAACCAGGTATTGTAGAAAGATCCAGATTAGCAATGCGCTGTGGCGCCTTGCTAGGATCATCCCAATGATAGATATTCAGCGGGCTCGCTGCTGTTCCTCCAGAAAGGTTAGCGATATAGGTATGACCATTTACCTGAGCACCCATATTGAATGTATAGGTTCCTCCCGATACACCAGTCATGTTCAACGGTATCCGTTTTATTTCATTGTTTTTCAAGTCGGCCATTCTCAACAAATGAGGTTGCATGTCGTTCCTTGCTACAACCAATACGTGTTCACCGTCAAAGCCGGAACCACGGGTCGTCATGCCACTAAATGCCGGATAAGCAGGGCTTCCGAGTTCATTATTCGTATGATCTATAACGTTTGGCTTACTAAAATCTGCACCGAAAACTGGCACACGCAAGCGTAGCGTCACCATATACTCACGAAATCGAGGTTCATTTACCAGCTTAATAGTAACTGTTTTTTCCGCATCTCCTTCACCAAAAGGAAAAGCATAGGTATCGGTCTCCAACACGGCACCTTCCGATGCTTCAATCTCAAACCGAATAGCGGATACATCTGTTTCAGGATCTACGCGCGGAAACCATACTGTCTTTTTATTTTCGTCTATTACACCTTCTATCACTGTTGATCCATCAGCTCCTGCATTTAAAATCTTGATTGATTTCAATACCGTCATTTTCGACGACTCGATGTTCTCCGGGAAATCCTCGGAGCATGAATTGAAGATCATTACACCAATCAAGCCGAGCAATAGTCCCCATTTTGGAAAATTATATAATGTTTTCATATCTGTCAATTTCTAAAATGATTATCTAATCATATTTATGTCTATTAATTCTGCGGCCAACCCTCGGTCTGCTTCAACTCATACCCTTTCGCTGCATATTCGTCGATTTGATTTCTCCCAACTGGCGCAAGATATGGGTTGATGTTCGCTTGGTTTAAATATGGCAAGCGTCCTTCGTTGGTTGTATGACGGTAAAAACCCTTCATCTCATCCTTGTTGCTACCATTGTATACTGTAATTGAACCGTCTAAACCAACTACTGAAATTTTACCAATATTTGCTGAGTTCAGTTCCGAACTTAATTGCTCTGGAAAATTCACCCATGCCCCAGACAACAGATCCATATGCGCGTCTGTATCCATGTAATCAAGCTTATGCCAGCGCTCCAGATCAGCAATTCGAGAAGCTTCAAAAGCAAATTCCATTCTACGCTCTCTTCTAATCTCCCAAAGCAGAGCAGACACTTGTGGATCACGTTCAGGGTCTTGAGGCAATGCTCCGATCTTCAATGGCGCTGTTTCTTTAACCCCTCTTTCGACCGCCTGTGCTGCAAGTGGTCTTTTACGAATTTTATTAATCGACTTATCCAAGTCTCCTTGAGAAACAGCCGCTCCTCCCAAAGTAGCCAATTCAGCCTTTGCTTCAACCCAGTTGATTAATACTTCCGCATACCTTAACACCGGATAGTCAGTCACGTTATTAGCACCAAGGAAATCTGGCGGAGGTGTATTTCCTGCCGCTACACTTGCTTCAATTTCACGTGGTAAGAATTTTGTGATGTATAACAAGGACCCTCGGTTTCTGGGATGAGGTTTAATATGATATGACGCTTCAAATCTTGAATCCCTTGTTTTCATCAAGTTTTCAATTTCAAAGTTATCGGCATCCTCTTCGCCTGAATTCTGCCACACTTTACCATCCTGACAGATGTATGATTTGATCAGATCTGTAGACGGACCAAAAATCAACGATTCAGACAGGTTCGCATTCGTAGAGATCGCATGTTTAATACCCACCGCAGCATCATAATGTCTGTAAAGAAGTACATCCTTGTTGCCCTTCAAGTCATTTGAAGTAAACAAACTGCGATAATCTGTTTCGATGTCATAACGACCACTACTGATCACCATGTTTCCGGCTTCGACAGCTAACTCGAAGAACTTCTTCGCTTGTTCGTCATTTTTATAGTAATATTTCTGCCATGTTCCTTCTTGTAGTGCCAATCGGGATACAATTCCCGCTACTACATACCGGTTTACACTTTGATCTCCATCGTTTAGCCGAACATTTTCTAATGCAAACTTAAAATCATCATAAACAGCATTCATCACTTCATTGCGTGGTGTTCTTGGCTTATAGAGAGCATCTAAATCGGTATCACTGACTTCTTTATCATAGTAGGGTACATCCCCATATGCGAAGACCAATTGAGAATAGCGGAATCCCCTAAAAAACCGGCCTATCCCTAGCCAATGTAAATAGGCTTCTTCTTCTAGTTTATCTGCCATTCCGTTTTCCACCCGATCGATCATGATATTTATAGATCGTATAGATGAATAACTCCAAATTCCGCTGTTGGGAACCGCCCTTGTAAAATTACTTTGGCGACCCAAAAGAACTGCGTCATCACTGAATGTAAATCCCATTAAAGCAGCACCGCCATAGCTAAATCCAGTACCATAACCAATAAAGAAGTCAGGATAGTATTTATTCGCATACATACGAACGTTTTCCTCATTTTCCCACGCTGTCTCATCCGTTAACGACGTTAAAGGCGGTCTATCCAAAAACTCTGTACACCCACCGAGCGCCAAAGCTAAAAATCCGATTATTATATGTTTGATTTTCATTTTAATATCTTTTTATAATTATAAACCGATTTGAATACCAAATGAAGCCGATTTAAAAGCCGGGTTCGAGGTACCTGTTCTGCCCAAATTGTAATTTCCGTTATTATCCGTTAGCATAGAATGCCCAGAAATTGCCTCCGGGTCAATTGGAAGACCTCTCAGATTGTCAAAGGTGAACATATTCTCTAGCGACACATAGATACGCGCTCTAGAAAGGTGTATTGTTCTCAGGATGTTCTGAGGAAGCGCGTAACCGAATGTGATATTCTTAATTTTCAGATAAGACATATCTAACAGATAACGTGTCTGAGGCCTCATCACGAATCCACTATTACCCCCACCTAGGTTCCAAGCCCGAGGGTAGAAAGCATCGGTTCGATCTTCCTTCCAGAAATCTTCAGCAATCGCCTGCGGCATTGCACCATCTTTTACGTGGTAACCAGGAATGGCCAATTGACCATTACCCCAGATCTGTCTCTTACCAACTCCCTGAAAGAAGACTGACAAGTCAAATCCTTTAAAATCAGCACCCACACGGAAACCATATTGATAGCGTGGTGTCGAGTTTCCAATCACAACTTGGTCGCCCGGATCGCCAAAGGTATTTTGTCCGTTATCGATATATCCATCGCCATTTACATCGACGAATTTCACATCACCCGGACTGATCAACATCACCTGATTACCATCCTCAAAATAAGTTTGATAGACAGGGTTATCGCCCACCAACTGGTTCGTAACCTTTGCGGTACCTCGGTGAACGATCGTTACTTGCTGGATATTTCCATCTGCGTCGTGTACGAAATCTTCTTTTTGATATAGACGATCGGTTACAAATCCATATATATCACCGTATCTTCTGCCAGTGGCAAATGTGCTACCCAAACTTCTGTTTTCCCAAGGCGTATTCCAGTCCGCTCCTTTGGTCACTACAGTCGTAGCGTCTGAAATATTAGCGTTCAGGCTAAGTCGAAGACCGTTTTCAAACATATGACTATAATCAGCTGCCAACTCCCATCCCTTTGTTCTCAAATTCCCGTAGTTTCCTTGTGGTGCATTTGCGCCGTAGGTGTCTGGTAACGACTCACCGGGGATAATCATGTTACGTGTATCTCGTTGAAACCACTCGGCGGTAATCCCGAAACGGTTGTTAAAGAATCGTAAATCCGCACCCAAGTTTAAGTGTTCAATATCCTGCCACGATATCGCCATCGATACAGGTGGAGGAGTACCTAATTGGAAGAATTGCTCACCTCCACTGTTTAACCATGAATTTTGTCCGATAGCCATGGTTGGCAGATAAAGCGAGTTTGGAACCGATTGGTCCCCTATACTACCCCACGAGCCTCTTATTTTTGCAAAACTCAGGATTGGGTCAAGCGACTGCATAAAAGTTTCGTTTGACAACACCCAACCAGCTGAGAACGATGGATACCACTTCCATTGCAAATGCGTTGGAAATTTGGATGTCGCATCATAGCGAAGGTTCGCTTCAAAGAGATACTTATCCATAAAGGCATAATTCGCTCTACCGAAGAAGCCTACCTGTGAATCCCAATTCGCACTCCCACCAACGTCAGGTGTTCCAACCGTGAAGTTAAATTGCGGATTATCTGGGTTAATCAGGTTCGTTCTTTCAGACCAATGACTATCCCATTTATATGCGATTATGTTAGTCCCCAACATAAATTTAAAATCATGTTTGTCTTCAAGATTTAAATTATATGTCGAATACGCATTAAATGTATGTTTTGCAGAATTAAATGAATTTTGATAGAAATAGGTTTGATCTTTTCCTATGTACTCATTCATTGGGAACCTAAAGCCCGGTATTCCATTTTCTTGATCTTCCGTTATATTTCCAGCTTCGTCTACATATACCCTGTTCCCCTCCTCATCATTCCAAGCGACAGGTGCATACCAATGAAAAGCACCATCCATTTTGGGGAGTGAATTTGTGAATTTGTTAAATTCGGTAGTATATGCATAGTCAGCAATTAAGTTCCAATTGCTAGTAAAGTCGACCGTCGTACCTAAGTTCAAGTTTACATAGCGTTTCTGTTCAATCGCATCGTTCGCATTCTTTGTATCAAAGTACGGGTCTCTGATCTCTTCGCCCAATTCGGTCACCCCTGTTGGGAACAAACGGCTCCAACGATATAGGTATAACCAAGGGTCAGCGCCAAAGCCCGTCGCCGAATTCGGATAACGCTTTGTTCCATCGGTAAACCTCGCTCCACCACGCAACGTCAGAAAGTCATTTACTGCTGTCGAAGCATTTAAGTTTGAAGTAAATCTTTTATAATCATCATGATTCGCTGGCTTCATCATCCCCTCTTGCCCTAAGTAGCCAACGCTGAAATTATATCTTGTGTCTTCTTTTTTACCATTTAAGCTAATATTATGTTTTTGGGAGAATCCATGATCTTTAACCATCGTCTCAACGGGATCATAAATTCTATATCCATATTTATCAGTACCATCAAAGTACCAGTCCCTTCCATAAACAACCGGATCATTATAAGCCACCACATCACCATAGAGCGTCTGCCATTCTTTGATTTTTTCAAAGCTTTCTCTGCTTACTCGCCAAAAACCACCAGCTGGACCACTAGACTTCATGTTCTCATGAGCTTCAAGCGTATATTCCAGCCCATCTATTCCAGCGATCTCGATATCTTTAAATGGACTTTGAAAGGAAAGATTCGTCGAGTAAGCAACTTCGTTCCCATCCATTTTTGCGCCTTTCTTTGTTGTTATTAATACAACACCAAAAGCTGCTTTTGCACCATAAATTGAAGTAGATGCCGCGTCCTTTAAGACACTGATCGACTCGATATCATCTGGGTTCACCATCTGAATGCTCGGTATCTCAACGTTATCTACCAAAATCAATGGATTACTTGAACCAACAATAGACCCAATCTGACCACGGATTTTTATTACCGGATCCGAACCAACTTCACCACTAGGCACAACAATAGACAACCCCGGTACTGTTCCCTGTAATCCTCTACCCACGTCAGGAATTGGTCTACTACCCAATACCTCTTCAACGTTCACCGAAGACACTGCTCCTGTTAGATGCTC
This sequence comes from Pedobacter indicus, assembly GCF_003449035.1. Classification (NCBI taxonomy): domain Bacteria; kingdom Pseudomonadati; phylum Bacteroidota; class Sphingobacteriia; order Sphingobacteriales; family Sphingobacteriaceae; genus Albibacterium; species Albibacterium indicum. Next base: position 422,582 of record NZ_QRGB01000001.1, read on the forward strand.
TTTCTTTTGTACACCATAACCTACCACTACGACCTGCTCAAGTGAACTTTGCGACACCTCCAGAACCACATCCAATGTCGCTGACGATACAACGATGTCTTTTGTGGCATACCCAATACTTGAGAAGCGCAATGTTGCACCAACCGGCGCATCAATGCGGTACTGCCCATTACTATCTGTAACAACGACGGTATTTGTTCCCACTACGCTAACTGTAACTCCCGGAACCGGCCCTTGCTCGTCAGATACAGTACCTTGTACCGTATTCTGCTTCAATCTATTTGCCGAGTAGATTGCAGTTGCTGAACGGTTTGTCGCCGCCACAGATGTTGTCGCCAGGGCGTCTGCAGAAACCATCAAACCTAATGCAACCGATAAAAGTAAAACTTTTCTCATGTGTTAGTTTGTTAAAATATGCACTGTATTCATAATTTGGTTAAAAAAATACGGTCACCCAACTCTCGAAACGGATCAATCTACCATCAAACCCGAATGAGGGGCTGCACCAGTTTATAATGCTTAGCTTATTCCTAATTTCTATTCAAAATCGGGATATAGCAGATATTTCTTGCGCATCTCTTTGTAAGCATCCAATTCTTCTTTCCAGGATGCACGAATCTCGTCTTCTGTTTTTCCGGCAATAATTTGCTTCCTAAGCTCATCTGTTCCCGCCAGTTTATCGAAGAATTCAGGACGCGCAAAAAACTCATCCTTGAAATCAGCTTTATTATAAAAATCAATTAGGTATTTTAAGGTGAATTTCTCGTTCTCAGCATCGATATCTCTTAAGTCAATACCATAACATAGCTCATCTTGCTGCTCAACATGCGCAGCCATTCCCGGACGTGTACCCGGAGTAAATGTAAAGTCACCAAACACCGGATCAGGATAACCAATTACCTGGAACGGCCAATCTGTGCCGCGGCCAATACTGATATCTGTACCCTCAAATAAACACAGCGACATATACAGCCGGACTGATGTATAATTTGGAAGGCTAGGAGACGGTATCACCGGCAACTCATACTTCATGCTATGATCATAGTTTTTCACAGGAATTACAGTCAAATCAACTTGCTCGCCGTTCTCCAACCACCCCTCACCATTAATCATTTTCGCTAACTCGCCCACAGTCAAACCATGGATCATAGCGATTTTATGATAACTGACGTTTGATTTAAACTTATCATCCTTTCTAACAGGACCATCTACCTGATCGCCATTCGGGTTTGGTCTGTCCAGTACAATCACTTTCTTGCCGTTGTTCACCGCAAGCTGCATAACACGGTGCATCGATGTAATATACGTATAGAAACGTGCACCCACATCTTGCAAATCGAAGATCATCACATCAATTGAATTGACAATCGAATCTGCTTTCTCATTCTTTCCATAAAGTGTATGAAGCGGCAGACCTGTCTTCTCGTCCACATCATTGCTCACTTTCTCCCCGCGCTCAATATCACCCCGAAAACCGTGTTCCGGCGCGAAAGCAAACTTGACGTCAACCTCATTCTCCAATAATACATCTACCAAATGTCTATCACCCACAACTGACGTTTGATTACCCATGATGCCAACCTTTTTACCCTTTAACAACGGAAGGTATTCATCGAGCTGGTCAGCTCCCGGAAGGATCTCAGTATCGCTTGATGAGTTGGTTTTTGATTGATTAGCATTCTCTTTGGCAGAGGATCCTGAAGAGCAGGCCATCGCTGCCGTACAAATTATTAAAACGACACAAGCATACAGGGATTGGGAGATTACTTTTCTTAAAGACATCTTATTATTGCTTACAATGGTTAACGTTTGGTTTTAGTTCTATACAAACATAAAAATATTTTACAAGGCTATGCGTATTTATGCACGATTTATTTCAAAAACGTCAAAAATTGCACGCTAAAACGTTATAACGCTGACCTTGAATTGTAACAAACCGCATTAATACGCATAAAAAGAACTCGCTATTCTTAATTATCAAACACTTTTTTACGTATCTTTAAACCGCAAACCAAACCTGAAAATTATGTTAAAAGAGGAGCGTCAATCTTATATTCTTCGGCAGATTAACCTGCATAATCGTGTTCTATCGGCTGATCTAAGCGATAAACTGGCAGTTTCGGAAGATACCATACGCCGTGACCTCAATGAATTAGCAGAAAACGGCAAAGTCACGAAAGTATATGGTGGGGCTCTCTCCAAGTCTTATCAGTTCCCCTTTCAGGAAAACGAGGTTTACGCACGAGATGCAAAGAAAATCATCGGCCTAAAAGCCACTAAACTCATTAAACCCGGCATGACGATACTTGCTGGTGGCGGGACCACCATGCTTGAAATGGCAAAAGCATTCCCCAAAAACTTACAGTGTACATTCTTCACCATTAGCCCCCTTGTTGCTTTAGAGATGGCAGAACGCAGTCATGCAGAGGTGATTCTTATTGGAGGAAGATTATCAAAAAGTAGTAATGTCAGCATCGGTTCACAGGTAATTAACCAGCTGTCTGAGATTAAGGTTGACCTCTGTCTTCTCGGGACCAACAGTCTTTCGGTCGAGGAAGGATTGACCGACTCCGATTGGGAGATCATCCAGATCAAAAAGGCTATGTTGCGCTGTTCAGAAAAAATTGCTTTATTGAGTATCGCCGAAAAGCTTAATTCCGTTCAGAAAATGAAAGTCTGTAGCCTGAGCAATATCCATTATTTGATTACTGATTTAGATCCAAAACATGAAAGCCTACAGAAATTCGCCAATCAAGTACATGTTATCTAGCTAATTCCTGCTCGCTTTCAACCAATCCCGAATACCTTTGTAGATCTGCTTTGCTACCTGCTTATGGAATTTAGGATCCATTATGCGCTGCTCATCCTCCTTATTGCTGATAAAGGCAATTTCTACCAGACAGTTCGGATATTCAGTTGGCCCGCTGAGCGAAAAATTAAAGCTGCCAATATTACCAAATTCATCCAATCCCAAATCCAGCATCCTGTCCAGGATATATTCCGTCATTGGCTTAAAGCCAATGTAGCGGTAATAGGTACTTACCCCCTTAGCCGACTCCCTCGAGGCCGAATTCAGGTGCAGGCTGATTAGAACTGTCGGATCTTCTTCCAGCAAGTGATTCAACCGTTCGGTCATGGACACATCCACATCTTCCGTTCGCGTCATAACGGTCTCAATTCCCTTCCTTGCCAACAAAGCCTCCAATTCTTTCGCAAACAATAGCGTGTATTCCTTCTCTTGCGCTCCGGTACTGCCCACAGCTCCGGTTGCCGAACCTCCATGCCCTGCGTCGACCGCTATTTTCAGGTTCTTCATCCGAAACCTTTCGGGATGCCTTTTCACACGAACGACTAAGCTAGATCCCTGATAGTAAATTTGATAACCCCAATGCTGCTTACTGTTCAATTCAATAATTACACGAAACACATCTTCCTCTACCTGCTCATGATAGACATTTTTAATCTCCTTCACAGATTTCAGCTGCGTAATCCAGTTTGTATTGCTCGTTGCCCCAAAAACATCCAGTACAATCCGGTTCGGATTAATCTGCTGCATACTCCGGTACGGCAACTTCTTATCCAGCGCTACACGCAGATAATCATAGTTTTCATCACCTGAAACATGCCAGGATTTCGTCAGGTTGATCCCTTCCCTCACAGCGACAGGGTCAACAATCTCCACATTGTTCTTCGGTATAAAAGCATGATGCAAACGGGAAAGTTGCACTTTATAGCGACTACCCACACTATCCACAACATTTAATACGATACCTGTATCCAGAAAAGTCATTTTAGCTCCGCCAAGCCGATCCTCACCCATACCGTACTCCAAAAAGGGGAAATCACCCACCGTTTTTGCTGCCGTCCGATGAATCGTGTCTGAGGGAGTCATTCTTAAAGCTGATGGAGCCTTTTTTGGAGAATCCTGTGCAAATACAGAGAGATTTATCAGTACAAATAATGAAGCAAAACCTAGAAAACAACCAAAGCATTTCATAATCTACAGTTCTAGAGTTGACAGTTCACCGATTCTACCGTTTTTATCAACATAAGCAAGCTGCACAGCGGTTAGATCACCTGACGCCTGCTTCCGTTCCAGTCGCAAGGACGTAAATTTCTCACCCATAACCTGATATTCCCAACCCGATCCGTACTGATAGTAAACTATCGTCTGGAACGACTTCCCCTTTTCCGGAGCATCCCATTTAACCGTAATATAATCAGTCGCTTTCTCAACGCTCGCGTCGGGCTTTTTTAAAGAACCTGCACTCAGCCAATCTGTCACCGGTACCAGAGCCTGATTTTTATATACCCCGCGTGCTAATCTCGCTTTTAAACTATCATTCCGAAGAAGCGGCCCAACACTCCAATGAACCACACCGGGACTCTCTCCTGTAATCCCCCTTGAAATCATGATCTGATTCTCCACCTCATCGGCGCCATCTTCACCACGGCCACCTGCAGCTACATTGATCCCTGGCCACAAGTGACGTTGATGTGTGTTTTGCTCCTGCCACCAGTTCAGTAATACTGGGAAACTTTGGGCTATCCGATTAATCGGCCAATACAGTTGCGGAGAAAAATAATCCACCCAACCCTCGTTAAGCCATAACTTCGCATCCGCATAAAGCGTATTATATTGATCCATTCCTGCAATCGAAGACGGATACCCAGGCCGCCAGATACCAAACGGGCTCAACCCAAATTTCACATCCTCCTTCACCTCTTTGATTCCTGCATACACCTTTTGGATAAACTCATTGACACTCTGTCTACGCCAGTCGGCACGCGACAATTTCCCTCCACTTTTCTGATAAGCGACCCAACTTACATCATCCGGAAAATCCTTCCCTCCATTATATGATTCGTAAGGATAAAAATAATCATCGAAATGAATCCCATCCACGTCATAGCGCGACACAATGTCTTTCACCACAGCCAGCGAATGTTCCTGCGTACTTTCCAAAGCCGGGTCAAACCACCAATAGCCCTGTTCCAGTCGTACCACCGACTCCGGCATCTTGTGGATAATCGACGAAGCACCTGGTGCCTTACCACCACTCGTATGATGCGCCCGATAAGGGTTCAGCCAGGCGTGAAGCTCCATCCCACGCGCATGCGCTTCGCGAATCCAAAACTCTAGCGGATCGTAAAATGGTGCTGGTGCCTTACCCTGTTCACCCGTCAGGTAATAAGACCAAGGCTCCAGTTCACTGGCATACAGCGCATCCGCTTGTGGCCGCACCTGAAACACAACCGCATTAAAATTTAACCTTTCCAGTGAATCCAATAGTGCGATAGCTTCCTTTTGTTGTTCCTCAACCGACAAGCCCGGCTTACTCGGCCAATTAATATTAGCAACCGTCGCTACCCATGCAGCCCTAAATTCCCTCGGAACATCTATTGGTCCGTGGTGCAGTAGTTTATCATCTACATCCTTTTTAGCAGAAGGGTCTACAACAATTTTAGACGAAGAACAAGCTTCAAAAAGGATTACCAGTAATAATAAAACGAAATATCGTGCGGGTTGATAAGCGAGTTTCATAATAATCGGCGTTTGGGTTAGTGAGATCCCAAAGATGCATGATATTTGCCAATAATGCAAAAACGCGCAATTATTATTTTTATTGTTTGGCGATTTCTCAAGAGTCGACTTCTCAACGTTTTAATTTTCCCCGCAGCCAATTATGAAATCGCTTCGACGGAGTTTCCCCCTCTGGGGTACCAATGAGTTTTCCATAGGGCTTAAGAGAATCGACGTGGTCAAAGATAATCTTCGCCATACTCAATAGGGGCACAAATAAGATCATCCCAGGTATGCCCCATACAAACCCACCACAGATAATAATCAAGATCGTTGCCAATGCGCTCAATCGTACCTCTCCGCCCATGAAAAAGGGCGTGACAAAATAATTATCAATACCCTGAATAATACTAAAAATGATAATCACCCAGATAGCTGGTTCAAAAGTATCGAAGGTAACCAACGCCATGATCACCGGAAATACCGCAGCGAGAATCGGCCCGACATAAGGGATGATGTTGACTATAGCAGCAGCACCTGCCAAGAGCAAAGCATTTTCCACACCGATGGCTACCAGTGCGATGTAGTAGAGTACAAACAAAATACTCATAGATATGATACGACCCAACAAATACTGCTGTGAAACTTTTGTTATCTGGTTCAGCATTTCATGCCGTTCACCCCGGTCTTCCATCTTCAACACCTGAAAAAAGAAAGCACGGTATTTCTCTTTATCATACAAGAGCAAGAATGTAACTACAAGCGTAATTATAATTTGTACGATTACACCCGTAACCCCCGTCAGTAATGTAGTAAAATAGCCGGCAGAAGATTCGCCCAAGGTCTTCACCTGCGACTTCAGATATTCCTTTTGGGATTCAACCGAGTAATCAAATATCGCATATATGTAATCGTGCAGATAATTAATCAATTCGTTTGCTCGTTCTTCTATTCTCGGCAGTTCGCTTTTTAAGCTCGATATCTGCCCCACCAGAACCATCATAATCATCACGATAAACGCCAGAAGTATAACAATGACCACAATCGTCGAAAAAACCCGTTTCCACCCTCTTTTGTCAAAGAAATCAATTACCGGAACCATGAGCATAGCGAGCAGAGCAGCAAATGTGATAGGAATGAGGATGGCTTGGCCGTAAATCATAACGACGACCAATAATATCCAAAACAGAAGAAATTGGTTAACCTTAGCGTTGAGGCTTTTCATAAGATGACGGTTCTTGTTGACATTTAACAGTCGAAAGAAACCGAATGTTTTAAATAGGAAAAGCCGTCCCAGTTGAGACGGCTTTTCCTATTTAAAAGCACATAGTGCTAAACTAACAAATTATTGATTTAAGAATGGGTTATTCAACACTTCTGCTTGAGGAATGTCGAAAGTTAACTCATCAGCATTGTACGGAAATGACTGACCTGCGTGTTCAAGGTGATTTGACCCTCTTTTAACCGTGGCCTTATTTCTTTTCATCGCTAAATAAGCTTTCCCTTCACCCCACATTTCAATCCTGGTTTGCAAGTAAATTTCATCTTGCAAAGCTTCACCACTTAAAGCATCAACATAGTTGTAATCGTCTACCCGCAACTTCAAGATATCTTTTAATCTTTCTCTTGCTGGTCCGTCTTGACCAAGTTTAGCTTTTGCTTCTGCGTTCAGCAAATACATTTCCTCAACACGCATGTAAACATAGTCGGTAATAATGTATCTCTGACCACCGAATTCATCGCCAGCTAAGTATTTAGTTCGACCCGACCAGTAAAACTTGTTAATAGGCCAAAGTTTACCGTCCCCATCAACATCCACGAATTGATTTTTACGTATATCGTCTTCACGGATCGCGTCATATAAACCGTCATCAATTATTTTAGCATCACCAACATAGGCATAACTATATGTAAATAGATCCACTTGTCCCCACCACGAAACTAAGTCAAGATCACTGTCCAACGTAAGGTCAACCCCCCACATCCAGCTTGGTGTGTTCACATCATTGAAGCCAGACTCAGGATTAAGCAACTCAGAAGTTGCAGTAAGAGGTGTTCTGAACTGAGCAACCGTTTGGCTTCTAGTCGTCAACGGATAAGCATTGCTGTTAATAATCTCATCAGTCAATGTAACTACTCGCTGCAAATCTTCCGCTGAGCCCCGAGCTGTCAAAGCGTAAGCAAGAAGACCCTTCGCTACATCTTGATTAATTTGATTCTTAGCGCTGGCTGATCTATTGAATCCTTCCAAGTGTACAATTGCCTGTTCAAGGTTTTCTATGATAAACTCATAAACTTCTGCAGACGTACTTTTAGGTTGGTTGGGAACTTGCGTATCTCTGTATATCGGTAAAATCTTTTCTGATCCAGTTCCATATCCCGAAGAATAAAACTGAGCCAAGTAAAAATATGCATAAGCTCTCATAGCTTTAGCCTGACCCATAATAAAGACGTTATTACCTTCTAATTCAGCATCAGGGCCACCCAACAATTCGATTGTCGCGTTTGCAGCTAAACCAATCTGGTAATAATAGCGCCACGGCTTGTAAGCATCTGTATCCGTATAATCTGTAGTAGCACTCAACCGAGCCACATCTCGGTACCATCCATAAGTTAATGAACCCAGAGCCATATCGGAAACGATCATATCGCTATAGATATCATACGCTTTTTGTCCGAAATCATCGTGATCAAGGTTCGTACCTCCGGTACCAACTTTGTACATCAATGCATAAACACCGTCTATATTAGCTTGAGCTAATCCCGGATCCAATTCCGTAGCATCGGCAATTTGTCCCGGTGACAAGTACTGTGATGGCTTTTCGTCTAAAAAATCCTTTCCACAACTGCTCGCGCCAAGAGCGAGTGCAGTAACGAACGCCATTTTGAAATATTTTTTCATTTTGTATAATTTATCTTATTAAAACCTAACTCTAAGTCCAGCCGAAATCGTCGACAATGGGGAATATCTATACATGTCCGAGCTTCCTGCTTCTGACGTGAATGTATAAAAACCCTGACGTTCTGAGTGAGCCCATAAGTTGTCTCCAGACACCCATATAGTTGCTCCTGCTATACCAAGATTACTCAATAAATTCGATGGGAGGTTATATCCTAACCGAACGTTATTCAGAGTCAAATAATTCGCTTTCGTAAGGAAACGTGTCGATGACGATCCGACGTTAGCGTCTCTGTTGTTTGAAATACGAGGAACATCAGTTATATCACCAGGATTTTGCCATCTATTCAAAATATCCGTGTTCCAGTTATTTCCGCCAATTAGGTCATTACTCATTAAACGTGCATAAGCTCCATCATATGCATAACCGCCAAAGCTATATAGCATTTGTACAGTCAGATCAAAATTTTTGTATCCAGCTGACAAATTAAATGCACCTCTTATCTTCGGAATAGCCGATTTCCCAACAAAAGTCTGTGTTGCATTCGCATAGGTTTTTGTCGTCGTTTTCTGTACTGCACTTGCTTGATCAGGGTTTTCATTTAAGTACTGAGCCAATGATGCAATGTATTCGCCCGCATCTGCAGCTCCATTGCCATTGTTATCTATGTAATATGCATTCCACATACCTACACCATCCTCCGGATCAACCCCAGCCCACTCACGCATATAGAAATCATATACAGAGTGACCAGTTGCCCATCCGTATAAACCCTGAATATCTAAATCTTTTTCTAATCCTGTAGCAGGTTCAATAGGCATACTAGTTAGTTTGTTTTTAAACAACTCTCCATTTACGCTTAGATTTAAATAGTAATCATCTTGTTCCAATACGCGGCTTGTCAGGTTAAATTCTAAGCCTTGATTTCTCAATGATCCGCCATTAACTTTTATTAAGGCATAACCAATTGAAGGACCAACTCTTCTGTCAAAAATCAGATCAGTTGTATTTTTGATATAATAGTCAATCGAACCTGATAAATATTGACCTAGGTCAAACTCAATACCTGTTTGGAACATTTTAGAAGTTTCCCAGGTTAGATCCTCATTCCCTTTACTGAAGAAAGAGAAAGCCGGATTGTCATTTAAGTTATCAATGCTATATAAGTCATATCCAGGATAGTAGCCGATACCCGCTTGCTCTCCAATTAAACCGTAACTAGCTTTCAACTTCAATGAGTTAAACACATTTTGATCCTGCATGAACTCCTCGTTCGAAATTAACCATGCAGCACCGATCGATCCAAAATTACCCCATTTATCTTTTACGAACCGCGAAGAACCATCACGTCTTGCGCTCGCAGAAAGAAAATATGTATTATCATAATCGTAGGTAACCTGAGCAAAATAACTTTCCAGTTTATATCTGTTCGTATAAGACCCGATCGGGTTAGAAACTACCGTATTACTAAACTCTTCAAGATCAGGATCTACCAAATTATATCCCGATACAGTCAAGATATTACGGCTCCAATCCGTTGCTTCATGCGCTGCTAAAGCTTCGAAGTTATGCTCGCCAAATCTTTTTCTATATCTCAATAAGTTTAATAGGTTATAGGAAGTCATTTCGCTTCTTTGCTGATAAAGACTACCATTTTGCGAAACTGCTGAACCGTAAAACTTATTTGTCAGGTCAACATATTTATTGTTATAATATTGAACACCCAATCTATTCTCAAAAGTTAAGCCTTCAAGAATTTTAAAGTTCAAGGCTACATTACCATTCAAGTCATTCCGGTTATGTCTGTTTGTATTATAATGAGCATCAGCAATTGAGTTCGTCAAACCACCAAATCTTCTTCCTGTACCATAGTCATACGTCGACCCACCGAAAATAGGTTCAGGGATATCATTACCATCAGCATCTTTCTCAAACAAAGGATAAATCGATGGAATATTATCTACAAACCAGAATACACTTCCTGAATCTTGAGACTGTCCCCCATTGTTAGTTTCACTTCTTGAATAACCAAAGTTCATTGAAGCATCTAACCAAGGTTTTACTTCGTGGAACAAATTCAAACGAGCAGATAAACGTTGGTAATCTGAATTGATAGAATATCCTTTATCATCAAGGTATCCAAGAGAAGAATAATAATTTGTCCGGTCATTAGAACCTCCAAACTTTACGTTCATTTCCGTACGGTTTGATGATTGGAAAGCATGATCTTTCCAGCTTTCAGGATCATATCTCCTGGTAACACCGCTTCTAACCGTTCTTGTAGCTGGGTCAATCAACTCACCACCATTCGCCACATTCCACATATTATATTTAGCGTTAATACCGCCTGATCCGAACAGATTGGCATTCGCATAAGCAGTTGGATCATCAACTCTACCGTCAGCATAATTGTACATACCTTCCCAGCTCAAACCAATATATTGTTCCGGAGAAGTAATTATGTCATAACGTGGCAACAAAGACATATTTGAACCTATCTGTGCGTCAACTTCAACAAATGAAGGCTTACCTTTACCACTTCTGGTGGTAATTAGAATAACACCATTTGCTCCCCTTGCACCGTAAATCGCAGTTGCAGCAGCATCTTTCAATACTGTAGTCGACTCAATATCAGCTGGATTAATTGAAGTTAATGGGCTGAACGATGTTAAAGGACTTGTAGATGTATTCCCTCCATCCATCGGCACACCATCAATCACATATAAAGGATCGCGGTTACCGTTAACTGAACCAAGCCCCCGGATACGAATCGTAGCAGATCGCCCTGGTTGCCCACTCCCGTTAACCACCTGTAAACCAGCAACCTCTCCTGATAATGCCTTTGAGATGTCGGAAGTATTCTTACGATCCAGATCCTCACTTGACACCACGGTTGCAGAACCTGTGAAAGCCCCTTGAGTTGTCGTACTATAACCTACAACCACAACCTCTCCCAGTTGTGTCGCATCAGCGACTAGACTTATATCGAATGTTGTATTCGTACCAATTGTAACAGTCTGTGGCAAGAATCCAATATAAGAAAATTCAAGAGTAGTTGCGTCTGTTGGAATCTGCAACGTAAACGCGCCGTTGACGTCAGTTTGTGTACCGACAGTCGTTCCTGGGACAACAACAGAAACACCTGGAAGCGTCTCGCCATTGTCTGATGAAGTTACTCTACCCGTAATTGTTTTATTCTGTGCGAATGCCACTCCTACCAGCAAAGTACAAAGCATAAGAATGCTAAGTAATTTTTGTTTCATGTGTTTAAAAAATTTAATTTGTTTTTAGAAATCGGGCTTCTTGAGAAGTAGAATGAGACCGCCCTATCTCATCCATTTAGAATGTAATTTTTTGACGTATAGCTTGATTATTTTCTTAGTGTAACTTGTTGTTTATTAACGTATCATTTATAATTTATTAACCAAACATAAATGAAAGGATCAAAAAACAAAGAAAAGTAACAAGATTAATACTTAAATTTTATAATATTGTCAATGTTCCTTAGCGCATTGAACGTTAAATTACAATATTTATATTTTATAAAATTAAGTTTAGCTACAACATACTGACCACTAACGTGTGAGAATGCTCCAGATTGACAAATTACTAACTGCATTTTAGGGCGCCTTTTTTGACTAGCACTGATTATTAGGTGCTATTGGGATCTTTTATAAAAACAGAGACGGCCTCGATATAATATCGAGGCCGTCTCTGTTTTTATAAAATCACTTTAGAATTTATTCTAATGCTTCTTTACTAATTTTTGCACACCCCAATGTGCGCTTGGAGGCAGATCGTAATCCAAATAAAGTGTTTCTGTTGCCTCGTCATAATAGTTTTTCGCCGGATCTAGAGTGCCTGCTGCAACTGAAGATTCACCAAGTCCGGAAACGGCCACACTAATAACTTGAGTAGGGTTCTCTGGATCTAAAGTAACCGTAGTCACGTTGCTGTAGATGCCAATAAAGGGAGCTGTAACAACAAGGGGAGTTACAGTCGAGAAAGTTTGTTCATTTTCCCCAGACCCCGCGGATGACTGAAATGTATTCGTATAAGTACCGTCCAAAATTGATTTTGGCGAAACTGCGTATAAACCAGCCCCGAAATTACCACTGATTTCGCCGTGCGTTGCTGACTCAATTCTGATTGGCAAACCATAATCGGTACTTAAGTCAAATAAGCCCAGTTTAATTTTAACTGGAATAGTAACTCTCTTTTCGCCCTGTTTGATAACAGCAGTGCCGCCATTTGCTATCTCTATCCATTCTGCAGGAATAACTTCGTATTCACTATCATTGTCAGCGTTATAAGTTGAAGCGATTGAAGGATCAACCACAATCTTGACAGTTATATCATTTGGCGCGGTCTCTGCACCTGAGTAGCTAACCACTAAATCTAGTTCTACTTCCTCTTGTGGATCGAAGGCAAGTGTCCATCTGGGGTAAGTAGAACCGGTCTCAGGAGAAGTGACAGGAGCAATATTATACAACTCGATTACATTCGGAATATATCCGGGCGCTTCTGGTCCAACGATAGCGTCGTCTTTAAGACAAGACGAGAAACCGACTGTCAAAAGGAGCGCAATTACATATATAATTTTTTTCATTTTCTTTTCTTTTTTACTATTTAGCCCAAAAAATCTTATCCTTGTTTGGATCGACTGTAATAACATTACTGCTATTGTACTTAAATTCAGATTCTGGATATAAAAGTCTGGTTGGAAGACGATCAGGAGTTGATGCTTGAGAAACCAAAGAAACCATGGAGTTCACCGCATTCCCCTGAGGATTTGCAACCGTTTTTGGATATCCTGTCCTTCTGTAATCATTCCACGCCTCGTGACCCATAATCATATTATAAGCAATGTACTTTTGCGTAATAATTGCTTCGAGCTTTTGCTCATTGGATCCAGAAAAGTTAACTAATGGATTATTACTGTTTGTTGTAAAATAAGCTTCCGCATCTCCAACATAATCCCTGCTTGAGGGAATAGATCCAGCAGCGTCTTTGTAAAGGTATGCGAAAGAAGCGATGATACCATTTTCAAAATCTTCTTTTGCATCGCCAGAAATAATTCCCTTGAGAACCGCTTCCGCTTTGTTTAAATAAACCTCAGCAGCTAACATCAATGGTTGTCCAGCATCGTATCCTTTAAAGATGCCCAGTTCACTATAACTTGTAGAACTTGTCCCTTTAAACCAAGAATTCGGATTTTCACCTCTTTTTGCATCGGATCCCTCATAACCGAGTTGGTTCGTAGGCGCTGACCCATTTGAGAATGCTTTATATACCGCAGTTCCACGTGCATTATCAGAAATCTTATCGCCACTATAGAATCCTAGTACGTAAGGAGTAGGAATAAATTGTCCTCCCCTAGTCTGTCTTGTACCAGCTGCATTATATGCCCAGTTATTCCACAACCTATTCTGTTTGTCATCGATTTTCGCATAACCCGGATTTACTATCGCGTCGTCTTCTAAGAAACCGATTGATTCGTCGAAGGTCTTATTTGAAAAAGAGACCTTGTCTCCACCTCGTATAATTAGCTTCAATTTCAAAGATTGAGCAAATTGAGCCCAACTTAACATATCTCCACCAAACATGGGATCCTGAGCTTCACCCACTTGCAGAACAAGATCGTCATCAGCTTCTACAATGGTATTGAAAGCCTGGTCTACCAAATCAGTTATATTCTTATAAATAGTAGGCGCATCATCATACCCAACAGCTAGTGCTTCATTTCCTTGAAAAGCTTCTGAATACGGAGCGTCGTTATAGGTATCTACCAATAATTGAAAGTTATATGCTTTCATTATTTTTGCAATTGCATTGTAGTATGCATATTGCTCATTTCCTTCTTGCTCAGTATCCTTAAGAACGTATTCAAAGTCATTAAGGATATCGTATGTGGTATTCCAAAGAACCTGAAAATCAGTAGTCGTATAATTATATGTTATAATGGAACCCCAACCGCTCACACCTCCACCATTTGCATAGTAGCCTACTGTTTGACCACCATATATATTGTAATTATACATCTGGTTAGCGGTGGCAGTGATCGCTTGCGGTAAAATCAGCTCTGGAGTCGCAGTGAGAGCATCATTGGGGTTTTCGTTGATGTCCAGAAACTTCTTACAAGAAGAACTGGCGACAACAACAAAACCTATCAATAATAAATTTAATATCTTTTTCATTTGTATCAACTTTTAAAAAGTAAGGGAAACTGTTAAACCAAAATACCTAGAGGGAGGGGTTTGACCTAAGTTGGCTAAACCAATTGCATTACCATTGTTTAACCCGTCCCCATCGCTATACTCTGGATCAGTGTAAATATTAGTTTTAGGTGTTAACATGAATAGATTTCGACCTTGCAAACTAATTCGCGCTCCCTCAATAAATTGACTACGTGCCAAAAATTCGGCAGGAAGATCATAACTCAGGGAAACCTCTCTTAACTTCCAAAATGCACCTGATATTACATAGTTTTCATCAATACCAGTACGCGTACCAGCCATTGTCCAAAATCCTGGGCCACCATCTCTTACCGTAATATTGGTATTTGGCACGTAATCGCCAGACTCATCCATGTATGATGAATTTGGTATCACGAAACGGTCACGGTCATAATAAGTTGTCGCAATAGACGATCCAGAGAAGTCGATAGTCGATCCTGCGAAGAAGTAATCATATCCACCACGGTACTCAGCTAATGCGCTTAGATATAGATTTTTCCATGCAATTCCAAGATCAACGCCAAGAATATGCTTCGGAGCAGCGTTACCTAACACTGAAATATTTTGAGTCTCAGTCGGATAACCAGAAGTTGGATCAACGATAATCCGACCTTGATCATCACGCTCATGAGTGGTACCCATAATTACGGGAAATGGTTGCCCTTTAACAGCATATGAACCTGCGCCCGATCCGTAAGCACCTAATTGCAATTGATCTGCATCGTCTGACACTTCCAACACTTTATTGTCGTAGTGGCTGTAGTTACCTCCAATACTCACTTCCCAATCTTGAGTGCGAACCGGTACTACACGCAAAGAGGTTTCAATCCCTTTACTGCTCGTTTTAGCTGCGTTTAACAAATAAGTCGCGAAACCAGTCGTTGACGAAACACCGGTCTGAACAGTTTGATCGGTAGTTTGGTTATCAAAATAGGTGAATTTTGTCTGAATACGATTCGACCAAAAGTTCGCATCAAAACCAAACTCATAGCCTCTAGTAATTTCGGGATTCAAATTGGCTGCCACCATGGTGTTATTGATTGTAAAACCACCAGTACCGCTATAAGGATAACCTGCACCCTGTCCAAAAGTAGGATCTAGTTTATAGGCCCCAAACTGACTACGGTTTCCCAGATTCACGTTACCCGTCTTTGAAACACCTGCTCTCAGTTTAATGAAATCAATTGCTTCGATGTCTTGCAAACTTTCAATCGCGTCAGTTGCTACAAATGAAACGTCTGCAGCCGGATAGAAGAATGAGTTATTGTTCAACGGCAACGTCGAGATCCAATCATTTCTACCAGTAACGTGTAAAAATAAATAATCACGGTATCCGACATTTAAGTCTCCATACAACCCAACCTGTCTCGCTTTATAATTTGACTCTTCTGCAGTCGGAGGGGTAGTACTATTACCTAGATTAAATAATCCCGGAACGACAAGCCCCAATACTTCTGCACTGGCACTTCTCGTTTGATCTTGTCGAATAGCTGCACCAACGGTCAGACGGAAAGTAAGATCTTCGACGTCTTTCTTAAAGCCGGCCATAAAGTCACTGTTAACGCGAGTAGTAGACATACTGGCCTCATAAGTCGAACCTGCTATATCCTGAACTTTGTATGTTGAAGCCTGCGCTTGGCTTTGAGTAAACGGAGAGTATCTATAGATGTCCTGGAACTCTTTAGCTGTATAATTCCTCGAAGTTAATCCAATACGATATGTAAAATCCAACCAATCGAGTGGCGCGTACTTTAATTCAACCCCTCCAATAACATATTCATTGCGAGCATCCCGACGATTATTATCAGCAGTGAAATACGGGTTATTGTAGTAAGCATTATAATATCCATCTGGGCTAGCGAACGGATCATTTCTCCAGTCTTTATAAGCTGTAACAGGTATATTGGCTGGCGTTTGCAATAACTGATCGTACAACGTTGCCGTCGAGGTTGTAACATCGTAGTTATTTTGCGTGTAACTAGAACTGATAGACGCAGTCAAATTCTTGGCCATCTCATAATTTCCATTAAAACGAACAGTTGCACGATTGAACAAATCACCAGGGGTTGTCCCTTCAACATCAGCGTACTGAGCAGACAAGTACATCGTGCCCCGGTCTGAGCCAGTGGATACCGCTAAGTCCGTTTGATTAGTATAACCATCTTGCCAGAAATCTTTTTTTCCGTTTGAGGCCGCATACGGTATACTTTGCAAAGTAGCATCAGGATCTGGTAAAATATAGCCTATTTCTCGCATTGATCCGTCAAAACGGGGTCCGAATTGTTGATTCTCATAAGGCGTATAAATTTGAACATCGCGATCGGATCCTGCTCCGAAAGTTGTCTGAAGGTCTGGATAAAAAGCTACTTGCTCAAATGTACTTGTATTAGAAAGAGTTACCCGCGTCGTTCCTCTTTGCCCGCGTTTTGTCGTAATAATCAAAGCACCGTTAGAAGCCTCAGAACCATATAAAGCAGAGGCACCCGCCCCATTTAAAACGGTAATATTTGCAACATCTTCTGGATTCAAGTTACCTAAAACTTCATTAGGTACAACAATATTATCCAAAACGATTAATGCTTCGTTGTTTCCTGTTAACGAACGCATCCCACGTAAATTAACGCGATAATTCGGATTCACACCACCACTCGTAGCGTTGATTCTCATACCGGCAACTTTACCGCTTAAACCACTTGCGATATTAACCGGGCGCGCTGTCACTAAATCATCAGCTTTGATATCAGTCGAAGCATAACCTTGTGCTTTTTTCTGAACTTCGATACCACCAGCACTTATCACAACTTCACTCAACGTACTTGCGCTAGTCTGCAGCACAACAGAAACATCAGTTCTATTGCCAACAACGACTGATTGAGTCTCAAAACCAATGTAACTAAATGTTAGAGACGCAGCATTAGAGGGCACCGATAAAGAGTACCTTCCATTGGGATCAGTTTGTGTCCCCTCATTGGTACCACTAACAACTACAGTTACCCCTGGCAAAGGCGAGCCGTCGTCACTTGCTGTGACTGTACCGGTAACAGTTTTGCTTTGTGCAAACGCTGTACCCACCAGCATAACACTCAGCATGAAAAAAACTAGTAATTTTTGTTTCATGTGTTTAAAATTAATTTGTTTTAGAAATTTTTAAATGGGAAAGTCGATATCGAACATATGGGATACCATAGTTCGATGAATCTTTTTACTTAATTTACAATTCGGATGTAACAATTTCGCTTATAAATTCCTTTCTGTTTTATGTAATATTACTGTTAACTATAGATCAAACTTAAATGAATGTTTTAATAATGTTACTTATGTAACATAATTGTTACTATATTTTTAAGAAATCCTTAACAATATGCGCTATACAAGCGTTAAAAATGATTTATTCGCAATACTACACACCATGCTTGCATTGTATTATGTAACATGCACTTTGGTATTTTTCGATGCATTTGAGAAATTCTCAATAGCGTGGAACGTTAGAGGCCGCAAGCATATAACAAAACAAAAAAAATCGCGTTGAATAATATCAACGCGAAACCCACTACTTAGTGATATAGAATAATTATTATATATCGATAGCCTCAGCTAAAAATGTCCTAACGATTATCGTTTTTTACTAACCGTCTCCTCGGTTCCATAAATTTCAATCATATCATTTAGTTGGAACTCCAAATAATAATATTTCTTTGCATACACCTCCAATATCTACTTCATCAACTAAGGTGCTATTAGATATAACGTCAAAAGACAAATCATCTTACATCTCGATACTAGCTCCTACTAGCTAAGAAAGTCTTCACAATAGTCGTCTTCGATGCTCCATCATTGGGAACTACATCAAACGATACTCTAACTCCGACTTTTAGGTTCAACGGTGTAGGTCGAGGCACAAGACGGGAAATCTCAAAAGTATGCCCGGTGTATACAGTATTACCAGCTATATTTTCATAAATACCATATATACTCTGTAATCCGTAAATATTCGTAGGCAAATCCATTACGACCACCTCTTTCTTGATATTTGTAATCGAAGCAACAGATAATACTGCAGGATTAAATGTCACATCGAATGATTGCTCATTCACCGAGTAAATATCTTGTACAAGGTAATTTCGCCCATTCTCATCATCAACTAATGTTGAAGAGCTTTCTACATCCACCAGTGGTCGATTTGACAGAAAAAAAACACCTAAAGGATATTGATAATTTGGAAAAAAAGGTATTGTATTTTCAACCCCAAAGGCGCCCGGGATGGCGAAAATATTATCGTATAACTGTGACGTGGTCGTCGCATTACCAGAAAATGAAAGCTGCGAATTAATCTTTAATTTAACTTTTTGTTCTGAAGTAGAAGTATTAGATCCAAGAATACCACTTAGAAATCCTTTCACAACTCCGCCCACACCGTTCGAAAACGCATTAATGACAGCACCTTTAATAGCTTTGGGTAAAAAATTAAGAACATTGGTTGAATCCGATATTGCGCTAGCCCCAACTTTTATTCCCGCATCAACTATACTATTAGCAGCGTTCGCAAAAAAAGAAGGAGAGGTTGACATTCGCTCAACTGTTCCAGAAATGTCACCAGTCTCGGTCCCATTAATTACGATGTTCTGTATACTGTTTGGAATTATCTGCCATTCCAATCGTAAATCATTAAAAGGTGTACTGGCTAAGTTCGCATCATATGCTATTTCAAATTCCGCAGCATACCAGGACCCAGTGGACGAAACTTTATAAGGTTGTAACTGGCTTACGCTTGTTATATTATTTTCATTATTAATATCAACTAGATCGCCAGCCGCAAACGCGAGCAATGGAGAATTTCCCGCTGCGCTCCCTCGTAAATTCAAAAAATGAGCTATGTTACTG
The DNA here is from genome assembly GCF_003449035.1 of Pedobacter indicus. NCBI lineage: Bacteria > Pseudomonadati > Bacteroidota > Sphingobacteriia > Sphingobacteriales > Sphingobacteriaceae > Albibacterium > Albibacterium indicum. The sequence goes on from NZ_QRGB01000001.1 coordinate 442,123, forward strand.
GACTGGTACTCACTATCGGCAGCGAAATAGAAGTATACTCTTAATAACCCATTATATCGATTATAGAGCATAAAATACTGATTATTAAATTGTTGTGTTTCGCTAAAAGTATTGTACACCAGATCCCAACCGTCTTCAGACTTATAATCAAATATTATATCATCGTCCATTTTTGCACCTGAAATCCCGCTTTGCCATGGCACGGGAATTAACGTATTGTCTGGGGTGGGCATGAAATCTATGTTTTCCCAATCTAAAGGCGGAATAGGATTCCCTAGCGTTTGAAATAAAAGCGCATTTGACTTCGCTTCAACATTATGTATGTCGTGTTCATCTATCTGTATTTTATTGCAACTTATAAACGAAGCAACAAGCCCAATTAATAGTGTAAGTTGAATCTGTTTCATAATTGATTTATTTTAGGTTTATAACTTAATAAAATGATAATTGGTAATAGTAAAGAATGCAGGATGACTACTCTTGGAAATTTCCAAGAGTAGTCATCCTGCACTCTTATATTCAAGAAATTAAAATCTATCGGGTCTAAAACTTATCCCAGAATACTTTTCCATCTGCTTCATCGCCGCCGTCTATCTTACCGGCAGCGGCCGACACATTCGCTTCATTTAACGTGTATTCACTAGTTAAGTAAGGTAACCTTGTTGGCATCGGACCATCGGCATTCTGAGCCGGAGATAAAGCAGGGTAGTCCAGTCTTCTCCATTCTACCCATGCATCATAACCGCGATTGTAAAGAGCAAGCCATTTCTGGTTACCGATCCGCTCCTTGTAGTTAGCACTTGAAATGCTATAATTAACATCAGGACGTGCTAAATAAGCTGTGATGTCAGCACTTCCTACACCCCAATACTGCATGGATGCTGTAATAGCTTCTTGATAAAGAGTGGTTGCATTTCCACCCCAGCCTCTTGCCGCCGCTTCGGCTTTAATGAAAAGAACTTCCGAATAATCGAGGAGCAAAGCTTCAAAGGTAGGATCTGTGATTTTATCACTTACATGAGAAAAATCATCAAATGGTGATGTAACACCAGGTGTTCCCCCAACATACTTACCATCAATCTTATCTTTAAAGAAGAAGTCCATTCTAGGGTCTTCCAAGCTATTCATCCTATTGACAATCGTAGAGGCTATAACATAATCCTGTCTAGCTGTAAACGGTGGTACTAAGCTATTCGAAATCGGATTATTGTTCGGTGATGCTGCCTGATATGCAAAGGCTGCATTGTCAGCATTACTTGCAAACGCTTTATCCTGCGATGAAGTAAATGCGGATTGTGCTGCCGCGGCATCAGCGTCGGCAATTGTGATTGCCATTTTAATTTTCAAACTATGTGCAAATTTCACCCAAGCATTTAAATCATCCGCATAAATCAAATCCGATGAACCAAAACCTTCTGCAGATGGATCGATCGCAGCAATTGCTGCATCTAAACGGCTAAATAGATCTTGATAAATAGTTGCAGCGTCGTCGTATACTGGTCGCCCGAATTCATCCAAATTTAAAGCTTCACTATAGGGAACATCTCCCCACGTATTAACAATAACGGTCCATGCATATACAGAAAGAATCTCTGTAAGAGCAACCTGATTCGCTTTAATAGCCGGATCTAAAAATTCATCTGCTTCAGCAACCTCCTTACTTGTTTTCAAATCCATTAAAGCTTCACGATAAAACTGATTCCAAAAATTCAAAGGAATATTTCGGGTTACAAAATCATACCGAGGCTCATCCTGATAGGTAGTTGCCGTCCACTGTTGCACCCAGAACCGAAATACGTTATTATTAACGTTCGGTGTGGTTATTATATCGGAAATTACCTTAGTCGAGTTAGCAAATAAAGACCCTGGGGTAACTTCCGACGGGTTCTTCTGGTCTATATTGTAGTCATCTAGACCCTTCACACATGATCCTAATAAGACCAATGGAAGTATATATAAAAATATCTTTTTCATTTTAATTATTTTTGAGGTAATTAGAATTTGAAACGTAAGTTAAACCCTACGGACCTTACGGTTGGATAGGCACCACTTTGGTAACCTTGGAAATTACCAGAGCTTAAACCTGCTTCTGGGTCTGCGTAAGGCAAGTTCTTATGAATAATCCATAGGTTTCTTCCTACAAGAGACACATCAATACCTTTAATAGCACGTGTTCTCTCTAACCATTCCGAAGGCAACGAATAAGTGATAGCTGCTTCCCTTAACTTCACATAACTCGCATCAAATAACCCAACAGCAGTTGGATTATTTGCATAACCGTAAGGTGTAACGTTAGAGTCGTAATTCTCAACACGGATATCATTTGGCGTTCCGTCTTCCTTAACCCCAGGAAGAATCACACCACCCCCCTGCGCTATCGGCAATCTTGAAGGGTTTCCTAAATCATTCAACCCGGCCGTTTCAGGATAAAGACCAGTAGCCATTCCATAATATTGGTCTAGCGACCAAACATCGCCACCTTGCTTAATATCAATCAAGAAATTAAGAGCAAAGTTTTTATAAGTAAAGGCATTTTGAATACCAGCACTCCAGTCAGGGTTAATATCACCCATCACTGTATTTGGCGCAGAACTGAGGTAATATCCATCTTCACCTACTACTTTCTGCTCTCCTTGGTAAACATAATCTACACCCCTAAAAGTTCCGAAAGGCTGACCAACTGTTGCATTGAGGGAAACTCCACCTTGGAAGGTTGCTAACTGAAGGTTGGTATTTTCCTCATACAATTCAACAACCTTATTTCGGTTTCTTGAAAAGTTTGCGTTGATAGTCCAAGAGAAATTATCGGTTTGAACTGGCACACCATAAGCAGCGATCTCAAAACCTTTATTTTCGATCGAACCAGCATTAACAAACTGAAACCCATAACCTGTAGCAGTAGAAACGCTAACAGCCATAATTTGGTCAAACGAAGTTGTATTATAATAACTCGCGTCAAAACCTAAACGAGAGTTAAAGAAGGCTAATTCGATACCGGCTTCAACACTACGCGTACGCTCTGGCAACAAATTGATATTTTGCTTAGATGCGTTTATCGAAGTTTGGTGAATCCCATTAAAAGGGAAGTTGATGATATACGTATCATATAAACTTAGCGGAGCGGCATCGGCACCCACTTGTGCATAATTCAACCTCAACTTACCATAGTTGAGGAACGATTTGTCATCAATCAAGTTACTAAAGATAAAACCTCCTGCAACCGATGGGTACCAGTAGGTATTATTATTTTCCGGCAATGTCGATGATTGGTCACGGCGGATGGTCGCATCTAAGAAATAAGTATCCATAAAGCCGAAGTTTGCCGATGCAAAGATACCGTCAACACCTACTCTTTCATACTGTTCAACCGGCGCATCCATCGGAGAGAAGGAGTTAGACAGCGAATACAGTCCAGGGAACGCTAAACCTCCAACTGTCTGAGCATCAATACCTGAAAGCGTCGACCGTCGGATATTACCTCCCAATAAACCGCTGAACGAAATATCTTCGTTGATATCTTTGTTAAAGTTAACCAATAGATCATAATTGGTTTCGCTAAACGAACGATTGTAAAGTCTGTAGCCAGGAACGTCCGCACCCCCTTGCGCCCAACGCTCTTCCTGCTTTTCCGAAGAACCGTCATAGGTCACTCTACCAATAATGTTCATCCATTCTATCGGGGTCCACGATAACGCGAAATTTCCGAAATACCGATTCCGGGTATCATTTTGGTAATTTTCATATCTGGTAAAATATGGGTTGTTAGAATAGATCGGATTAGTTGCATTGTGGTTAGACCAGTTCCAGGTTATATTTTGTTTGTTCCTGAAGTAAGCAGCCTCTTGCTCTTTCATATCAACATTGGTTTGCCACCATTGTCTGAATTGCTGGTTAACATTATTTCCTGCATATCCAGTACCGAATCTTCCCAGTCCGTCGATCTTGGAGAAGTTGGCGGTACCCGAAGCTTTCAAGTTCTCAGTGATGTCGTACGATCCCCCTAAATTGAAGATATTCTTGATAATCTTACTATTGGGAAGTACACCTGTCTCATCATTTCTTGTATACCCTGCTTTAAAGGTTGCATTGTCGCCACCACCATCCAGGCTAATACTTTGCGTAGAATTTACACCCGTTTTATAAAAAGTAGAAGGATCGTTCTGCGCAGCAACCCAAGGTGTTTTTTGTCCGTAGGTTGGTGAACTCGGGTCGAAAGCATCCCATTGATAAACCATCAAGTTAGGATTAAACGCTCCACCATAAGAAGCATCTTCTGTAAACGGAACAATAAGCGAATTCCCATTTTCGAAAGGTGTTTGTCTAAACCAGAAACTTCCGTCTTCCGAACCATAAGTCGGGAAATCAGTCGGATCCATGTCATTATCAGGATCACCATCCGAATTAGCAATTTCGGCTAGTCGTATATATTCGCTTTTTGAATACTCATTGATGTAACCGGCACCGTATTCTTTTTGATACTCAGCAAAAGTTGTCTTATCGATATTGCCAAAAGTCACACCCGAATTAACCGTAATATTCATCGAGTTCTTCTTCCCTTTTTTGGTTGTTATCATGATAACACCATTTGCGGCACGAGATCCATATAGAGCAGTTGCGGCAGCGCCTTTTAAAACCGTTAATGACTCGATGTCATCCGGGTTAATATCAGCCGCTGCATTACCATAGTCATAACCACCACGACCAGTTGTCTGATTTACAGTATTCGTATTTGCGTTGCTGATAGGCGCACCGTCGACAACAAATAATGCCTGGTTGTTACCAGTCATGGATTTAACACCACGCATAACAACGTTGGTTGATCCACCCATCGTACCAGATTGTTTAATATCCAAGCCGGCTACTTTACCAGAGAGGGCATTTACAAAGTTGTTGTCACGGGTACGGGTTATCTCTTCTGCCTTAACTTCTTGAGCAGCGTACGGAAGCTCATTTCGTTGACGTTCAATACCCAATGCTGTAACAATTACTTCTCCAAGCTGAGTAGCGTCTGTTACGAGCGCCACATTAATGGTTGAACGGTCGCCAATCTCCAATGTTTGCTTGGTATAGCCTATAAATGAAAATTCCAACGCCGTTGCGGACGCTGGAATATCCAAGCTATAAAAACCCTCGTTGTCTGTTGTAGTTCCAGTCGTTGTTCCCGACACCGCTACAGTTACCCCAGGGATCCCGAGACCATCTTCTTGGGATGTCACCTTTCCACTTACTCTTCGATTTTGGGCATAAGCTGAACTAATGATCAGAAATCCCGCCATGAAGAAAATTAGTAATTTTTGTTTCATGTGTTTGTGATTTGTTTATAACTTAATTATCCACGAATAGATAAACTCCCCTAAACATCATTTCGTCTCAAATATTATGTAACTTAATTATTACAATAAACTATAGATTATTAACTTAAATGATTTCTTATGACGAGTTTTAATTACCTAATAGACAAACTTACAAGAAACGATTTACAATTCCATGACTTTTTATGAAAATGTTAATGAAATGTTAAAACAAAAAGCCCCGTGAGTTTTCACGAGGCTTTTGAAATAATTGTTGATTCTTAATCGTTAGAATAAGACTCTGTTACATTCCCGGAGTTGGTGTTGTAGGTGCTGGTTCCGAAGGAGTTGGCTCGGATGGAGTCGGCTCGCTCGGTGCAGGCTCAGTCGGCTCTGTTGGAACCGTCGGAGTTGGTTCTGCCGGCTCCATCGGTTCAGCTGGAGCTTCAGTTCCTACCGGAAGCTCAACCACTTCACCTGCCTCGTTCAAGTTCACCACCTTTGTTTCCTGATCCTTTTGTAACGAAATTTCGTAGAAAGGAACACCATCTGCTGGTGCTACAGCAAAAGCTTCTTTTACTGACCACTCTGCATATTCTTCACCTGCTAAAGCTGTCTTCACAGCATCTGGAAGATCTTCTGGATTAACTGGTGTTTTATCTTGAACTCCCATTACTACTTCGCTAGCAGCTGGAAAATTTGTCGTCTCTGCGTTTACATTTGTCGCTGTAAATCCTGCGAAAGCCAATACTGCGGCTGATAACATTAACTTTTTCATCTTACTATAATTTTAAATAGTTTTAAATTCTGTTAACTATGTATTTGCCTAGGGTATTGAAAACGCTGTGCCAAAAACGAAAAAGCTGATTCTGGTCTTTTAAAAGGCATTTCGGGATTAGGCGGAAATTTCATTTGTGTAATGAATTCCCCAAAATGAGGTAAACACCTCAAATAAATATCGTTGAAAACTTGGTTCTCTCCATAATGGATTCCAACGGGACTCCTTCCGCATTTCATCCGCATTTTCCCTCGAAAAATCCGAAGTCAGTCCGATAGTATTTCATCTTTCTTTCTCCATCGAGTAAAACAAAAGTTAAAGATGGGCTTGACGAGATTTCAATCGTTAATTTCTCAATGACTGCTTTTACATGTTCCCATGGTGGCCGGTCGGTGCCTTCGGTGTGGACATACTCGTAGGGCCATTCCAGTATGTCCACACCGAAGGCATACGAAGGTCTCTGAAAGAGTACCTTGGACATCGTAACTGATTGGAACAGAATAAAGATAAATAAATGGCACAAAAAAAAGAGGTTATTTCGCAACAACCTCTTCTCAGATACTAAAACAAACTATACTTAAATAAAGATTTTTCAGTGAATCTTTTAAACACGATTACATACTAGTAGATAAACTCCATGCCATAAAATGAAAGATCGCTAACACTATTGAAATTGACCAAGTTAGACAAAAAGGGTACGGACATCAGAAAATAGAGTGTAGAGAAAATTCCACACTTTGCCCCTTTAATCCACAATCTCAATTGAGTATCTTTGTAAAATGGATTTAGCAACGGTAAATAAAAAATGGACCGAGCTTCAAATGAAAATCGTTGAAGACTTCGACGTTGATACACCCGATATACAAAGTTTTCTATTTCTGATAGGAATACAGGAGTTGGGGCAAGGACCAAAAAAATTCAGCAAAAGGCAGAAAGAAGAGCTGATGCATATCGCAAATTGTAGATTATTCAGCTCAATGGGCTTTTATGAGCTGATTGGGACAGACCAAGACGGATGGCCACACTGGAAACTGGTTAAGCCAATACCAAATTATACGATCTTAGAACAGGAAATGGTCATGAAATCGCTAATCGTGAACTATTTTGAAGAGGAAATGAACCAAAACACTTAATCAGAAAGAATGTTAAAGAAATTATTTGCACTTTTTATTTTATCTACGCTGACGGTATCCGCATCGGCTCAAATATTTGGCTGGGGGAAGAAAGATAGACATACCTATGTCGAAATCAGAACAGATTATGGTGTCTGCGTGGTGAAACTTTATAATGAAACGCCTCTGCATCGTGATAATTTCACCAAACTGGTGAAGGATGGCACATACGACGGCCTTCTCTTTCATCGGGTCATTGAGCAGTTTATGATCCAAGGGGGCGACCCGGAGTCAAAGAATGCCGCAAAAGGGGTGCAACTCGGCAATGGGGATCTGGGATATAAGGTTGAAGCGGAGTTCCGCGATAGCCTCTTTCATAAAAAAGGTGCTCTGGCCGCAGCCCGCGATGATAATCCGGAAAAAGCATCAAGCGCCTCGCAGTTTTATCTCGTGCAAGGGAAGGTCTTTACAGATGAAGAACTGGATCGCCTGGAAGAACTTCGCCTGAAAGGGAGAAAGATTCCAGAATATCAGCGCGAGGTGTATAAAACAATTGGAGGGGTGCCGCATCTGGATCAGAACTACACGGTTTTCGGCGAGGTGGTGAAGGGCATTGATATAATTGATATAATTTCAGGAGTGGCGACGGATGAATTTGACCGCCCGGTAGTGGATCAAAAAATGCAAATGAGGGTATTGAGACGTGGTGAAGCGAGACGCTTGGAAAAACAGCTGGAGGAGGGGGATTCATAAATGAAGATTGTTACGTATAATGTGAATGGTATACGGGCGGCATTGCGCAAAGACTGGCTGGGCTGGCTTAAAGAAACGGATGCGGATGTAATTTGCCTACAAGAGATTAAGGCTTCTCCTGATCAGCTGGTCGATCTGCTCTTGATTGAACAGCTGGGCTATGAACACTACTGGTACCCTGCGGAGAAGAAGGGTTATAGTGGGACGGCTATCTTGACGAAGAAAACCCCGAATCATGTGGAATATGGTTGCGGTGAGGAATGCTACGATAAGGAAGGGCGGATTATCCGTGCGGACTTTGATGGCTTTTCGGTGATAAGTACTTATTTCCCATCAGGGTCAAGCGGAGATATCCGTCAGGAATTCAAATACCGTTTTCTGGATGATTTTCAGCTGTACAGCAATAAGTTGTTAACTGAACTACCCAACCTGATTATTTCAGGTGATTATAATATCTGTCACCGCCCCATCGACATCCACAACCCAAAATCAAATGCTAAGTCATCAGGTTTTTTACCGGAAGAACGGGAATGGATGGAGGGTTTTATTAACTCAGGATATATTGATTCATTCAGGCATCTGAACCCTGAACCGCATAACTACACTTGGTGGAGTTACCGTGCAAACGCAAGGGCGAAGAACCTGGGATGGCGGATTGACTATAATATGGTTAGCAAACCGCTGGAAGATAAAATCAAAAGTTCGACCATTTTAAACGATGCGATGCATTCGGATCATTGCCCGGTGTTGCTTGATATTAATCTATAATAAACATGCCTACGGTTCTATTGAAAGACGGTTACCGTTTCTTTTTTTACAGTAATGACCATCACCCAATACATATCCATGTAGAGAAGGAAAACAAAGTCGCGAAATTTAACTTAGAGCCTATAGAGCTAATTCGTTCAAGTCGCTTTAATTCGAAAGAATTAAAGGAAATGCGTAAATTAGTAGAAGATAATATTGAACTGTTTAAAACTAAATGGAATGAGTACTTTAACCATATCTAAATCTCGCAAAGCAATTGACTTATCTTTTACGGAGGATAAGATGATTTTCCTTTTGGAGGATGGACGAGAATTATCCATTCCTCTTGAGTGGTTTCCTAAACTTCGAAGTGCTACGATAAAACAACTTAAACAATGGCGGTTTATAGGAGACGGCGAAGGGATACATTGGTCGGAGATTGACGAAGATGTATCGATCGAAAACCTCTTATAGTAAAATAATTGTGGATACAGCTCCTAATAATACGAATCAGTTCATTCGGAATGGTGCAACGAGGCTGAAACGGGGGATGTGGACTTCGAAGATAAACCCATCAATTTCCCGCATCATCTGGTAAGTTCCTTCCATATAACCCATCTCACTCTGAAGGTTACAGCCCGAAACGTAGTCATGCTGTTCGCCCGGTGCGATAATAGGTTGCAAACCAACCACTCCCTCTCCTTCCACTTCTCGCTTTGCACCAGCGGAGTCAAAGATAAACCAATGTCTGCGTAATAACTGCACACTATGTTCACCCAGGTTCTCGATTGTAACATGGTAGGCAAACATATAATGGTCGTTCTGAGGATTGGAATACTCCGACTGATATACCGTTTCTACAGAAACCTTAACATTCTCTGTAATTTGAGTGGCCATTCATTGCTTTTTTTCCCAAGTTAATAAATGACTTCCAAATTCGCAAAATTCGACTCGATCTCGTCTAAAACTTCCTCTATATCAGCTACGTTATCAAGCTTTACAAGCTTCATCCTGTATTCCTTGAAGTGAGGTATGCCCTTGAAATAATTCGCATAATGTCTGCGCATCTCGAAAATACCGGTTTTAGGCCCTTTCCATTCGATGGATTTCTGAAGGTGGATGCGACAGGTTTCGACGCGCTCGGTAATGGTTGGCCCTTCAAGGCGTTCGCCAGTCTCAAAGAAGTGTTTAATCTCACGGAATATCCACGGATAGCCGATAGAAGCACGGCCAATCATAATTCCGTCGACTTCATATTCCATTCGCCAGGCTGCAGCCTTTTCGATGCTATCGACATCACCATTACCAAAAATTGGGATTTCAATACGCGGGTTGCGCTTTATATCGCGGATCATCGTCCAGTCAGCCTGCCCTTTATACATTTGTGAACGGGTACGGCCGTGGATACTCAAAGCCTGGATACCTACGTCTTGCAATCGCTCGGCTACTTCATAGACGTTTTTCGTGTTATCGTCCCAGCCTAAACGTGTCTTTACGGTAACGGGCAGATGGGTCGATTCAACCACGGCCTTGGTCATCGCGGTCATTTTATCGACGTCCTGAAGCAAACTGGCGCCGGCACCGCGACAGGCAACATTCTTTACCGGGCAACCGTAGTTAATATCAATCAGATCAGGACCGGCCAGGGTAGCGATCTCCGTTGCTTCGCGCATGGTGTCAATGTCACTTCCGAAGATCTGAATGCCTATTGGCCGCTCATACTCAAAGATATCCAATTTCTGCTTACTCTTCGCGGCATCACGAATTAAGCCTTCGGAAGATATAAATTCGGTATACATCATGTCCACCCCGTTCTGCTTGCAAACAAAACGAAAAGGCGGATCGCTGACATCTTCCATCGGTGCTAAAAGCAACGGAAATTCTCCTAAATCTATATTTCCAATCTTAACAGACATTCCCTATCTTAAACCAATTTTTAATTAATTCCGGATTAATGGCGCAAATTTACGAAAACCAAAGGGCTTTTCATTACAAATATCCTGAAAATCACCCGATAGTATCGCTGATCTACCTCCTGCTCTTTGTTATTGTGGGGGCTTTTGTGTTCTCCTTGCTGGGAATGGGGATCGGTTTTGCGATGCATGGAATGGATATTATGAGAGATCTTCCGGAAATTATGAGCGGGAGCTCTCAGGAAGGCGTCTTATTTTTGAAGATCTTTCAGATGGTTTCCAGCATTGGTGTTTTTGTTGTGCCCAGTCTGTTGTTGCGCGGTTTTGAACGGAGACGGTCTTTTTATTATGACTTTTCAGGGCCGAAGGTTCGGAATTTAATCTGGCTGACAATCGGAATTATGCTTGCAGCGGGACCGGTTATCGAGGTTTCAGGGTACCTGAACCAACAAATGAAATTACCTGAGAGCCTGGCTAATATGGAAGCTTGGATGGAGGCGAAGGAGCTGGAAATGAAAACAATTACCGAGAAAATGCTTGTCGGCACCAGCTTTTCAGATCTGCTATTGAACCTGCTTGTCGTTGCGGTGGTTCCCGCTATTGGGGAGGAGCTTTTATTTAGAGGATCTTTGCAGCCAATACTAACGCGTTGGTTCAAAAATTATCATGTAGCGATATGGGTAACAGCGATTATATTCAGCGCGATTCATGTGCAGTTCTATGGCTTTATACCGCGACTATTGATGGGAGCCGCCTTCGGTTATTTATTTTATTGGTCGAAAAGCATCTGGTTGCCTATCTTAGCACACTTTTTAAATAATGGGACGGCCGTTGTGCTTTATTTTATCGGGCAAAAGCAGGGGAAGTCATTCGATGAGATCAGTGAACCGGATATGTCGTACTGGCCGGTTTCGATCATCGCTGCAGGGGTTTTGATTTACTTATTTATTTTATTTAAGAAGATGTCGAAGGCTGAAAAAGTAACTCATGAATCTATGGCTCAGCAGCGGTAAACTTAATATAGGTGTGAGCATATCAAAAAGTAATTCTTTAATCGAATAGAATACGAATATGGAAAAAGACTGGAAAAAGGTGTATACGGGTTCGAATTTTTACAAAATCGAACTGATCAGACAAGTATTGGAAGACCGTGATATTCATGCTGTCGTACTCAATAAGCAGGATTCTTCTTATAAATTTGGCCAGATTGAACTGTACGTTCACGAAAGCAACGTAGAGGGCGCAAAGGAGATTATTGAAGAAATGTCGGAAATTGAAGATTGATCTACATGAAAACCAGAGCGATTACCGGGGTTGTATTTGTTATTGTATTGGTGGCTTCGCTCCTGCTGGGGCCTTGGATGTTTTCGATCTTTTTTGCACTGATCGCGCTCTTCAGTCTGAATGAATTTTATGGTATCATTAATGACAATTCTGAGAATGTAAGCGTTAACCGGGTCGTGGGACTGCTTCTGGGCGCAGCACTGTTTGGCGGGCTGGTTTTGTATCAAATGACCGTCACTAGCATTTCCGCTCTTCTGTTTTCTATTCCCTTTATGACCTTGGTCTTCTGGACTGAGCTCTTTCGTAAGACGGGGAATCCTTTTGGGAACATCGCCTTCAGCTTTCTGGGCATTATCTACGCGGTAGTTCCTTTTGCCTTCTTTTACCTACTCGGATTTATTGACGGATCCTATAACTATCAATATCCGTTGGGGTTTTTGATTATGCTGTGGGCAAGTGATACGGGTGCCTACCTGGCTGGTCGGACTTTCGGCAAGACGAAATTGTTTGAGAGGCATTCGCCAAAAAAGACTTGGGAGGGAAGTATTGGCGGCTTAGTGATCAGCTTATTAGCCGCATTTATCCTTTCACGCTATTTCGTGGGCTTGGAAACCTGGCAATGGATGGTGGTCTCGGCGATTATTGTGGTCTTTGGCACCTACGGCGATTTGACGGAATCGATGCTGAAACGCAGTTATAATATTAAGGACTCAGGGAATATCTTACCCGGGCATGGTGGTTTTCTGGATCGTTTTGATGGTTTGCTGCTATCAGCGCCACTGGTGTATTTGTTTTTGGTATGGGTGGGGTGAGCGGCGAGAATGCGTCCGATTAGCTCGCTAAAACGTCAATAGATAATTCGTGCTTCGTCCGCCCGCAGAATCTTTCTCCAGGATCCCTTTACTAACTAAGTCTTGTATGTCTCTTGTTGCGGTATCTTGGGAGCATTTCATTAAATTTGCCCATTTAGATTTCACTAAGTTTTGGAAAAACCTTTTCGTCATCCCAAGTAAAGTCTGTCCAGTTCCGTCTTTGGTGTATATGCATATTTCCAATGCTTTATAGAGTGACTATATAGCTAATCTCCGCATATTATGCGGAGATTATTTCTTTTTTCAAGTTTTTCTTCGGTCGCTTTTTCAGCACAGAGGCGTCGGTAAAGTAACGATATTCTTTGTCCCGGAAAAAAGGCATTTTGTCGCCCAGACCATGACGACTGGTTTGGTAAACAGCTTTGAAGAGAGGTTTATTGCGAGGGCTGAAACGGATAACGGAGTCTTCCCGAAAGGCCATCCCATCGTCACGGTTAAAAGCCAGATGCTGAACGCCCTCTGGATTATCGGCCGCCTCAAGCACATAGGCGACTACATTAGACGGCCCGGAGACGCGTTTCCCATCGCTTTCACGTTTAACGGATCGGATCAAGAGGCCGCCATAAGCTTCATGTTCGGCGGAGCCGTAAGTCAGGTCGAGACCCCGGCGGGTATGGGTATATTTTTCGACCCCGATAAAACGGTGAAAATACCAAGATCCGGTTACTGACATTTTGGGAATGACACGTTTGGGATATTGAAAGGCATGGGAATAAGGATCGGGGTGAATCTGTTTTTGATAGAAATAAAATTCCAGTTCGAGTATTTCAAAGCTTTCTTCTCCGGCAATAAGCTGATAATCCAGCAAAATAAGCTTTGCAGCTTCTAAAAAGCCGGTTTCAACCTCCGCTGTACTTCTCGATAATGTAGCAATATCCGACAGGGTTTTGTGTAGTAGATCCATTTATATTAAATTTACGAAAAAAGAGAGCCGACCGCAAATTATCGTTATTTTGACCTATATGAAAGTACCTCCAAGTACCTTTACGTTTCTAAAAGACCTCGCTAAAAACAACAACCGGGAATGGTTTAACAAACATAAGGAAAGCCGCTATGAGCCTGAACGTGCCTTGTTCATTGATTTTTCCGAGAGCATTCGTGATGGTTTAGCTGACATGGATAGTCGCATTCCCCGTGATTTACCTGCTTCTAAATTCGTTTACAGAATCTATCGGGACATCCGGTTCAGTAAGGATAAATCTCCTTACAAAGGTTATTTTTCAGCAGCTTACTCTTCGGAAGGGCGGGTGACTGATATTCCGGGTTATTATCTCCATATCCAACCGGGAAGCAGTTTTATGACATCAGGTTTATGGCATCCTAAGAAGGACAAATTAGCAGCTGTGCGACAGGAGATTGATTATAGTAGTGAGCGATTTCGTTCGATTGTAGAGAATACAGATTTCAAGAAATATTTAACGTTGGATCAAGAAGATAAACTAAAACGCGCTCCTGCGGGCTATGCGATCGATGATCCGAATATTGAGTACTTGCGACTGAAAAGCTTTACCGCTACAGCAGCTTTCTCTGACGAAGAACTAACACGAGTAGATGCGGATAAATTGGTGTTGGAAAGATGTCGACTAATGCAGCCATTTTTACATTTTCTGCACGAAGCGTTGGAGGAAGTGGAGTAAACTGTTTACAAGAAATCTCACTAAGATAGTAATGTGTAGATTAAAAAGTTGACAGGAAAACTACTTCCGCAAAGGCTTTAGTAAATACTCCAAACCATTTAGTTTTATTTCATACATGGTAGCTATGAGTCCACCAAGTTTTCCGGCAGGAAAGCCTTTCTCATGATACCAAACCAAATAATGCTCTGGGAGATCACATATCAGGCGATCTTTGTATTTGCCGTAAGGCATACGGGTTTGGACAAGAGCTATTAAAAGTTCTGAATTCATGCGCCGGCGAGCTCTTTTAAAATGTCGATCGCCTGCCTGATATCATAAATACGGTCAAAACCGATGCGCAGGGTTCCTTTGACTTCTTTTAAATTGCAGATCGATGGATTGCGTTGTACAAAGTCGAGTACCAATCCGAACTGGTCACTTTCGAAATAAGGTGATTGCTTGTCACTGACGAAGTACCCTCTTAAAACATCCTTCTTGTATGATACTTTCTCAAAACCGATCTTCTTGCCGTACCATTGTAGCCTAAGGGTATTGAAAAGCTCGTTGACCTCAATGGGTAGGGGACCAAAGCGGTCTATCAGTTCTTTCTTAAACGACTGCAACTGCTGTTCGTTCTCTAAAGTGGAAAGCTGTGAGTAGAGGTTGTAACGCTCGGTAATGTTAGTGACATAATCACTCGGGATATGCACTTCCAGATCGGTATCTACTTGTGTGAAAGAAACAAATTCACGTGGCTTCTCATCGGTAAACAATCCGCTGAATTCTTCATCCTTTAACTCTTGGATTGCTTCATCGAGTATCTTATGATACATCTCGAAGCCGATCTCAGCTATAAATCCGCTCTGCTCTGCACCAAGTAGGTTGCCGCTCCCCCGGATATCGAGGTCACGCATGGCGACATTGAACCCGCTGCCCAAATCAGAGAATTCCTCAATGGCACTCAACCGTTTACGCGCTTCGCTGGTTAGTGTGGATAATGGTGGGCTCAACAAATAACAGAAGGCTTTTTTATTGGAGCGACCAACGCGACCACGCATCTGGTGCAGATCGCTTAAGCCAAACATGTGAGCGTGATTGATTATTATCGTATTGGCATTGGAGATATCCAGTCCGGCTTCGATAATGGTGGTAGCTACCAGGACATCGTAGTCGTGGTTAATGAATTTCAACATAACGTCTTCGAGCTGATCACCCTCTAGCTGTCCGTGAGCGATGCCGACACGAGCATGAGGAACCAACTTTTTGATCATGGCACCGAGTTGCTCCAGATCATTGACCCGATTGTGAATAAAGAATACCTGTCCGCCCCGATCAATTTCATAAGCCACTGCTTCTTTAATCAACGTTTCGTTGAAAACATGCAGTTCAGTTTGTACAGGGATCCGGTTGGGTGGTGGTGTGCTGATGATGCTCAGATCACGCGCACCCATCAAGGAGAAATGTAAGGTTCGGGGAATCGGGGTTGCTGTCAGGGTCAGCGTGTCGACATTTGCCCGTAACTGTTTTAACTTTTCCTTCACCGACACGCCAAATTTCTGCTCTTCATCAATAATCAGCAAGCCCAAATCTTTGAACTTTACATCTTTGCTGACCAGACGATGGGTGCCGATGATGATATCGATTTTACCTTCCTTGAGTTTGGCCAGGGTTTCTTTGATCTGCTTAGAGGTTTTAAAACGGTTGATATAGTCGATGGTTACGGGAAACCCTTTCAGTCGCTCAGTAAATGTACGATGATGCTGCGAGGCGAGAATGGTGGTCGGCACCAAAATGGCCACCTGCTTACTGTCAGCGACAGCTTTAAAGGCAGCGCGAACCGCAATTTCGGTTTTACCGAAGCCGACATCACCGCATACCAGACGATCCATGGGGTGTGGTGACTCCATGTCTTTTTTGACATCAAGGGTTGCTTTTTCCTGATCAGGTGTATCTTCATAGATAAAAGACGCTTCGAGCTCGGTTTGCAGGTAGGTATCTGGAGAAAAGGAATTACCGGTTTCAGCTTTCCGCTTGGCGTAGAGCTTGATCAGGTCGCGGGCAATGTCCTTAACTTTTTTTTTGGTTGTCCGTTTAAGCTTCTCCCAAGTGTCGGTACCCAACTTGTTCATTTTGGGAACGGTGCCCTCCTTACCGGAATACTTGGAAATGCGGTTTAGGGAGTTGATGTTGACGTAGAGCAGGTCATTGTCGGCGTAGACTAAACGGATCATTTCCTGCACTTTGCCATTCACTTCGATCTTTTCCAAACCGGCATATTTTCCCACTCCATGATCGATGTGGGTGATAAAGTCACCCGCTTTCAGATCACGAAGATCCTTTAGTGTAATGGCTTGGGATCGGGAATAGCCTTTATTGAGTTTGTATTTATAATAACGATCAAAAATCTGATGATCGGTATAGGCCATGATCTTCAGCGTTTCGTCGGAGAATCCTTGACGTAGTGCCAAATGGATAGGTGTGAAGGAAACTGACGAATCGATATCCTCGATAATAGTCAATAAGCGCTCGATCTGCTTCCCTGAATCACTGAATATGTAGGTTTCAAATTTAGCTTTTTCTCCCTCTTTCAGGTGATGAATTAACAAATTGAAATCTTTATTGAAAGAGGGTTGTGGCCGCTGATCAAAATCGACCTGCGCATCGGCACGATAAAAAAATTGTTTGCCAAACTCGACAATCGGGAACTCTTGTACTTGATCAGCGAGGATAGCATCGGTGGTAAAGTTGTATTTTGGGTCAATCCACTCGGGATTATGTTCTTTCTCTTCTGCGGATAAGGCTTGCCATAGTGCCACTGCTTTTTTATAACCTGCCTTGAGGATGTCTAAGGTAAATTGGACGTCTTTGAACCAAATAACCGAATCTTCGTCAATGTACTCCAACAAGGAAATATTGCTTTCGGTCAGAAATTTAGCTTGTACATTGGGCAATATCGTTACATGATTGATCTTACTGACCGAAAGTTGGCTTTCGATATCGAAGGTTCTTATGCTTTCAATGGTGTCTCCAAAAAACTCAATCCGATAGGGATGATCATTCGAAAAAGAAAAGATGTCGACGATTCCACCACGAATGGCAAACTGACCGGGTTCGTATACAAAATCTACCCGCTCAAAATCATACTCAATAAGAAACTCATTAATAAAATCGATGTTCAGCTGGGTATCTTGCCTGATCTCCAAGGTGTTTTTATCCAGATCACGCCGGTTGATTACCTTTTCTGCGAGTGCTTCTGGATAGGTGACAACAAGTTTCGGGCTGTCGCTCTTCTGATTCAGTGCATTAAGAGTTTCTGCTCTTTGCAAAACCTGGGCACTATCCAGCTGAGTAAAATCATAGGATTTGCGATAGGATGAGGGGAAAAAGAGCGTGGCCCGGTCTAGGATATTTTCGAGGTCACTAAGAAAAAAAGAGGCTTCTTCGTGATCGGGGAGAATAAAAATAAAAGGTCTTTCTTGTAATTGATAGGCACTAATAGCCACCATGGCATCAGCAGACCCGATTAGCCCTTTAAGGGCAATCTTTGGCTTGCTTGCCTGTAAAGCATTTACCAACTCTCCAACCTTGGCGCTGCTTTTAAACTGATCTAATATAGTAGAGATATTCACGTAACGGCGCAAAGATAGTTATCTTCAGAATATATCATTGTATATGATGGCAAGTTTATCTAAGTTTGTATACTATTTGCACGTTATGAATGAAGAGAAATCACTCAATTTTATTGAGGAAATAATAGAAGCGGACTTGAAGAGCGATAAACACGGTGGACGTGTGTTAACTCGTTTTCCACCAGAGCCTAACGGCTATCTCCATATTGGGCATGCCAAGTCGATTTGCTTGAATTTTAGTTTGGCAGATAAATACAATGGTAAAACGAATCTACGCTTTGACGATACAAACCCATTGGCAGAGGATGTAGAGTACGTGGATAGCATCAAGTATGATATTAAATGGCTCGGGTTCGAATGGGACAAGGAGCTTTATACATCTGATTATTTTGGCAAGCTTTATGACTTTGCCGTTGTATTGGTTAACAAAGGACTGGCTTATGTAGACGAAAGTAGTCCTGAGGAAATAGCAAAAGCAAAGGGGACTCCAACTGAACCGGGTGTTCCGACACCGGCCAGGAGCAGAAGCGTAGAAGAAAACCTGCGGATATTCGAGGAAATGCGTGCAGGGAAGTATCAGGACGGCGAATGGGTTCTTCGTGCAAAAATCGATCTGGCGAGCCCGAATATGCATATGCGAGATCCTCTACTTTATCGGATTAAACATGCACATCATCACCGTACTGGCAATGAATGGTGCATTTACCCAATGTACGATTTTGCCCATGGTCAAAGTGATTCTATCGAAGAGATTACTCATTCTATTTGCACATTGGAATTTGTTCCGCACCGACCGCTGTATGACTGGCTAATTGAGAATATCGGCATCTATGAGTCGAAACAATATGAATTTGCTCGTCTGAACATGACGTACACGGTCATGAGCAAGCGTAGATTGTTACAACTGGTGAACGATAAGCTTGTAGATGGCTGGGATGATCCGCGAATGCCAACCATAAGTGGCTTAAGACGACGAGGCTATACACCAGCCAGTATCCGTGATTTCTGCGAGCGTATCGGTGTTGCAAAAAGGGAGAATAAGATTGATTTCAGCTTGTTGGAATTCTGCGTGCGTGAAGATTTGAACAAAACAGCATGGCGCAGAATGGCGGTGCTGGACCCGATAAAGTTAATTATTACCAACTACCCGGAAGGGAAGGAAGAGATACTGATTGGTGAGAACAATCCCGAAGTGGAAGGTGGCGAAGGGCAACGTGAAATACCGTTTAGTAGAGAGCTATGGATTGAACGTGAAGACTTTATGGAGAATGCTCCGCGAAAGTTTTTCCGTTTGGGGCCAGGTAAACAGGTTCGTCTAAAACATGCCTATATTGTTCAATGTGATGACTTTAAGAAGGACGAACAAGGTAATATTACAGAAATTTACTGTAGCTATATCCCTGAATCTAAGAGTGGGGAAGATACGAGTGGGTTGAAGGTGAAGGGTACCATCCACTGGGTGAGTGTACCACACGCCAAAGAAGCAGAGGTTCGGTTGTATGATCGGCTTTTTCAAGTGGAAGACCCTGCTGCAGAAGTTGATTTTAAGTCGACTATAAATCCGGACAGTTTAAAGATTATCAATGCTTATATTGAGCCCGACCTACTGAATGCTGAAGCTGGTAAAGGCTATCAGTTTATCCGGAAAGGGTACTTTACATTGGACAAACTCAGCACTGCGGACAAATTGGTTTTTAACCGTACGGTGGGACTACGAGACAATTGGGCGAAAAAAAACTAGCCGAAATTAGTTTTGCTGTAAATAAATACTGTAAAGAACACGCCGATCAAAAGGTGTTAATTCTGGACTAATATCAGACTGGATATAATGCCTTTTGAAGGCTACGATTGCTGCGTTAATATTGCGGGTATCATAACCGATGATCTGCAGCGCCATAAAGGGATTAAAATCAGCAGGTGGATTAGGCAACGGATTCTCATACCATAATCCAAAACCATGATCGGCCAAAGTCTTCCAAGGAAAATGAACACTCGGATCCTGTTTTCTTGTGGGAGCTATATCGGAATGACCGATAAAATTTTCTTTGGGAATCCGATAGTTTGTTTTTAATGTATCTAATAAACGGAGAAGGCTGTTAATCTGCACATTGGTAAATGGTTCTCTACCGTTGTTATCTAATTCGATACCGATAGATTGTGAGTTCATGTCAGTCACCTTACCCCATCTGGATGCACCAGCGTGCCAGGCTCTTAAATAATCGTTGAGCATTTGGACGGTACGGCCATCGCGACCGATTACATAATGTGCGCTCACCTGCGCGTGCTCCAACGTAAAGGTACGTACCGTCTGCTCCAAACTTTCCTGAGCTGTATGATGGATAATAACGTAGCTTGGGCGACGCATATCGAAATTAACAGTTCCTACCCAGTCTAGATCACTACGCTTGCCTTCTGCATCCGCAACAAATACTTCTGGTGATGGCGAGGTTGCCGGAGGAGGCAGCTGTGGTGGAGGCAGGGGTTTCTTAATGGTCTCCGCAGCCTCTTCTACATGTTGGGTGTGAACTTTATTGGTTTCAGCATATCGATTCTTCTTTGCAGCACAAGAACTAACCAACAATAATAAAATATATCCAAAAATTAATAGATTCGCGCTCTTCTTCATATCGTCTCAATTTTCATATCACTTAACCTCTTAGACTTCTTTTCTTGACCCATGTTTAACTCTACCTGACAGTGTGCCTACGTATTCCGCGAGAACATCATCGCGGGAACTTATAGGTAATGCCGACGGAGAGGGACTGACTTCTTTGTAATGCGTCTTCGCCTTCTTCCACTAAGTTTTTATCATACCAAAGGATCGTACTAAAAGCAACATTGATAACCCGACTCACCCGAGCGGTAAGTGTAGCATCTAAACGGTGGCTAGCATCGGACCATTCATTATAATTCGCAAAATACGCATAGCGACTGGTGATATTGAAGTTTTTTCCCAGATCTCGGTTCAGATTGGCAACCAACTGAAATGCCAGTTCATTCCTAAAGTTTTTACCGGTGTCAACACC
This sequence comes from Pedobacter indicus, assembly GCF_003449035.1. NCBI lineage: Bacteria > Pseudomonadati > Bacteroidota > Sphingobacteriia > Sphingobacteriales > Sphingobacteriaceae > Albibacterium > Albibacterium indicum. The sequence continues at coordinate 463,144 of NZ_QRGB01000001.1, forward strand.
AAAACTCTCTCTATCATCATATACCAAACGATCATCTAGAATGAAGGTCTGACGAGCAGTACCTGTACCGAAACGTACGGAAAAGGTTTTGTCTGGAGCGAACTCAATACCGATGGATTCGGTCAAATAGCCCGGCGCCATAAAATTTGATATAAGATCACCTATCGTATCCAGACCTGTTTCTGGGTCTTTACCATATTTATAACCTTTCATAAATTGGGTTTCCCAGGCGAGAGATGCAAAGAATGACCAAGACTTCGACATCTTTACCGAGAATTTATTGTCCCAAAAGATACGGTCGTTACTTTTTTTCGCTAATTGATCTTTGTTTTTGATCGTCCCATAACGAAGAACCAACTGGGTGGTGAAATTTTTATTGTCTTTATTGTACTCCGACTTATGATCAAAATTGGCACCCAATGCCAGTGAGTTTACACCCCCACCATTCCAGTTATCACTGAAAGACGCCTGGTTGGCGCTCAACCCGATGGTCGTCCAGTTTCGCCAATAATTAATCTTGAGATCTAGCGTGCTTTGTGGGATTTCAACTTTTTCAATGATCAGGTCTGGAGTTTTAACAGGTAAACTTTCAGTTTCCGGAACCTGACGAAGTCGATCCAAATCAGGCTCTTGTGCGAAAACAATGCCTTGACAAAAAAATAGGGCAATAATTGAAAGAGTAAAAATGTGCTTCATATAGCAAAAATAAGCAAAGGGTTTGTATTATCTATGTGTTATTTAGGTGTTCGTAATTCGTCAAGCTCTTGCACCGGAACTTCCTCTAGCGGAGGCAAGCGCCGCGCATGTGGATTCTTACGATATTGTTGAAAGTTTCTGCGGATAAATACGGCTAACTCATAGTCGTTACTTTCCAAAATAAAATAATAAGACGGTCGGTATTGCTCCATAAAATCTCTCAATGCATCGCCTTCCAGACCTGTATTAGTGTGTACAAGATCCGCGGTATAGCGATAATCAATAATATCATTTTGATAGTCACGCTCGATGATCTGTTGCAAATACCGTGCATTTTTACCTTCACGACTCAAAATTGAATAAAGTGCATCAATGCTAAGGCCGGCTCCGGAGTGCCCTGTCGACAACAAAGAGCCGGGGTCTCCACGACGATAAGCAACATTATAGTCCTCCTTCTTCTGCGCAAGTATTTCTTCTGGGGATTTCCGCGCCACTACGCTAACTTCCCTTAACATAATGGACGATCTTCTGAGGTAAAGAACAAGGATATTCTCTTCCTGAACCCGCAGGGTGTCCGGGAAATAACCTTCGGTAGCGGCAATCAGTACGTCGCCAGCGCTAGCTTGCAGCTTGAATTCACCTTTTAGATTATTGAAAACACCCTGATCATTATTTGTATTGTAGACATAGACTTTAGCGACGCGTTGTTTTGTGTCCTGATCATAAATAATTCCACTGATTTCCTGCTGGGCAAGAACAAGCCCAGAACACAACAATAAAAAAACGATGGAAATTAGATGCTTCAACAGAGTAAAACTAAGAAGTTTCATGAATTGGAGAAACTTTTTTACAGTTTTTAACAATTAAAAGCTATTTAGAAACCAATAATAGCTGTCCTGGACTAAGTGAATCGCCGTTGAGATTGTTTAGGGTTTTGATATCCTCTACCGAGATGGAATAGGTTCGGGAGAGCGCCATCAAGGTGTCTCCGGAGCGAACCTCGTGAATAGACATGGCAACAGGCGGCTTTGCCATTTCCTTTTTCTCTTCTTCGGGAATTTCCTTAACCACCTCTGCCAAGACAACTTCTTCGCGGTGTAATTTTTCAGTCGGCGTTTCAGAGCGATCGTATTGCTGTAGATCGTAGCGTTCTATCAGATTGATGAGTAACTCAGCATAACGGGGGTTGGTTGCATAGCCGGCTTTCTTTAGGCCTCGAGCCCAGCCTTTGTAGTCGTCACGATCCAGCTCAAACAAAGCGGCGTAACGCTTGCGTAGTAAAAATTCTGAATGATCCCTGAACGACTCCTCAGCTGTGCGGTAAACGCGAAAGCGGTCATCTGGGCGGTCATCAGATTTCAAGACGGTCTTCCCCTGCCAGGAGGAAGTGCTTTTTATTCCGAAATGGTTATTGGCATTACGAGCTAAACTGGAGTTACCGTTTCCGGATTCAAGGAGCGCCTGTGCGAGCTTGATACTGGCTGGAATACCGTACTGGTTCATTTCCTGAATAGCGATATTCTTATAGCGGGCGATATAGGCTTCAGCAGTGCTGCTGCGAGGCAGCGAAACTTCATCAGAAGGCAAGACTGGCGACGGTGATGAAGACGAAGCGACAGTGGACGATGAAGGGCCGTTCCCCCAGTTTGGATCCTGAAGAACAATGTCTTTTTTAGACAGACAAGACGTCAGACAAAATAATAAAACAACCAGTACCGAATATTTCCCCATATGTTTTCTCTATAGCATAAGCTCTTGTCCAACTTGCAAGTTGGAAGAAGTTAGTCCATTTTTATTTTTGATTTCATCAACTGTGACACGGTAACGTTTGGCAATTCCGGAAAGAGTGTCCCCCTTTCTGACCTTGTAATTATCGCCTGAATCTGACTGTGCGGTTTGCACGTTTGGCTTATTGGTATACTCATCGAGTTCATACAACTCATATTTATTGATAATGGCAATAACCTGCGAAGGCCATGTCCGGCTCATTGCGTAGCCGCCACGAGCAATACCATACACCCAATCCTTATAGTTGCCCGGACCGTAGCGGTCGATTAGCTTGTTGTATTGTTTTCTTCTTTCAATAAGTCTTACAAAGTCACGGTACGAGTCGCTTACAGAGTCGTAGCCTTTATAGGCAGAGCGGATCTCTGTGCTGCTGTTCTCTCCTTTAATCCCAAAATGATTGTTTAAATAGCGTGCGATTTTACTATTACCGCCTGCGCTTTCATGGTAAGCGATTCCTAAGATAATGCTAGCAGGAACGCCATACTCCTTCATATACCTGATAGCGGCATCTTTATGTTTTTCAATGTAGTCTTCCGCTGTTATGCGCTTCTGACCGTACGAAAGGCTGGGCAGGAAAATCGCCATGGCGATGACAAAGGCGATGACTGTTCGTAAATTTTTCTCAACGTTCATTTTTCGTTCGTTTTATCTATAGCTTCCGTATGAGAAAAAGCCCATCCCGAAGGGGCAGGATAACTTTTTCCACACGCGGATCGGCCGCTATTTGTTTATTAAGTTCTAAAATGAGTTCAGTTTGTTTGTCGTAATCTTCTTGGAGCACTTTCCCTTTCCACAAAACATTGTCAATCAGTATTAGTCCTCCAGCAGGAACTTTATCAATAACGAGGTTATAATAGTTTATATTATTTTTTTTGTCTGCATCAATAAATACCAGATCGAAAGACTGCTTGAGTGTGGGTATAATATCCATCGCATTCCCCAGATGATATTCAATCTGCTCAGCATAAGGTGATTCCTGGAAATAAGCGCGTACGCGATCTTCCAACTCTTCGTTAATATCAATTGTATGAAGAGTACCCCCTGCTTTTAACCCTTCAGCAAGACACAAGGTAGCATAACCGGTAAAAGTACCGATTTCGAGAATGGTATTTGGCGAAATAAGCTTACTCAACAGGCTCAGTACCCGACCTTGTAAATGGCCGGACAGCATATGCGCCCTGGTCTCTTTTAGATAGGTTTCCCGGCTTATGCGCCTTAAGAGATCATTTTCAGGGTCTGTGTGGTTCTCTATATAGCTCGTTAGACTATCAGTAAACAACTCCATAGGGGGCAAAAATAATAATTAAAACCTAATGAAGATAAGAACTTTCCATATAGCTTTGCAAGATAATTACCGCGGAAACTTTGTCAACAAGTGATTTTTCTTGTCTTTTGCCCTTCCCCATCCCGCTTTGGGCAATTACTGAAGATGCCATCTTTGATGTAAAACGTTCGTCAATTGTAACAACGGGTATCTCTGGAAAATTCTTTTTGAGACTTCGAATGAAACCTTTTACGTGTGGCGCTGATTGTGAGTCGCTTCCATCCATTCGCAACGGTTTACCGACAATAAATTTTTCTACAGATTCGCTTGTCAGATATTGTTTAAGAAAGGATATGATCTCATTCGGATGAATGGTTGTCAGCGCTGTGGCAATAATTTGCAGGGGGTCGGTAACGGCAATGCCAATCCGTTTTGTCCCGTAATCAAAAGCCATTATCCTCATTTTTATTATCTTTGTTTGGATGCAAATATACAGCTTACTTATTAAACCAAACTTCGGTAGCCAATGCAATTCAGCGAGATAAGCGGCCAAGAGGCTTTAAAGAAACGATTGATACAGACTGTTAAGGAGAACCGTGTGAGTCATGCTCAGTTGTTTCTGGGGTCTACGGGCTATGGCAGTTTGGCTTTGGCACATGCTTATGCACAGTATGTAAGTTGTGAAAACAAAATGGACGATGATAGCTGCGGAGAATGTGGGACATGCAGGAAGTACAGTAAGCTGATCCATCCAGATCTGGATTTATCCTACCCGTTTTTTGCAAAAAAAGCAGATGAGACGGCTATTAATTACATCGAACAGTGGCGGTCTGCCTATTTGAAGAACCCCTACCTGAATCTTGATAATTGGCGCCATGCGGTCGGAGAAGAAAAGAAACAGGCCAATATTAATATTGCGGAGTGTCACCGTATTATTAAGAAATTAAGTCTAAAGAGCTTTGAAGGAGGATATAAAGTGCTCATCATGTGGCTCCCTGAATATTTGGACAAGCAGGGAAATGCACTGCTTAAGCTGATTGAGGAGCCTCCTGAGAAAACTCTTTTCTTATTAGTAAGCGAAAATCAGGACCAAATACTGACAACTATCTTATCGAGAACGCAACTCGTGAAGGTGAACAAACTGACGGAAGCGGATGTTGCACAATATCTAATTACGAAAAAAGGGCTTGATGAAGAACGCGCGGAGCAAATTGCCTACCTTAGTGAAGGTAATATCCAACGAACGCAAGGGCTGATAGGAGAGGAAAAGAGCAACCACTTCGAACTGTTGAGAAGCTGGATGAATGTGTGTGCACGTGAAAAAGGTTTGGAAATAATATCCTTTGTTGATGGAACTTTGTCTAAATTAGGTCGTGAGAATCAAAAAAGCTTTTTACTTTATGCGATAAACATGATGCGAGAATCGCTTCTGCTTAAAGAAGGTTTAACAGAATTGGTCAATCTTCCTGAACTGGAAAACGCCTTTGCAGAAAAGTTTAGCAGCATGTATAATCATCAGCAGATTGAAGCAGTTATCGCTGAGTTTGAAAAGGCTAGCTATCATATTGAACGGAATGCAAATCCGAAAATCTTATTTTTAGATGTATCTTTGCAATTAGTTTTATTTTTAGAATATCAAACGTTCCCGAAAGGGACTCTATATATATAAAAACATGGGATGTAGTAGTTGTTCATCCGGAGGAGGTTGTACTCCGAAGGGCTGCCAAGGGAATGGTAGCTGCCCGACGAATGGGTGTAATAAATTAGATGTTTACGATTGGCTGGCCGATATGGACCTGCCTTCTAACTATAAACCCTTCAACATTGTTGAGGTTCGATTTAAAGGCTCTAGAAAAGAATTCTTCATTAACAAGGACAATTTGTACCTTGAAATGGGTGAGATTGTAGTTGTAGAGTCATCTACAGGCGGGTATGATGTAGGTCATATCTCGCTGATGGGTGAATTGGTAAGACTTCAATTAAAAAAGAATAAAGTACAGGAAGAGTCTGTGACAAAGGTAATCTACCGGAAACCTTCGCAAGCTGATATAGACAAATACCTAGCTGCAAAAGATCTGGAATGGGAAACTATGCACAGGGCGCGCACGCTGGCCTTAGAACTGGGTCTTTCAATGAAGATCAGTGATGTGGACTACCAGGGGGATAAAACAAAAGCAACCTTTTATTATACTGCCGACGGCAGAGTGGATTTTCGTGAACTGATAAAGAGAATGGCTGAAGCTTTTCATATCCGAATTGAAATGCGGCAAATTGGAATGCGACAAGAAGCCAGTCGCTTAGGAGGCATTGGATCATGTGGACGCGAGTTATGCTGCTCTACATGGCTCACGGATTTTAAAACGGTATCAACGTCCGCAGCACGTTATCAGAATCTTTCATTGAATACATTGAAACTAGCCGGGCAGTGTGGAAAATTAAAATGCTGCCTGAATTATGAACTTGATACCTATATGGATGCCCTAAAAGACATTCCAACGGATATTAATAAATTGGAGACACAACGAGGGTTTGCTTTTCTTCAAAAAACGGATATCTTCAAAAAACTCATGTGGTTCAGCTATCAGGGTGACGATAGTTGGATTCCACTGCCGATTGACCGGGTTAAAGAGATTCAGCAAGAGAACCTGCTTGGAAACAAGCCGGAGGATATAAAGGATATGACGCCGGAGGTTGAAGTAAAGCAGAAGGAGCGTACCTACGACTATGAAAATGTTGTCGGCCAAGATAGCCTAACTCGGCTGGATGATCAAAAACCAAAAAGAAAAGGGAACCGGAATAAGAATCGAAACCGTAAACGCGGGGACAAACCAAAGAACGGCGAACAGCAAAAGAATGTGAAAAGTTCAACCATGCAGAGTTCGGCAAATACAACTGAGGGAAAGCCTGAGCGAAGAAAGAAACGTTATTCTAAGCCTAAGCGCAAAGGCAATGGCAAATCAGATAAATCGAATGAGGGCTAAGACGATATGGCTGTATACTTTAGTCTTTTGTGGCTTAATTGCCTGTAAGGATCAACCTTTGATCGATCAGAATAAAAACATCACTGAGCGCCGTTGGTTTCGTGAACAAGAACAGTATTTTACTGTTAAAGTAGACCAGCCTGCAACAAGCTATGATCTTTTTCTGAATCTTCGAAACTCGATTGATTTTCAGTTTTCAGATTTATATTTACAAATCCAACAAAAAAACCCTGATAGTAGCAGATTCAATTATAGTGTTAAGATAAAAATGACTAACGGCGAAGGTTTATGGAGGGGCAATGGGTCAGGAACTATTTACTCCCAGCAAGTTCGATTTCTGAGCGATTATCAGTTCCCTGATTCAGGTACTTATATTTTTTCAATTAAACAAAATATGAGGGCGAACCCGGTGGAAGGTATTCATGATGTCGGATTCCGAATCGCTGAAACCAGGCAATAGAAAATGGCAATGTTATTGCATATATGCTTACATACTAAAGACAATAACAAAAGATGATGCTATTTAAAAATACCAAAACTATTCTCGTTGGAATTTTAGTCCTCGCAATTTTGATCACTTCATGTAATCGGGAAGCAACAGTAGACCGTGTTCTTTTTAAAGAAACAAAAAACAAGGTCTACAAAGATATCGATGAAACGAAGCTCAGCGCGTCGATAAAAAGCATCATCGAATCAGGGAACCTGAAGAATAAAAACTTTTTAACCAATTATTATAGAAACAATGGCTATCAAGCTACACTTCTTAAAAAATTTCTACCGGAAGATAATCTGAATATTTTGGCTGAGCATCTTTCAGCAGCTCCAGAGCATGGTTTGGAAGCCAACTATTTTAACGGGAACGAGTATCGTGCATTGTACGATTTGGTCCACTCTAAAGATGGAATACAATCGACCGATGAAGCTTATCAACAAGTAGCGCTGCTTGAGCTCACTACAGCAGATGCCCTGATTAGTTATAGCTCTGCTCTCCAATTTGGAACACTAAACCCTAATAAATTGATGTCTCGATATTACATGGAGACGAAACAAGCTGATTCGGGCTTCATAAACGACGTCTTGAGCAGCAATAATTTGAAAACGCTATTGGACAGTGTCCAACCAAAATCTTCTATTTACTCGTTACTGCAACAGGCTCTTCAATCAGAAAACGGGGATGGGGACCGGATTAAAACGATCAAAGTAAATATGGAGCGAATTAGATGGCAACATGATATCGATAGCAACGAGTTAATTTATGTAAATATCCCCGCGTACCGCTTAGATATCTATAAAAATGGGGACCTAGTGGAAAGTATGAAAACAGTTGTGGGAACGGGAAGAAACAATAACAACAAAGCTGGCTTTTCTGAAAGTGAGCGAATTAAAGATAAGCCCCATTCGCACGAGACGCCGATATTAAGCAGTATGATACATAGTGTACAGGTTAATCCGGTTTGGAATATTCCAGAAAGCATCGCCGGGAAGGAAATTTTAAAACATGTGCAAGCAGACCGTTTTTATTTGTCCAATGCCGGTATCGATGTTCTACAGAATGGTAAAGTGATTGAGAATCCAGAAAATATCGACTGGTCGTCATATTCGCCGGATAATCTACCATTTCGCTTTAGACAGAGACCTGGAGACGAAAATGCACTTGGAAAAATTAAATTTCTGTTCAAAAATAATAGCAGCGTTTATTTGCATGATACGCCTGCTCAGGCTGCGTTCGACAGAGACATCCGGGCTTCCAGCCATGGTTGTGTCCGCGTAGCAGAGCCCCTTGTATTGGCTAAGGCTCTGTTTGGTACAGGCAACAAATTCGAAACCATTAAGGGCGATATGGAATCTGACGAACAAGAGAACGCAAAAGATATTGAACTCAGTCCGCAAGTTCAGGTCGTACTCGATTATGCGACAGTCGAACGTAAAGACAACGCGCTTATATTTTACCCAGATGTATATGGTTTGGATCGGGTGATTTATTCATATATGTAAGGGATTAAGCCTCCATATTCCGGTACTTTTCAGACACTTTTCAGATATCCAGCTTTTCCATTATATCTATTATATTCCGCTATAGATATCTTCATCGGGATTGGAGGAAGCAATCAGTGTACGACCGGCCTTCTCTGTGTTCAAATAGACTGACCGATAAGATGGATAATCTGCATGAATGTAAAATACTGTTTTGTTCTTGATGACATCGATTATCTCATCTGTTAACTCTAACGGAACAGCGGGGCACCCATGACTCAACCCTAATCGGTTTAAGCTGTTGATTGCCGATTGACTAACATACGATGCACCGTGAAGGACGATTGCACGTTGACGGGCATTGTCGTTGAATCCTGAATCCATACCATCTAGACGAAGGGAGCGACCATGTTTTCCGTAATATACCTCTCCTGTTAAATAAAAGCCTAAACTGCTCTGATGAGAATTGTTGGTATTCGAGAATTTGGTTGCCATCTCTCCGCCACTACCACGGCCATGGGAGACCCAGGTATTAAGAATCAGGCGCGAGTTATTTAAATCAACAATCCACAAACGCTTCTTCTTACTGGATTGGCTAAAATCAGCAATAGATAAAACATGCGACTGTAAACTTGTGTGTTTACTCCCCTGTAGATTTAAATATCCAATATAAGCTTTTTCGAACACCTCGAATTTAAGGCCTTTTTCGTGTAGTTCCGCCTCTCTATAAATCGTAGAAGCGTGCTGCTCAAGCAGCATTTCTGACGACAAGGTGAGTTTTTCTTCCCTTTTTATTTCAACATTCTCAGGGTTTACGGGAACCCAACTGAGGGTTAGGATAGCAATAACTACCAATATCATCCCTGGAACTGTAACCAATTTTAATCTCTTCATAACCGTTTTCTTTTGGTCGGACACAAAGATAAAGAAAATAAAACGAGTTGAACAAACATTTTTCTAACTATTAAGTAATTTGCTATATAAATAAGAAATAAAATCACTTTGCAATGACATAAGGATCATTTTTCAGTCAACGAATTTTCATATAAAATCTTTAACTTTAGACAAAAAACCTATGTCAACAGAATTAAATAGACCCATACGCGTATTAGTGGCTAAAGTAGGCTTGGATGGCCATGATAGGGGGGCAAAAGTTATCGCTACAACGTTGCGGGATGCGGGGATGGAGGTAATATATACGGGGTTACGCCAGACTGCTGAGATGGTTGTAAACGCCGCCCTGCAAGAAGATGTAGATGCTATAGGAATATCTATTCTATCAGGAGCTCACATGACTGTTTTTCCAAAGATCATCGAATTAATGCAAGAAAAAGGGCTCGATAATGTGCTATTGACAGGTGGTGGGATCATTCCAGAAGATGACATGCAGGTGTTACAGAAATTAGGAGTTGGCAAACTATTTGCCCCTGGTTCAACAATGGCTGATATTGTGGATTATGTGAGAGTCTGGGTGGCAGAAAATAGAAATTATTAAGAATTCAGCTCACACTTAAAGGGAAAAACTATTATGATTCAAACTGAATACAAGAATTTGATGATTGCAATTGAAGGATCAACATGCTTTATAACCATTAACCGCGCGGATAAATTAAACGCTCTGAACAAATCGACTCTCAATGAGCTCCACCATGCAATTACCATGGCGTTGCGAGAGGAAAGTATTTTCGCAATTGTACTTACAGGTTCAGGGACAAAATCATTTGTTGCCGGGGCAGACATTTCCGAGTTTTCGAATTATGATGCTGAAGAAGGGAAAGCACTCGCTTCAGAAGGCCAATCTAAAGTATTCGACGTTATACACAATGCACACAAGCCGATTATCGCGGCTGTCAACGGATATGCACTTGGAGGAGGACTGGAACTTGCATTAGCCTGCCATATTCGCGTCGCTAGCAAAACAGCTAAGCTTGGTCTGCCTGAGGTATCTTTAGGGCTGATTCCTGGATACGGCGGCACGCAAAGATTGACTCAGCTTATTGGCAGAGGTCTAGCTATGGAGTTTATTTTAACGGGCGAGATGATTTCTGCAGATCGTGCATATGAGCTCGGCTTGGTAAACCATGTGGTCGCTCCAGAGGAGTTAATGAAAAAGACCAACGAACTGTTAGACACAATTAAGAGCAAATCACCCAAAGCGGTTGCAGGGGCCATAAAAGCGATCAATGCATCGCAAAGCAACTCAGGGTATGAAACAGAGATTGAAGAGTTTTCAAAACGTTTCGGTACAGACGAGTTCAAGGAAGGTGTAGGTGCTTTCCTTGAGAAAAGAAAGCCTGACTTCAATAAAAAATAATTAATAACAATCGAGGATGCCGATACCATTATATAACTCTAAAGAACGAAATTTACTGACCTTAGGCATTCTGATCGTCCTAGGGGCTTTTATTGTTTATTCTATACGAGGGATCTTTGGTGCTTTACTAGGCACGATGGTAATGTACACTATTTTCCGTCCGATTCTACTGCATTTAGTATTAAAATGGAAATGGAAACGAAGTGTAGCTGCAATTTTTATTATACTATTTTCTTTTTTGGTAATAGTACTTCCAATTCTCGGGGTAAGTTCTATGGTTATCACCAAAGTTGGAAAACTTCAGGAAAACACACAGTGGATACAGGAGACGATCAATAAAATCAATGAATTTGCTGGAGATAAACTGGGACAACCGGACCTCATGGCTGATGGACTGCGTAATATTGTCAACTCGGCAGGAAGCATATTTACTTCGTTATTAAGCGGTGCCGCGGATCTTGTATTGAGTCTTTCCGTTATGTACTTCTTACTTTATTTTGTTCTCGTTGAATACAAACAGTTCGAAGCTGGTTTACTCCGTTATTCGCCATTTAGACAGGAAAATGCACTTCGCTTTGGGCGTGAACTCAGAAATATAACGTATTCCAATGTCCTAGGGCAGGGGTTTATAGCTATGCTTCAAGGCGCGTTGGTAACACTTGGTTATGTTATATTTAACTTTGACGATCCGGTCTTTTGGGGAATAATCTGTGCTATTCTTTCTTTTATTCCAGTGCTAGGGGCGCCTCTCGTATTCGTCCCCGCTAGTCTCTTGGCAATCGCTCAGGGAAACAGCTTCGACGGCATCGGGATGTTGTTGTTTGGGTTCATTATCATCACAAATATTGATAATGTGCTGCGCTTGGTCATCGCTAAAAGAGTTGGAAATATTCATCCGATCATCACGATTATCGGGGTAATAATTGGCATCCCATTATTTGGTTTGATGGGTTTGGTGTATGGTCCTCTACTACTTTCTTATTTTCTCATCACTGTCAAAATTTACGAAACCAATAAAATTGCTGAAAAAAGATTGGAGCGATTACAAAAGGAAGGGGCATTTCACAAAAACAATCCACTAGAGTAGGGAAGCCGATGAGGTTGTTTCATCGGCTTCCCTACTCTAGTGGATTGTCAATTCTCTACGACTAGAACAGCCTATACCCGATGCTCAATGTCCAAAGCTTAAGCTTCCCGTTATCATTATCTTCATTATCGTATACATCGCTCAAACCGTGCTCATAACGTAAATCTGCCCTGAATTTCATAATATCAACACCTACACCACCAGTTAATGCAAAAGTTTGATTCTTGTATTCATCGAATTTAGTGACTTGTCCTAGATTTTCACCGAAAGAGTTTTCTTCATCTAAAACGAATGAAACCACCGGCCCAACTTGAACGCGACCGGCTATTGGCCCCAAACCTATCCGCGTACCTAATAGAAGTGGCAGGTCGAGTGTACTGAATTTAGACGTTCCCTCATCACCTTCAGACCCTTTGCTTGTGAAATATAATTCCGGCTGAAAATGCAGCCCTGCCCCACCAACACGAGCCCAAACACCGCCTAAAAGTCCGGTCCGGGTTTTCGTATCCAGTGAAATGTCATTTAAATTCGAAAAGTTAGCTCCCGCTTTTAATCCAAATTGAATTGAAGGCAAAAGCTGTGCGGAAGCAATCATCGTTGTTCCAACTAATAAAATAAGGCTAAGAAAAATTTTTTTCATGATTGAAGATTTTTGTTTTTAATCTCAAATAGAAGCAAAATTCGCGCCTAAAACTTGACTGTAAATCTTTTTGATTAGCGTGTGATGAGAACAAGCCGCGTCTATTGACTTCCATTTGCTTTTTACCTACTTTTGCTTAAATATCTGTATAACATGAAAGATCTAAATATCACAGCCGAACAGTGGGATAAGTTAAAACTAAAACTCTTGCGTAAATACAACCATTTAAGTGCGGCAGATCTTGCATTTCAGCCAGGAGACGAAGCAGAACTGGTTCAACGTCTTGCTGAACGCCTTCGCCGGAACCAGGAATACGTGGTTTTTACCCTCAAGAAAGGCTTGTTTGATTTGGATAGCAATCGCCTTTAACCTTCAGCAAGAACTCATCAACAATTTGTTTTGCATTTTTAAATCGTTGCTCTCCCAAACCTGATACCACGCGGTAATTAGCCGAAATTGATTTTAATTCTTTATGCCAGACTTCCATAAAATATTCCCGAAGGTTTGGGAAATCACGTAATTCATCATCTTCCCACGGCAAGTCAATATCCATCAGTAAATAAAGGTCATAATGCTGTTCAGCAAGAGCCGCCAATACATTGGAAGGTGTTCCGGCGAATAAATAATCACTCCAGATTTTTACTGTAAGCACCATGGTATCACAAAATACGATTCCATTTCGAGCTTGCTGAATCATTTCATCCTCCAACGCGAGCTGCCCCCAAAAGATATTAACTTCATCTTCTAAAGTATAGTTGCGATTAAGGCCTTTGCAATATTCACGAGAAAATTCAGGAATGTAGATCGTATCAAAAGCTTCCGCAAGCTGAACCGCCATAGCAGATTTACCCGTTGACTCAGGTCCGACAATAGCTATTTTGATGGTTTTATCCGCTGACATATGAACTGCAAGGTACGATTTGGTATAGAATAAACGAAAGAGGGCAAAAGAGTTTCTGGATTTATTCCTTTTTTTTATCGGAATCAGAATAGAATCTATTATCTTTGCACTCCGACACAGCTGTCGGAATTTCCTTTCAGAAATAAAGAACAAATCCGACGCTTATCTAAGAGATTTGTACTTTTAATATTTAAAATGCCAAAAAACACTTCTATCCGCTCCATCTTAATTATTGGTTCTGGACCAATAATCATCGGTCAAGCTTGTGAGTTCGACTATGCGGGATCTCAGGCTGCGCTTTCTCTAAAGGAAGAAGGCATTGAGGTTTCCATCATTAATTCCAATCCGGCAACGATCATGACCGACAAGGTTATTGCCGACCATGTCTACCTTCTTCCTCTCACCTGCGAGAGCATTGAGCAAATTTTATCAGAACGACAGATTGACGCCGTTTTGCCTACTATGGGCGGACAAACGGCATTGAATCTTTGTATTGAGGCTGACGAACGAGGTATCTGGTCTAAATATAACGTTGATATTATTGGGGTCGACGTCGCAGCGATTGAAAAGACCGAAAACCGCGAAGAGTTCAGACAATTGATGGTGGATATCGGTGTTGGTGTAGCCACTTCGAAAATAGCTAACTCTTTTCTAGAAGGGAAGGAAGCTGCACAAGAAATTGGATTTCCATTAGTAATACGCCCATCTTATACGTTAGGCGGTACCGGTGGTGGATTTGTACATAAAAAGGAAGACTTCGAAGGTGCGCTTAGCCGGGGGCTTCAAGCCTCTCCAACGCACGAAGTGCTTGTAGAACAAGCAGTATTGGGCTGGAAAGAGTTCGAACTTGAACTTCTGAGAGATAATAATGATAACGTTATTATTATCTGTACCATTGAGAACTTCGACCCAATGGGTATACATACAGGTGACTCAATTACCGTAGCACCGGCCATGACGTTAAGCGACCGTTGCTATCAAGAAATGCGCGACCAGGCAATCCGAATGATGAGAGCCATAGGAAACTTTGCAGGCGGTTGTAATGTACAATTTTCTGTAAATCCAGCGACTGAAGAGATCATTGCAATCGAAATTAACCCACGGGTATCGCGCTCATCTGCGCTGGCATCAAAAGCGACGGGCTACCCTATTGCTAAGATTGCCTCTAAGTTAGCTATCGGTTACAATTTAGATGAAATTGAGAATCAAATCACCAAAACAACTTCTGCCTATTTCGAACCGAGTCTTGATTATGTAATCGTTAAGGTGCCCCGCTGGAATTTTGACAAATTTAAGGGAGCAAACAAGGAGTTAGGTTTGCAGATGAAATCAGTAGGTGAGGTTATGGCAATCGGCCGCACTTTTATCGAGGCGCTTCAGAAAGCTTGCCAGAGTCTTGAAACCAACCGGTTGGGCTTAGGAGCCGATGGTAAGCAAAGTAGAAACTTAGAGGAGATTATGCATAGCCTGGAACATCCGAGCTCTGATCGGCTTTTCCACATCAAGGACGCTTTTGAAATGGGCGTACCACTTGAATCTATTCGTAAGGCAACGCTTATTGATAAATGGTTTCTTCAGCAAATACAGGAACTTGTTCACCTTGAAACAGAGTTAAAACGTTATCAGTTAAATAATATTCCTAAAGAGTTCTTTCTTACTCTGAAGCAAAAAGGATACTCAGATGGACAGCTAGCCTGGCTCCTCGGAAATGTAACAGAAGAGGATGTTTATCAACGAAGAAAAGTACTCAATATCACTCGTGTCTACAAAATGGTCGACACCTGTGCGGCGGAGTTTCCGGCGCTGACTCCATATTTCTACTCAACATTCGAGGATGAAAATGAGTCGATTGTGAGTGATCGAAAAAAAGTAATTGTTCTAGGTTCCGGCCCAAATAGAATCGGCCAGGGGATCGAATTCGACTACTCATGTGTCCATGGGCTGATTGCTGCGAAAGAAGCAGGTTATGAAGCGATTATGATCAATTGTAATCCGGAAACTGTTTCGACAGATTTCAATATGGCCGATAAGCTATATTTCGAACCTGTTTTCTGGGAACATGTTCGAGAAATTATTGAACTTGAAAAGCCAGAAGGGGTAATTGTTCAATTAGGTGGACAGACAGCCTTAAAAATGGCTGAAAAGCTACACGAACATGGAATAAAAATCATCGGAACATCCTTTGCCGATATGGATTTGGCAGAGGATCGAGGAAGTTTTTCTGATTTATTAAAAGAGCTGGATATTCCATATCCTAAATATGGAGTAGCTGAGAGTGCCGAAGAGGCGCTAAAAGTCGCCAATGAAGTAGGCTACCCTGTTCTCGTAAGACCTAGTTACGTATTGGGAGGCCAAGGCATGAGCATCGTAATCAATGATGAAGACTTAGAAAAGGCTGTTGTGAAGCTTTTAAGGAGTCTCCCAGGAAACCGTGTCCTGATCGACCATTTCTTAGATCGTGCGGAAGAAGCAGAATCAGATTCAATTTCTGATGGTGAGGACGTCCATATCATCGGTCTGATGGAACATATTGAACCGGCTGGTATTCACTCAGGCGACTCAAATGCTGTATTACCACCATATAGTCTTTCGGATTCAGTAATGAAACAAATGGAAGAATACTCGATTAAGCTTGCAAAGGCCTTAAATGTTAGAGGTCTATTAAATATTCAATTTGCAATCAAAGATGAAAAAGTCTATGTAATTGAAGCGAATCCAAGGGCATCGAGAACGGTTCCATTTATAGCGAAAGCTTATGATGTGCCATACATCAACATTGCGACAAAGGTAATGCTAGGAGCCAATAAGTTGAAAGATTTTAAAATAGAGAGGAAACTTAAAGGGTTTGCTATTAAAGAACCTGTATTTTCATTCAATAAATTCCCTGATGTTGACAAGCAATTGGGACCAGAAATGAAATCAACAGGTGAATCAATACTTTTCATCAAAGATTTGAACGACGAAAGGTTCCGAGAGCTAAATGCAAAGAAATCAATGTATTTAAGTAAATAGATTATTTACTGATAAGAATAAAAGGAGCGGCTCATGTTATCAAAAATGAGTCGCTCCTTTTTTTTATCCAAAAAGTTGCTGAAATAATTCTTCGACTTTTGAAAGTGCCACGATTCTTATTTGATAGCGGCTCGTATCAAGACCTTTCAAATTGTACTTTGATAAGTAGATTGTCTCAAAACCGAGCTTAGCAGCTTCGGTTATTCTTTGTTCGATTCTGTTTACCGCCCGGATTTCCCCAGACAAACCCACTTCTCCCGCAAAAACTACGGTTGACGGTAGTGGTATATCTTGCTGCGAAGAAATAATGGCCATTAGCACAGCTAAATCAATCGCAGGATCTTCTACCCTTAAACCACCCGCAATATTAAGAAAGACATCCTGAATAGAAAGGCGGAAACCAAAACGTTTCTCAAGCACGGCGAGCAACATGTTCATTCGCTTGGCTTCAAATCCGGTTGTCGATCGCTGTGGAGTTCCGTAAGCAGAAGTACTCACCAAAGCTTGCACTTCAATTAACATTGGTCGCACCCCTTCCAGCATAGCTGCAATCGCAATGCCTGACAAAGACGACTCACGTTGTGACAGTAAGATTTCTGACGGATTGGATACCTGTCGTAATCCTGCGCCTTGCATTTCATAAATCCCTAGTTCAGATGATGAACCAAATCGATTCTTTACGGCCCGTAAGATACGGTAAACATGATGCCGATCACCCTCAAATTGAAGCACAGTATCAACCATGTGTTCAAGCACTTTGGGACCAGCTATCGAACCTTCTTTGGTAATATGTCCGATTAAAAAGACAGGGATCCCTGTCTCCTTTGCGAACCGAAGCAACTCAGCAGTGCATTCCCGAACTTGTGAAACACTGCCTGGCGACGAATCAATATGTGCAGAATGCAATGTCTGGATCGAATCTACAATTACAAGTTCCGGCTCAACCTTTTCTATCTGTTTAAAAATATTTTTAGTAGATGTCTCAGTGAGGATATAGCATGAAGCCTTTGACGACTGGAGGATACGTTCAGCACGCATTTTTATTTGCTGATCACTTTCCTCGCCAGAAATATAAAGCACTTTCAACCTCGGCAGTGTTAATGCTAATTGAAGCATTAAGGTCGACTTACCAATTCCAGGCTCACCACCTATCAAAACCAACGAACCTGGAACAATTCCACCTCCTAGCACCCTGTTAAGCTCTTCGTCTGGCGTTTCTATCCTTTCCTCTTCTTTATAAATAATAGAGTGAATAGCTGCTGCTTTAGAAGTACGTGTATTACTGGATTTCTCGGTTCGCCAATCTGGAATTTTCGTACCGACTTTTTCGACGACCTCGTCAACGAACGTATTCCATTGGCTACACGACGGACACTTCCCTAGCCATTTCGCACTTTCGAAACCACAATTCTGACAGAAATAAGTTGTCCGCGCCTTTGCCATGATTTTTAGAGTTTTATCTCTTCATCTTTATTATTTAAGAAGTGAAACTCCGTTAAGTAATAAGAACCAATACTCTTTACCTTAATCCATTTATTGTACTTAAAGAACCACTGCACTCGCTTTGATAGAATTCCTTTTTTTATGTAGGCTTCAATGTAGGGGTGAACGCAAAGCGTTATTCCTTGTTCGTTCTGCTCATTTAAAATATAATTGAGATTATTCTCAATATCATCCATTAATACAATACTGGCTCGAATCTCGCCTGTGCCATCACAAGCCGGGCATTTTTCGTTGGTCACAATATTCATCTCTGGGCGCACGCGCTGGCGAGTAATCTGCACAAGGCCAAACTTGCTGGGTGGCAATATTGTATGTTTAGCCCGGTCGTCCTTCATACACTGTTTTAAGTATTCAAACAGTTCTTTTCGGTTAGGAGCCTTGTGCATATCAATAAAATCAATCACAACGATCCCACCCATATCTCTCAGGCGCAGTTGTCGTGCAATTTCTTTTGCGGCCTCCTTATTGACCATCAGTGCATTTTCTTCCTGATTCTCTTTGTTTGCCGTGCGGTTACCACTATTGACATCGATCACGTGTAATGCTTCGGTGTGTTCAATAACTAAGTAAGCCCCGCCATGCAGGTTCACCGTTTTTCCAAAAGCAGATTTAATCTGCTTCTCTACACCAAAATGCTCGAAAATCGGTTCTTTATGTTTATAGTATTTAACGATGCGTTCAAGATCAGGAGAAATATCATGAATATAGGCACGTGTTTCTTCAAAAATTAATGAATCATTCACGTGAATATGTGTGAACTCATCGGTCAACAAATCTCTGAGAATCGTCGACGTCCGATCCATTTCGCCAAGAACCTTGTTATTAGGCTCAGCTAATTGCAGGCGTTTAACAAATTTCTCCCACTTTGAAACTAGATCTACAATATCCCTTTCGATTTCCGATACACCTTTCCCTTCAGAAACCGTACGTATAATAATGCCGAAATTCTTGGGTTTAATTCCTTCAACAATCTTCTTTAGGCGATTACGTTCTCCACTTGATTTTATTTTCTTCGATATCGATACAACATCTGAAAAAGGGACTAATACAACAAAGCGCCCGGCAATAGATAAGTCGGAACTCAAGCGTGGACCTTTCGTTGAAATAGGTTCCTTAGCAATTTGCACTGGCAATAACATATTTCTGCTTAATATTTCAGAAATTTTGCCAGATTTATTTATATCCTTTTCAAGATTTATAGATGTAAGGAGCTTTTCTTTTGCTCCTCCATTTCTCACAATTTTTGTTAGCTTGATGAGTGTCTGAACCTGTGGACCGAGATCTAAATAGTGTAAAAAAGCATCCTTAGAATAGCCAACATCCACAAACGCAGCGTTTAACCCCGGCATGATCTTTTTAATCCTACCTAGATAAATATCGCCGACAGCATAATTATTATTTACTTGTTCGGTATTAAGCTCAACAAGCTGCTTATCCTGAAGTAAGGCGATCGTCACACCTGAGTCGGGTGTCGAATCAATGATTAATTCCTTTACCAACAGCTTTTGAATTTGAAAGTTGCATTACATCATCTAACTTTCAGAAAACGGTTTAAATAACAGTGACCGTACTCCCAATGACGGTACGGTTTCTAAAATACGATTAGAAATCTGAGTTTAGCCCACGGACTATGATGGCAACTTTCGATGAAACCATAAGACTTATATATACAAACACAGTCGGAAGCGCATACGCTCCCGACGTATAGTTTAGAAATGTAACAGCCTGTAAACAAATTTTGGTTACAGGCGATTAACATATCAATAAATTGACCTATTTTTTCTTGTGTCTGTTCTTTCTAAGACGTTTCTTACGTTTGTGAGTTGACATTTTATGTCTTTTTCTTTTTTTTCCGCTTGGCATAATAATTTTCTTTAATGTTCTTTAAATGTTATTAATTACTCAATTCTGTGATTTTCCGATCAATGAATTGAGATAAGCTTGGATCAGCAGCTAAAGTCTTACTCTTTTCGTAAGCTTGGATAGCATCTTGATTCAAGCCAATATTTTCATAGCTCGTCGCCAAATAGAACCATACCTCAGCATCATTAGGTGTTTGCTTAAGGACTGTATTAAAACGATCAACAGCTTTATCGAACTGTCTGGATTTCATGGAAAATAAACCCAAATTATAATTTGCTTTTAAATGCTCCGGCTCTTGTTCTACTACTTCTAATAACATGGTAATACCCGCCATCGGTGTAGCACCATTTACTAACGCCGTGGCTAAGCCGGCTTTCGCATTTAAATTCTGTTCATCTAATTCAAGGGCCTTTTCGTAGGCATTTTTGGCATGCTCCATTAAAACCGGCGCCATCACTGTATCACTCAAATGTTGATACGAATCCGTAAATAAATCACCTGTTTTCAACCAGTTTTCCAAAGAAGACTCTTTTTCAGATACTTCTTCGTAAACATAAGCTGCCGGCATAGGCTTATTTACATCTAGCCAAACCGTAGCAAGTTTTTTATACACAGTCAACTTTTCATCCTCCGACGCAGTCGCCAGTTCATCTTCTACGTCTTCTATAGTCCGTGTTAGATCAGCACTTAGACCTTGTTTAGCTATTTCAGAAACAGACTCTAGAGAGAACATATCAGCATTAGAGACAGAAGCAGACTCAACATTAGTCGCTTCGTCTTCCTTAATCAGACTCTTCACAGGTTGAAGAAACAACACGACCATAAGAACGGCTACCCCCACAATTGCGATAATCTGTTTAGCGTTTAACATTCTCTCTAAGATTTATATGGTTTATTTAACTTTATTTCCAGATTTCACTTTCTCTACAAAAACTTTAGCAGGTTTAAAGCTGGGCACATAGTGCTCAGGAATTATAATTGCCGTATTTTTTGAAATATTACGGGCAGTTTTTTGAGCACGTTTCTTAACAACGAAACTTCCAAAGCCTCTTACATAAACATTCTCTCCCTCGATCATTGAATTTTTCACTACTTTGAAAAACGCTTCTACAGTTGCTTGCACATCTTGTTTCTCTAATCCAGTCTTATTGGATATTTCCGTGATAATATCTGCTTTAGTCATGTTTTTAATTAAATTTTTATTTTTAAGCTTTTCTTATTTTCTATTAACAGAATCGGGATGCAAAAGTATTGCTTTTTAATGATTAAACAAAATCATAATAAACAATTATTTCCCGAAACTTCCTATTACCCAACAACTAAGCAAGTGCATTTGAAATATTACAAAGAAAATACCACTCAGGCAAACGTCGACACAAAAGAAAATTAAATAAAAGGTCAAATTTATTTGCAATTTTTGCACATGGATTTCTCGCGGATTATCATTGAATGGTATGAACAAAATAAACGTGACTTGCCTTGGCGTGAAACAAAAGACCCCTATATTATCTGGTTGTCTGAAATTATTCTGCAGCAAACACGTGTAAATCAAGGTTTATCATATTTTTGTACTTTTCAGAAGGACTACCCCAATATTTTCGAGTTTGCTAATGCGAAAGAAGATGAGATATTACGGCGATGGCAGGGACTAGGGTATTACTCGCGCGCAAGGAATATGATCAAAGCCGCGGAAAAAGTCATTACAGACCATAACGGCGTTTTCCCGACGAGCTATGACGCACTCATTAAGCTTCCTGGGATTGGCGAGTACACTGCCGCCGCTGTGTCTTCTTTTTCTAATAATGAACCTAGAGCCGTTGTAGATGGCAATGTTAGTCGCGTACTTGCACGTTACTTTGGCATAAGTGAAGCTATTAACTCAACAACAGGCAAAAAAAAGTTCCAAAACTTAGCTCAAGAAGTACTTACAAAACAAGATCCCGGCCTCCACAATCAGGCTATCATGGAGTTTGGTGCACTCCAATGCAAACCTCAGAACCCTGACTGCAGTATCTGTCCGCTAAAAAATAGCTGTTATGCGTTCCTCAATAACTCGGTCCGAGAACTCCCTCATAAGTTAAAACCAGCAAAAAGTAAAAATCGATACTTCCACTACTTCGTTATACGTAAGAATGGCGCAATTCTCGTCCAGAAACGCACGCAGAATGATATCTGGAAAAACATGTATGAGCTGCCGTTAATTGAAACCGCTAATGCGTTGGACAATACGCAGATCCAGTTATCAGCACCATATATAGAAGCTTTCGGAACGGAGACGACAATTATTCATAAAAGTCGAACAATCAAGCATATCCTGAGTCATCAAAATATATACGCATGTTTCTACGAGATAAAAAATGTCGATGAACAACTTATGAAAAATAAATTGTGGAATTATGTTTTGATAAAAGATTTAGATAAATTAGCTAAACCAAAGCTTATATACACTTTTATTGAATCATTCTTTACTTAACCAATTAAATTATGTCAGGCATTAACAAAGTTATTCTAGTAGGGCATTTAGGAAAGGACCCCGATATACGTCACTTGGACAATAACGTAACTGTAGCAAGTTTTCCTTTGGCCACATCCGAGACTTATAATAAAGACGGGAAGCGAATGGAACAAACCGAATGGCATAATATAGTCATGTGGCGAGGGCTAGCCGAAATTGCGGAGAAATTTCTTCATAAAGGAAAGTTAGTCTATATCGAAGGAAAAATTCGAAGCAGATCTTATGAAGATAAGGAAAACATAAAGCGCTATACGACCGAGATTGTAGCGGATAGCTTCACTATGCTTGGAAGAAAAAGCGATTTTGAGGCACCGACTGACAATAGAAACAACGAAAATGAAACCTCGGTTGACTTCAAAGAAAATCAAAATGAGGATGATGATCTACCTTTTTAAGGAGATCTCCTTCGCGTATTATGCATAAATACGATTATGCATAATACGGTCTTTTCGCTTTACTTCAAATTTATTTGAAGTTCATTTAGCTGTTGTTGGGTGATGGGCGACGGAGAGTCAATCATAACATCTCTTCCTGCATTATTCTTTGGAAAAGCAAGAACATCCCGAATCGAATCCAAACCTGCAAAAATCGAAACCAGTCGATCGAACCCAAGTGCTATTCCTCCGTGAGGCGGCGCGCCATACGTAAAAGCATCCATCAAGAAACCGAATTGCGCTTTAGCCTCATCAGCAGAGAACCCTAGCAACTCGAACATCTTCGACTGGCTCTTCTGATCGTGTATACGAATCGATCCACCGCCGACTTCGATTCCATTGATTACAATATCATATGCATTAGCGCGAACACTTAATGGATCGCTGTCCAACTTGCTCAAGTCTTCAGGTTTCGGAGCCGTAAAAGGGTGATGCATCGCGTGATGCCTGTTAGTTTCTTCATCCCACTCTAGCAGAGGGAAATTAACAACCCAAAGTGGCGAATACGTTCCTTTATTTCTCAACCCCAGAAGCCTTGCCATTTCCAACCGTAACTCAGACAATTGTTTCCGCGTTTTATCAGCCGGTCCTGCCATCAAAAGCATGAGGTCGCCCGGCTTTGCAGCCATTTTTTCTGCAATGGCTCGTAATTGCTCTACGGTATAAAATTTATCAACGGATGATTTTAAAGTACCATCAACATTATAGCGTATATAAACTAAGCCACTTGCTCCAATTTGAGGTTTTCTGACAAAATCAATCAATGCATCTACTTGCTTTCTGGTATACGAAACACAGTCTTCCGCATTAATACCCACAACCAACTCTGCTGAGTTAAAAACCTGAAAATCTGATACCTTCGCTACATCATTTAGTTCAACAAACTTCATATCAAAGCGAATATCCGGCTTATCAGAACCATACAACCGCATCGCATCGGCATATTCCATTCGTGGAAAATCTCCTAATACAACACCTTTAACGGTTTTGAATAAATGCTTAATCAACCCCTCAAAAATATTTAAGATATCTTCTTGCTCAACAAAGGTTAGTTCACAATCGATCTGAGTAAACTCCGGCTGACGATCAGCTCTCAAGTCCTCATCTCTAAAACACTTAACAATTTGGAAGTAACGATCAAAACCCGAAACCATCAGTAACTGTTTAAATGTTTGTGGAGATTGGGGGAGTGCATAAAACTCACCCGGATTCATCCGACTCGGCACTACAAAGTCTCGTGCCCCTTCGGGCGTCGATTTAATCAGTACAGGAGTTTCAATTTCAAGAAACTGCTCTGCATCCAGGTATTTTCTTATTTCTTGTGCTATTTGATGTCGGAGAATAATATTCTCACGTATTGGATTTCTACGGAGATCCAAATAGCGATACTTCATTCGCAACTCCTCTCCTCCGTCAGTTTCATCCTCTATGAGAAATGGAGGAAGTTTGGCTTCATTCAATATTTCAAGCTGCGAGACTTTTATTTCTATTTCCCCCGTGGGGATCTTCAAGTTTTTACTTGCTCTCTCGATAACCATTCCCGTTACACGAATTACAAACTCCCTTCCCAATTCCCTAGCTTTCGCGCGCAGTTCAGGGTCATCTTCTGAATTGAACGTCAATTGTGTGATCCCAAAACGATCACGCATATCTACAAAAGTCATCCCTCCCAAATCGCGTGACTTTTGTACCCATCCACAAAGTTTTACTTCTTGTCCTAAATCTGCGGTGGTTAGCTCGCCACAAGTATGAGTTCTCAGCATATGTTGTATTCTATCTTAATTCGTTTGATTTTTAGCCTGCCAGCGTATCTGTTATTCTACTAATAGCCAGACTTTTGGTTTCTTTCACAATCGATTTTGCATCATATCCACACTCACTCCAAAGCTCTTCTTGTTCCCCATGCTCGACAACCCTATCAGGAATCCCCAAACGGACTACCTGCGCAAAATAGCTTTTGTCCGCCATATATTCTAGCACCGCACTTCCCATCCCGCCTTCGATAACGCCGTCCTCAATCGTAATGACCTTTTTATACTTTTTAAATACTTCGTCCAACAACTCATGATCAAGCGGTTTAACAAAACGCATATCATAATGAGCGGGATAAATGCCTTCCTCATTTAATAATAAGCGTGCTTTGCTTGCTTCATTGCCAATATGTCCAATAGAAAGAATTGCTACATCTTCTCCATCACATATCTTTCTACCTTTTCCGACCGCAATGGCTTGCATGGGCTGTTGCCAATCCGTCATCACTCCCTGTCCACGTGGATATCGTATTACAAATGGCCCCATATCCTCCAACTGAGCAGTATACATCAAGTTTCTTAACTCCTCTTCGTTCATTGGTGCCGATACGATCATATTTGGAACACAGCGCATATAAGCGAGATCATAAGCCCCATGATGAGTAGCTCCATCTGCACCTGCAATTCCAGCTCTGTCGAGACAGAAAACGACGTTCAGTTTTTGAAGCGCTACGTCATGAATCACTTGATCATAAGCACGTTGCATGAAACTCGAATAGATATTACAAAAAGGTACCATTCCTTGAGTTGCTAAACCGGCCGAGAAAGTTACAGCGTGCTGCTCCGCAATCCCAACATCAAAGGCACGATCCGGCATGGCCTTCATCATAATATTCATCGAAGATCCAGATGGCATAGCTGGTGTAATGCCCATGATCTTGTCATTTTTTTCCGCCAACTCAACAATCGTGTGTCCGAAAACATCTTGATATTTTGGAGGAACAGGTTTAGCGTTTACCGATTTCTTAATTTCCCCTGTAATCTTATCGAATAAGCCGGGTGCATGCCACTTGGTCTGATCCTTCTCTGCCATCGCAAAACCTTTACCTTTAACAGTAATACAATGCAGAAGCTTAGGCCCCGGAATATCTTTTAGATCTTCCAACGTTTTGACTAAACGCTTAACATCGTGCCCATCGACCGGGCCAAAATATCTAAATTTGAGAGCCTCAAAAAGATTGCTATTCTTTAGCAATGTTCCTTTTATACTCTTTTCAATTTTTTTAACAATCCCTAATGCATCTGGACCTAACTCAGAAATCTTGCCGAGCACAAAACCTATATCATCACGGAAACGATTATATGACTTCGAAGTTGAAATGCTAGTCAGATACTCTTTTAAGGCACCCACGTTCGGGTCTATAGACATGCAGTTGTCATTTAATATAACCAACAGATTTGTATTGGCGATACCGGCATGATTCAAGGCCTCGAAAGCCAAACCAGCCGTCATCGCACCGTCACCGATTACGGCCACATGTTGGCGATCCGTTTCACCCTTATAAGCTGACGCAACAGCCATTCCCAATGCCGCAGAAATAGAAGTTGAAGAATGTCCGACCCCAAAAGTGTCATACTCACTCTCACTACGTTTAGGAAACCCACTCAATCCGTTGTGTCGCCTATTCGTATGAAAAAGCTCACGTCGGCCGGTGAGGATCTTGTGACCATATGCTTGATGTCCGACATCCCAGACCAATTGGTCATAGGGCGTATTTAAAACATAATGTAAGGCTACTGTTAACTCAACCACACCCAAACTCGCACCAAAATGCCCTCCATATACCGAAACAACATCGATAATATACTGGCGCAACTCCTTACTAAGCTGTTCCAGATCAGACTCTTTTAGCTTTTTCAGGTCGGCGGGTGTCGTTATGTTCTTGAGTAACTCTCCCGGTTCAAAATCCATATTCAAAACTTCTTACAAAACTTTTACAAATTAAGTCATAATATTTATAACATCCTAAGCCAAGACATTCCAGAAAAAAACCTATTGGCTTACTGAGTAGTTGGACCTGGTTCAAGACTAATATAAGTTTTTTACATTTGTACTTGAAACGACAGACAAAGACGCCAAATGGATCAACCACACTTCGAAATAAACCTCCCACAGTTTGAAGGCCCATTTGATTTACTTTTATTCTTTATAGAACGCGATGAGCTGAATATACACGACGTGCCTATCGCAAAGATAACACAAGATTTTCTGAATTACATTCAACAGATGACGGCT
The DNA here is from genome assembly GCF_003449035.1 of Pedobacter indicus. Taxonomy (NCBI): domain Bacteria; kingdom Pseudomonadati; phylum Bacteroidota; class Sphingobacteriia; order Sphingobacteriales; family Sphingobacteriaceae; genus Albibacterium; species Albibacterium indicum. The sequence continues at coordinate 490,163 of NZ_QRGB01000001.1, forward strand.
TTAAATGTCGAAATAGCAAGCGAGTTTATCCTCGTCGCCGCTACATTAATGCGCATCAAAGCACGGACATTACTACCAAGCACTCAAGATTCAGAAGGAGAGGAGGTAGACCCAAAGGAAGACCTTATACAAAAACTGATCATATACAAGCAATTCAAAAATATTTGTGAAGAACTACGTGTTTTAGAGGAAAAGCGTAGCCATCGGGAAAAGCGCAAATACATATACCAGGATCTCGACCGTGCAGCTGAAAGCAACGACTACCAGGAAGAGCTCCAGTCGTTTGATCTATACAAATTAATGCGCGTATACGATCGGCTGCTAAAAAACCACGCTAGCCGCACACAAGAAGTAAAACATCAAGTCGTCCAATACCCCTATACGATCGAAGCTCAAAAAAAAGCAATAACAGACCTTCTCTCGATCAATGAAAAGCTCGACTTTCAGTCCTTATTAAAAAATTCAGACAATAAGGTTCATTTTGTATATAACTTCCTGGCGATCTTAGAAATGCTCCAACAGCAACTTATCGATATACAAGTTAAAAGTGGTTATAACAATTTTCAGGTAAGCGCGAGGTAAGCTACGTTAAAATGATTCTCTGTCATTTTCCAAGAAAGCTTTCACGAAATCATCATCATTCAAATGTGGATAATCTTTATAAACGCGATCAATCTCTTCCATCTGACCTGGGGATAACTCCTCATTCGGATTAAGGCACCACCTACCTTCTAACAAACCTTGTCTTCTTAAAACTTCGTGGATACCAGGTATACATCCATGGAAATGATTTGCCGGATCAAACAAGGCTGCATTCGTGTCGGTAATTTCAATTCCCCGTTTCTGCAATTCTTCGTATTGATCAACTGTCTTATTAACCTTAAAAGCTTTAATCTCTGCTAGAAGATCCACTGCTTTTTTAGTCCAAACCGCCCAATGACCCAACATTCCACCAACAAAACTCTTTTCATAAGGCTTCCCTTCAACGGTGAACCGGTAAGTCGCCAAAAGGTCAGAAACTATATTATCGTCGTTGCCGGTATACATCGCTATTTCATCTCTCCTGGAACTATTACTAACAGCACGCATGACATCAAAAGTTTGATATCTATTGAATGGCGCAGCCTTAATAGCCTTTACATTCTCAATTTCAGCAAATTTGGACCAGAAATCATAGCTGAATATCCGTCCGCCTACCGATGGTTGAAGGTAAAAGCCAAATAAAGGTATAACTTTCGCAACTTCGCGGGTTCTCTCCAGAATTTCCTCTTCTGACCAACCCTGCAATCCACCCATGCTGAGCAAACCCATATCATACCCATACTTTAGAGCTAATTCAGCTTCCTGAACAGCTTGCGGAATTGGGCCACATATTCCGGCTACTTTTAGAAAGGGTCGCTCAATAGTTGCTTTATCGATCTCATCAGCCACTACACGAATGACAGTCTCGAATAAATTAACCTCCGGATCCCTTATTTCAAACTGCGTCGAATGTACAGCCACGGCCATACCGCCTATTCCAGTAGATACGTAATAACGAGCTAAACGTCTCTGACGCTTTTCATCGAATTGACGCTCCTCAGTGAGAGCCAAAGGAATTGCTGGTATAACTGTACCTTCCTTTAAAAGTGTTTCTTGTTCTTTACTTAATGTTTTCATTAGAATTTACCCTCCCTTTCTTGAAAATGAGTCGCTTTATTAAAAAGATCCCCTCCTTCTTTTAGCCAAGTAGCTGTAATGTCGATTATTTCCCTGATAGAGACTTTAGGATAACCAAATAGCCGATGACACTCTGATGCATTACTGAGCAGCGCAGTCTCCTGCACCTCGTTGACAAATTTAGGTTCTTTATCAAACGCAACACCGAACTGTTCTGCAAGCCATTTAACGGATAGGGTCTCCGGCCCTGTAACATTCAGTACCTTCGCTGGCGATTCACAATGAAGTAACGCACGAATAGCTATTTCATTTGCATCTCCCTGCCAAATTACATTTACGTTACCCGTGCTTAAATCAATTGCTTTTCCTTCTAGTACGGCCTTTGCAACTTCCATGACCACACCGTAACGAAGATCAACGGCATAATTTAAACGGTATATTAATATTGGCGTATTATTCTTTTTTGAGAAATGCTGAAAAATACGCTCTCTACCCAAACATGATTGCCCATACTCACCAACAGGCGACGGAGCGACCTCTTCAGACAAGCCACCGCTATTTGCCGGCGAAAACGGATAGACATTTCCACTCGAAAATGCGACGATTTTCGAGTCTTTGAAATGTTCAGCAACACGGCCAGGCAAATATGCATTCATTGCCCAGGTAAATGGTTCATTCCCGTGAGAGCCAAACTTATGTCCCGCTAAATAAATGATATTTTCCACTTTAGGCAAAGCTGCTAGATCATCCTCATTTAACAAATCGGCAGCAATAGTCTCCACACCGTCACGTTCAAGGCTTTCTCGGAGCTCCGGATCAGAAAAACGTGATACCCCAATCACTCTTTTTGAGATTCCCGTATCCGCCAACGCTCTTTTTATCAATCTTGCCATACTTGGCCCCATCTTCCCGCCAATACCCAACAGCATAATATCACCATCTACCTTGGCAAGATCATCCAGCAACTCCGGAGAAGGTTTTAATAGCTCATACTCTAGTGCATCTAAATTCATATCGTAACATTTATATTTTAAAAAATCATACCCGTTTTTACTTTAAAAACATATCGTATACATTGTAAATTGCCAAGGCTAGTAAAACAACCAATCCTAGACCACCTATAATCTTAGAAAAACCCTTGTTGACATAGATTCCCATAATATCCTTTCGGTTTGCAATCGAAAACATAGCCACTCCGATAAAAGGCACCAAAAAGATAGTAATGCTTTGCGCGAAAACAATCAATTCCAGCGGGAGTTTCCCAAACAAAATAGCGATAAGAGACCCACAAACCATGACCAATCCAATCAATACTCGCGTGATCGGGGAATCTAGTTTACTCCCATAACCCAATGCATCGCTCAACAGTGTGCCTCCAAGTGTGGCATTACCGACGAGAGATGAAAATGAAGCACCGAACAGTCCCACTAAAAACATATCAGAAGCGTAAACTCCAAAAAGTGGTTCTAGAGCCTTAGCCATATCGGAAGCACTGGTCACCGAGATCCCTTGTGGATTTAGAACAGCTGCTGCACAAATCAACACGACGGCACTCATAATACCTAGAATAATAATACCGGTTAGACTACCGCTGCCCCCCTTTTTATGTTGACCGTCTTCACCAACATCAATAATCCCTTTCCGCTTTCTTTCCTGAACCAGATAAGCTTGATAAAACGCACCCGTTATAGAAAAACACGAGGCAATAAATGCGATGACCAGACCTTCTGACCCCAACGGTATGGAAGGGGCAAAACCTTGAACAATGCCTGCAATATCAGGTTTAGCGAAAAACAACGTTGTAACAAAGGAAAACAACATAATACTCACCAGAAGAATCATCAGCTTTTCAAGAATTCCATAAAATTTCCGGAAGAACAGAAGAAATATACCGATCAAATTAAAAACGACAATCCAAGTAACTGTTGATGTGGCACTGGCTTCCGCTACTGCAATCCCAACGCCGACAGAGTTACCCGCCTGAAATGAGGTAGCAACGAGGAATATACCTATACCGATAATAACAGCGGCAGCTTTGCTCCATTTCTCACGTATGATTGTTAAAAGGGAGCGGCTATCGGCTAAACCGATCCTTTCTCCGATATTAGTAAATACCGCCATAAAGAGAATAGCAACCGCGACTATCCATAGTAAAGAATAACCATACACTGCTCCTAGCTTCGTTGTTATTGTTATTTTACTAGGTCCGAATACCAACGCCGCAGTAATAATACCTGGCCCTAATGACAGCAGCCATTTGATAAGTGGGTTTTTTGTTTTTGGTTTATTCATAATCTATGTTTATTCACACATTTGCAGCCCCCAGTGAGCTTCATATCGTGTACGCACACGTAAAATCAGCAAAAAAAATACTAAACGCTGGTTTAGCATACTAAGTAACACTAAAATCCGCCGAATTGCAAATTATTTTACAATTTAACCGGTCTATGAAATTCGAAATATTTCCGACATTAAAACATTCATTTTTATATCTTTGGCTTTTATCTGATTTTATTTAGAACACATGGAAAGAGATAATCTAATATTTGACCTGATCAATGAAGAATTGGAGAGGCAAGAAGAAGGTTTGGAATTAATCGCCTCAGAAAATTTTGTAAGCAAACAGGTTATGGAAGCTGCCGGGTCTGTATTGACCAATAAATATGCAGAAGGGCTTCCCGGAAAACGTTATTATGGAGGCTGCGAGGTAGTTGACGAGATTGAAACCATCGCCATCGACCGCGCCAAGCAACTATTTAACGCCGAGTGGGCCAACGTGCAACCTCACTCCGGAGCACAGGCAAATGCAGCCGTTTTTTTAGCAGTACTGAAACCGGGCGACAAAATATTAGGTTTTGACCTTTCTCATGGTGGACATTTAACTCACGGCTCGCCGGTAAACTCCTCTGGCAAACTTTACGAACCTCATTTCTATGGTGTCGAAAAAGAGACAGGAAGAATAGATTATAAAGCGTTGGAAGAAACCGCTCTTCGCGAAAAACCAAAATTGATTATTTGTGGTGCTTCTGCATACTCACGCGATTGGGATTACAAATTTATCCGCGAAGTAGCCGACAAGATCGGAGCATTGGTATTAGCTGACATTTCCCACCCTGCCGGACTGATTGCCCGCGGACTTTTAAACGATCCTCTTCCTCATTGCCATATCGTAACAACAACAACACATAAAACGCTTCGTGGACCGCGTGGAGGATTAATCTTATTGGGTAAAGATTTTGAAAATCCATTTGGTTTGAAAACACCTAAAGGAGAGATTCGGATGATGTCGTCCTTGCTAGATCTGGCTGTTTTCCCAGGTACACAAGGAGGCCCACTTGAACATACCATCGCTGCGAAAGCAATTGCTTTCGGCGAAGCTTTGAGTGACGAATACATGGATTATATCGTTCAGGTAAAGAAAAATGCAGAAGCAATGGCTCATGCCTTCATTGAGAAAGACTATCAAGTTATATCGGGTGGAACAGACAACCACTTGATGCTTATCGACCTGCGCAATAAGGATATAACAGGAAAAGTAGCCGAACGTGTTTTAGGTGAAGCAGGTATTACCATTAATAAAAACATGATCCCTTTTGATGACAAATCGGCCTTCATAACTTCTGGAATTCGTGTAGGAACAGCCGCAATTACTACCCGTGGACTTAAGGAAGCGGATATGAAAACAGTCGTGGACTTTATTGACGAAGCATTGGTGAGCCACGAAGACGAAGAAAAATTAGCCGACATCCATAATCAAGTCAATGAAATGATGGCACGTTTTCCTCTCTATAAATAAGATTCGACCTTAAAATTAAAACGAGTAACATAACGAGCAAGGGAAACCGAGACGCAATTACTTTAGAAGCCAGTATCTCCATGCTGGCTTTTTTTCTTTTTGACAACCTTACCCCTTCATTAAGATCGTAAAATCCAGAATCGGATTTATTATGAGTATCTTGTTCACATACAAAAAGAAAATAAAAACAAAAAATGACATGAAGTCAAAGATTGTCCGTTCTGTGTTAACCGTTAAGAGAAAAGAACACCTAGCACCTCATTATATTCGCGTCACCTTAACTGGCGAAGACGTTAAATTATTCGAGAATATTACGGTTGGTAAAAACAATAAGATCTTTCTTCCGCCTGCCGGCTCAGATAAGGTCTATTTCCCTATTCTAGATCAAACAACCGGTAAAATGGAAGATGCCCCCGATGAACTAAAGCCGATCCGGCGCACCTATACCCATCGTGGTATCGATCTAAAAGAAAACGAAATGTATATCGACTTTGTGGCTCACGGCGATAATGGCCCTGCATCTGCTTGGGCTATTCAAGCAAAGCCCGGAGATCAGCTGGGCGTCGCCATGAAAGACCACCCCGCACCTCTCCACCCACAGGCACATTGGTACCTTTTGGCTTGTGACGCTACCGGCATACCGGTAATAGCGAGCATCTTGGAAGCTTTACCCGCAACAGCCCAAGGCGAAGCTTATATTGAAGTTCTGGGTAAAGAAGAAGAAATACCTCTGAGTACCAAAGCGGATATACAGATCCACTGGATTCATAATCCACATCCGGGACAAGAACCTGTACTCGCCAAGACAGTTCGACAGGCGCAGCTACCAGATCACACTAAAACATCCGTCTTCGGCTACATAGCTGCTGAATTCTCCAGTGTTAAAGACTTACGCATTTTTCTCCGCAAGGAAGTTGGCTGGCCGCAAGAATCACTTTACGCCTATTCGTACTGGAAATATGGAAAAAGTGAAGATGGCTCTGTCGCCGAACGTCAGGAAGAAAAGAAATCTCTGTCATAGACTTTATAGAATATCGAAGAAACCTGAGGAAAAATCAAAGGAACTTGAATAAAACTTGGTTAGTATAATTAACGATTAATTCCCTATTGACTCCCTATTGACCTCCTAATTTTTATCGAAAATAGGGATTCAGTAGGGGAAAAATCGGCAAACTATCCCCCGTCATTCCGAACAAGTCTGTTCCAATAGTTACTTAGTAAAAGCAAGGGTCGCAATGCTCAGTTTGACATTGGGCACCTTTAGTAGAGCGACTCCACAAGCTTCAAGCGTCGCACCAGTTGTCAGAACATCGTCAACTAACAAGACATGTTTGTTTTCAAACTCGGCAGGGTTACGAACAGAAAACATACCTTCCATGTTTTCAAAACGTTCATAGCGCCCTTTTGTCTTGGTTTGGCTCTTTTGGTGAACCAACCGTACTAAATTATTAATAATAACCTCAGCGCCCAACTCATCCGCCATCCCTCGTGCGATATACTCACTCTGGTTATAACCGCGTTCGCGCAGCCTTTTCCTGTGCAGTGGAACAGGAACAATAAAGTCGAGATGCTGGAAATAGGGAGAGTTTTTCAGAATACCTCCATACTGTCGTCCGAGAAATTGAGCCAGAGCATAACCATTTTGGTATTTAATGCGGTGGATTATCCTCTGCACACGCGACCCACCTGTAAAATAAAGGTAAGAGCTCACCTTGTTGACTGGCATTCTGGCTTTTAGTCTTTTGTCAACAAGGCTATCCGCATCGAGATAATCGTTGGTAATCGGCAAATCGTAGCTGCAGTTTAAACATAGGTATTTCTCCTGGTTGACTAAACTCGTATTACAGCCAACGCACAAATCAGGAAAAAGAAGCGCGAGCGAATCTTTAACAAGATTGTAAAGGAGCATGATTATTTTTCTTTAACTGCCAACTGTCCGCATGCAGCGTCAATATCCTTACCACGGCTCCGCCGTATTCGTGTATTAATACCTTTCTTTCGAAGAAATTCTGCAAAAAGTTCGATTTTATCGGCTTCCGCGTTTTCATAGTCTGCAAAAACAATGGGGTTATACTCAATAATATTAACCTTGCACGGAACGTGCTTACAGAATTGAGCCAGTTCCGCGGCATCCGTCAACTCATCATTAAAATCATTAAAGACAATATATTCGTAGGTGACTGGATTTTTCGTCTTCGCATAGTAGTATTTCAATGCATCAGCCAGTGCTTCCAGCGAGTTTTGCTCATTGATAGGCATAATTTCGTTCCGCTTCTTGTCGTTCGCCGCATGAAGAGAAAGTGCTAAGTTAAACCGAACCTCGTCATCTCCAAGCTTTTTGATCATCTTGGCGATACCCGCTGTAGAGACAGTAATACGCTTTGGGGACATATTGAGTCCGTCAGGTGATGTAATGCGGTCGATGGACTTCAGTACGTTGGAGTAATTTAACAAAGGTTCACCCATTCCCATATAGACAATATTGCTCAAAGGCTTCTGATAGTTTTCCTCCGCTTGGCGATTGATCAGAACAACCTGATCATAGATTTCATCGGCATGGACATTTCGCTTCCGATCCATGTACCCGGTTGCACAGAATTTACATGATAAACTGCAACCCACTTGGGAGCTGACACAGGCCGTCATTCGATCAGGGGTAGGAATCAATACCCCTTCTATGATATTCGAATCATGTAGTTTAAAGGCATTTTTAATTGTCTGATCTGTACTCAGCTGTGATTTTAGGATCGAAACAGGATTAATGACATAGTTGGTTTTCAACTTTTCGCGCAGTTCCTTGCTCAAGTTGCTCATCTGATCAAAATCGACACAAGACTTTTGCCAGAGCCATTCATAAATTTGTTTTGCCCGAAAAGCCTTCTCTCCTAAGCCGTCCAAATCCACCTTTAAATCACTAAGGCTCAATGTACGTATATCTTTCTTATTAGAAATTCCCATGGTGGTGCAAAGTTACGTGTTTTGAGACAGAAAACCCTTCTCGGTTTTTTTTCAACAGAAATAAAATAAAAAACGTTTCTGTCCGTTGCTTCATTTTTTTTCTATATTAGAAAAGTATTACTTTTGAGAGCATTATTAATGATCGTTTAAATCCCTTTTCAGAAATGCGCAGATATGTTTCGGCCGATTATCTTTTCCCAATTAGCTCAGCTCCCATCCGGAACGGCGTTATTGTGCTGAATGAAAAAGGGGAAATCATCAAGTTAATGACGGATGATCAGGTGCCGGCCAACGTATCAGTCGAAGAGCATCATGGCATTATCGTACCAGGCTTTGTGAACAGTCATTGCCACTTAGAGCTTTCTTATCTACACGGTAAGATTCCAGAAAAAACAGGTTTGATCGATTTTATTGGGGGTGTAACGCGTGACAGGTCTTTCGATCAACAAGTCATTGATACTGCTATCAAAGAAGCCGATGCAGCGATGCAGAAAGAGGGGATCGTCGCTGTGGGGGATATCGCCAACACACTAAATAGCAGGCAAGTAAAACTGGACAGTCCGATTTATTATCATACGTTTGCGGAGGTATTCAATTTTAATCCCGATGAGGCGAAAGAAACTTTTAAAAAAGGCAATGATTTGTGTACCGGTTTCTCTCCGCTGCCTTCTTCAATAACCCCTCACGCTCCGTATTCTGTTACTAAAGAGCTTTTCCGTTATATCCGGACTTTCAGCGATGATAATAACAACCTTATCAGCATCCACAATCAGGAAACTGAAGAAGAAAACAAGCTATACCGCTATAAAACCTGTGCATTTATTCATTTTTATGAGTCGCTCGGAAAAGATATCAGTTTTTTTAAAGCACAGGCCAGAAATTCTTTGCGGTCGATACTACCTTTGCTTCCGGAATCACAACGTATTTTGCTGGTGCACAACACCTATACTTCCTTCAAAGACACTAATTTCGTGGATCGTTACAAACGCGATGTAACGTGGTGCTTATGCCCAAATGCCAATCTTTATATCGAGAACCGCTTACCTAACATTGACATGTTTATACGGTCAAGGCGCCCCGTGGTTTTAGGCACGGACAGCCTTGCGTCAAACAATAAACTGTCTATTCTTGCTGAAATAAAAACTCTTTTGAGGCATTCGGCGCATCTGCCGCTTGAAACAGCCTTGAATTGGGCTACGTTGAACGGAGCCCGGTATTTTGGCATTGACGATATCTACGGAAGCTTGGAATCAGGGAAGAAACCGGGAATCAACCTTCTTACAAACACCCGGGGTCCGAATATCACTGAAGCTACTGAAGTAATAAAATTAGCTTAGGTGAACCTCGAAAACAATTGTAACTTTGCTTCATAAGAATCATCGTGTAAATCAAATTTTAGCGCTTGTCTACCTTAAAAAAATTTGCTGGACAGACAGTTATTTATGGGCTAACAGCTGTAATTTCAAAGCTACTAAGTTTTGTTCTTACCCCGGTCTACGTAAAAGCTTATCAGGTAAAAACTTACGGCATATTTACCAGCCTCTATAGTGCGGCTGCCATTTTAAATGCTGTTCTCGCATTTGGGATGGAAACCACTTTCTTCCGATATCTACAAAAGCATGACAACGACAAGAGGGCTGTGATGAACAATACCTTCTTTTTCATTATTCTAACTTCAGCAGTTTTTCTTTTAGGCACCCTCTTATTTGCTAATGACATCTCCACTTTTCTATTCGATGATAAAGGTCCTGAACGTGTTTCATATATCTATTTCTTCGCGGTCATCTTAACAGCCGACGCACTGGCGGTAATACCCTTTGCGCTAATTCGCGCCAATGAACAACCTCTACGCTATGGGTTGATTAAACTTGCCAACATCGCCGTGATGGTAACTTTTACTTTATTGTTCATTGTTGTTTTTCCTTATGCCCTTAAAAACAATCTTATTGGTGCTGAATGGATTAGCACTTGGTTAAAATTTCAGGACGGCACTGCAAATAGCTCAAGCATTCCTTTCCCAGAAGTATGGATTGGTTATGCCTTTCTGGCAAACCTGATTGCTAGCTTGGCCACTTTAGTCCTGTTAATCCCTGAATTTGCTCAATTACGAATACATCCGAATAGAAAAATGATGGAAAGTATGCTTTGGTATTCTATTCCCATCTTAATTGCCAATCTTTCTTTCATTATTAACGAACATTTGGATAAAGTATTTCTGATTAAGTTATTACCTGCTAGTATCGGCGAGCGTGATTTAGGAATCTATGGTGCTTCCGCTAAATTAGCGGTTTTTTTAAATATCTTTATTCAGGCATTCCGACTCGGTGCAGAGCCTTTTTTCTTTAGCCATGCGAAAAACCCAAATGCAAAAAGCACCTACGCCATCATTATGGATTACTTTATCATCCTTATGTGTATCGCCGTAGTAGCATTGCTTGCCAATATCGATATTATTAAATATTTCATAGAAGGTAAGGATGCTGAGGAGCAGGCTCTCTATTGGTCAGGCTTAAAAGTTGTTCCTGTGCTACTTATAGGTTACATTTTTCTAGGCATATACATGAATCTATCAATTTGGTATAAGCTGTCAGATCAAACCCGTTATGGTCTTTATATTTCTGGTTTCGGAGCACTTGTTACCATCGGGCTCAACTTGATATTTATCCCTAAATATAGCTACGTTGCATCGGCATGGATTACCTTATTAGCCTATTTTGTGATGACGGCACTATCGTATTTTCTGGGTCAAAAAAACTACCCTATTCCCTATCATATTAAAAAGAACATTTACTATATTGGTGCTGCCATGATGATGAGCTATCTCTGTTTTTATGTTTTCGATAGCGACTTGCTGATCGGCAATATGATATTGGTGGCGTTTATTGTAAGCACCATTTTTATAGAAAAGAAAAATTTTTTGAATCAAATCGTAAAAAAGGAAAATGATAGTTAAAGTAATTAATAAGTCGGGAAACAAGTTGCCAAATTACCAAACAGCGGCTTCTGCCGGAATGGATTTAAGAGCTAATTTACCTGAAGGGAATCTGACATTAGGCACTTTGGAACGTGTTTTGGTTCCAACAGGGTTATTCATGGAGTTACCTTTGGGGTTTGAAGCCCAAATTAGACCGCGAAGTGGATTGGCTTATAAGAACGGGATCACGGTACTGAATTCACCTGGAACGATCGACGCCGATTACCGAGGTGAAATCAAAGTTCTATTGGTCAACCTGTCAAATGAACCCTTTGAGGTGGTTCATGGAGAGCGGATAGCCCAAATGATTATCGCTGAACATCAGCAGATTGACTGGGAAGAAGCGACCGAATTGACCGATACTGTGCGTGGTGCGGGAGGGTATGGTCATACCGGAGTAGTTTAACTTGAAAAAAAATTAAATGAAATCAACCTTTTTTTTCGTTTTATTACTGGCGTTTCAGCTGCCAACTATTGTATTTGCGCAAACAGATAAAAATGAAACCCGGACCGACAGTACTGCGGTACAATCGGCCTACGGGAACGCGATAAACAACTTAAAGGCCGGCGATTTTTATACGGCACAAAACCAACTTGAGCAAGTTTTATCCTTAGATAGTACCCATTTGGATGCGAATCTAAACTTGATGCGTATTTATTATGCACAAAAGAATTTCGAAGGGGCAAAGAGCATTGCACTAAGGTTAACTTCTATACATCCTGATCGACAAGAGCACTGGATTGCACTTGCCGACACCTATAAAGCTCTTGAAGACTTTACGGCATTAATCGATGTTTACGACAAATTAATAGAGTTAAACCCAGACGAAGCTTCCTACTATTATGACAAGGCTTTTACCTTATCATTAAATGGGCAAGCAAAAGAGGCGTTACAACTATATCAAAACATCGAAGACAAATTTGGTGCATCGGATCGGCTCTTTTTGGCACGGAATGAATTATACAGACAGCAAAACGACCGGAAGAGCGCTCTTTCAGTAGCTGAGGCTTTTGTCAAAAGCAAGCCGGATGTAAGTCATTCTCATTTAATGCTTGCGAACACCTATCTCGATTTCGAGAAGCCGAAAGACGCTTTGAAATCGTTGCAGGGTCTTGAAGATAAATTCCCTGAGGATCCGTATATACCGTTGACGAAAGCGGATGCCTATCAAGCATTGAGAAACTATTCGAACGTATCCAAAGAATTGCAGAAAGCATTTGCAATGGATAGCCTTTCAATTAATAACAAAGTACGGACGGTGTATAATGTGCTGCAAGGTGACAACAGGAAGGAGTCATTAAAAATAGCATCCGAAATCACGAGCGTTTTGGTTGATCGGTACCCCCAAGAGGCTTTAGCTCAAGCTGTCTTTGGAGACGTCGCTCTACAACAAGGGAAAGAGGATGTCGCATACGATGCTTTTTTGAAAGCCGTTGATTTAAATAAAAAACTATACATTGTTTGGGAACAACTGCTACAGTTAGAAGTTGCCAACAACAAAATAAAAGAAGCTCAAAACCATGGTTTAGAGGCTATAAATCAATTTCCAGATAACTCTGTAATCTTACTTTTTACGGGTTATGCTTACCTACTTGACAAACAATATCAGGAAGCGCGTGCTTTCCTAGAGGAAGCTTTAAATAAAGCAGACCAGGAAAACCAAGGCTTGATGATCCAAATTTACAGTGCCTTGGGGGATACGTACCATGCGGTTGATATGGGCGCCGCTTCAAACACAGCCTATAGTGAGGCATTACAAATCGACAGTAACAATACCTATGTACTTAATAATTTTGCGTACTATTTGGCGTTAAGAAAAGAAGAGCTAGATAAAGCTGCCAGCATGTCAAAGAAGTCTAACGATCTGGAGCCAAACAATGCCTCATATCAGGACACGTATGCATGGGTACTATTCCAACAAGGCAATTACGACGAGGCTTTATCATGGATCGATAAAGCAGTTGAAAACTCGGCTGAGCCATCGGCAACGTTGGTTGAGCATAAAGGTGACATCTTATTTAAACTTGGCAAAAAAGATGAAGCAGTCCGGCTATGGGAACAGGCATTAAAGCTAACTGACGGCAATGACAATGACAAACTGAATAGTAAAGTGAAGAACAAAGAATATGTGGACTAATAGAAATATCCTAGCTAGCGCTGTTTTACTAATCTTCTTGGCAGCCTGCTCTACCACAAAAACCGTAAATACAGTGGGTGGCAGTGCAAAGGAACTATCGAAAAAAGAAAGGAAAATCCTGATCGACGCAATCTCAGAAAAGGAATTAAAATATGCGACTTTCAGCACGAAAGCTAAAACGAGACTTTCAGTTGATAACAAGTCATTTAATTCAACCCTGAATATTCGGATTAAAAACAATGAAACTATCTGGATATCAGCAACTGCCTTTTTGGGTATTGAAGCGGCCAGAATCAAGATTACACCGAATCGTATCCAAATCCTTAATCGGCTACAAAGCACATATATTGATAAGCCATTTGAGTATATCTACAATTACACGACCAGGGAATTGACATTTAACGAGTTGGAAGATCTTTTAGTTGGAAATGCCATGGGCTTCTATGATAACGACGTAAACCAAACGCTGATTCTTGATGATTCTTTCATGATCATAGGTCAACTAGAAAACCTTGATTTCGAAATGAAGTTAAAAGAAAATTATTCTCTGCAACAAACTAAACTTTCTGACGGTAATCGCAGTCAAACAGTACAAGTGGATTACAATAACTTTCAAGAGGTAGGATCTTCTTACGCTCCGGGTCAGGTGAAGATCAGATTAAACGCAGAAAAGGTCGACCTTAACGCAGAAATGGCATATGAGGAGTTGAATCTCGATCAAAACTTAGATTTCCCATTTTCTGTTCCCGAAAAATATAAAAAGCTCTAATCCTGTTTTAAAAAAAATGCAAAGGCAGTGGAAAATATTATGATTAACTTCGTAGCTGAAAAATAAGAGGTCTATTTAAACATAGCATTGAGAAGAATGAATTTGATAAGAAAGATACCCATTATTTTAATGTTGATGCTCTTTTCAGTAGCAAGTTTTGCACAATCAAGTGCTGAGCTAAAAAAACAGCGTGAGCGTTTGGATCGTGAAATTAGCCTTCTTAATGAAAGTTTAAAAAAGACATCAAGCGACAAAGCACTGACGCTGAAGCAAGTGAACGCATTAAACACCCAAATCCAACTCCGCGAACGCAAGATCAGCACCATCAGCTCGGAAGTAAGATTAATAGAGCGGCAAATCCAAGATAATACACAAGAAATCAAGAAATTAGAGGAGCAGTTAGAAAAGCTAAAAAAAGATTATGCAAGCATGATTCGCTTTGCGTTCCGCAATAAGAATGGGTATAACAAGATGATGTTCATCTTTGCCTCTAGTGACTTCAATCAGGCTTTTAAACGAGTTAAATATCTTCAACAGTTTAGTGAATCGAGAAAAAACCAGGCAAAAGAGATTGAAGAGACACAAGCTACTATCAAACGGAAAATAGAAGAACTAGCAGCTGCCAAAAAGGAGCAGTCGGCACTCTTGGCGGTTCAGGAATCTGAGCGAAATACACTGAGTGATCAGAAGAGCGAGAAATCAAAAGTTGTCAGCACCTTTGCTGGTCAGGAAAAACAATACAAGCAAGAGATATCAAAAAAGCAACAAGAATCTCAACGATTGGCTCGTGCTATCCAGGCAGCGATCAGACGTGAAATTGAAGCTGAAAGAAAACGTGCCGAAGAGGCAGCCAGACTCGCTGCAGCGAAAGAGGCAGCCAGAGCGAAAGCTGCCGGCGAAGCACCAAAACCTGCAGAACCGGAGAAGCCAGCTGCAGCGCCAAAAACTGCCTCTGGGGTTCTGTCAGCCACACCGGAAGCCGCAAAGCTATCAAATGAATTCATGGGCAATCGAGGAAAGTTACCATGGCCGGTAGCACAAGGAACGATTACTCAAGGCTTTGGTATGCATACCTATGGCAAGGGGGTGAAAATGGAGAATAATGGTGTTAATATCAGAACCAACAGCGGGGCTGCTGTCCGGGCTATTTTTGACGGAGAAGTAACTAGTGTTGTTCAAATGATGGGAGCTGGTTATGCCATAATAATTCGTCACGGTAAATATTTTTCAGTTTATTCTAATCTTCGCTCAGTCTCCGTATCACGGGGTACAAAAGTTACCGTGAAACAGGCAATCGGTACAGCTGCTACGGATCCTGACGAAGGTACGACAGAAGTGCACTTTGAACTTTGGGAAGGTTCTGCACCTATAAATCCAACTCCTTGGCTTGCACGTTTCTAAATAATAGTCGTATATTTGTTTCCTGTCGGAAACATTTTACTTGTTAACGACTGTTGAGTTTATTATTATATACTATTAAAAGTACACAAATGATTAGTACAACTTTAGGATTTTTGGGCGGGCAAGAGTTAATTGTTATTGCCTTAGCACTATTGCTGCTATTTGGGGGAAGAAAAATCCCTGAACTTATGCGCGGCTTGGGAAAGGGAATTCGTGAGTTTAAGGATGCCCAAAATGATGACGCTACTTCTACTCCCAACGAAAAGGTAAAAGAAGAGCAAAAATAGTATCCCCATTCTAGAAAAATACTGAATTTTAGCGTTCAACGTTCCACTTTAACGGTGGTGTGGAATGCTTTTTTGTATTTAGACAATAAAATAGATAAGGTGATCGTTTTTAAATAAAAACCGATAATCAATATGCTATTAAAGCGCACCTCATTAATAGGACTAGCGTTACTAATTTTTTGTAATGGTATAGCCTATAGTGATTCGATTCGCAGAACGAATAAGACGAATAATATAGATTCAACTCGAGTAGCCTTTGCAGAGTCAAGCAAGGTAGCCCCCATCAAGACTACGAACATTCCTCAGTTGTCTCAAAACGAGAAACGACTGGCCTCTGAGCCCATCAATGATTTGTTAGAAATCCAGCATTCACCGTTTCGACAATTGATGGAAGCCAACCATAATGATTTTGTTGAATCTTACATCAACAAATATGCCAGCAGAAGTTATACTTCACATTTATCAGAGATGAAGGGTCTAGCCTCCTACTATTTTCCTATTTTCGAAAAAATATTCCGTGAAGTTGGTATACCATCTGATATAAAATATTTATCAGTCATCGAATCGTCGCTAAACCCGCACGCCGTTTCCCGTGTAGGGGCGACTGGTCCGTGGCAATTCATGTACGCAACGGCCAAAGGTTACGGACTGCAAATCAATTCTTATGTAGATGAGCGAAAAGACCCCATCGAAGCAACCTATGCCGCGGCCAACTATTTAAAAGAGGCATACGATATCTATGGAGACTGGTTTTTGGCTATCGCTTCTTATAACTGTGGAATGGGCAACGTCAATAGAGCAATACGTCGAAGTGGGAAATCATCACCTAGTTTTTGGGATATTAGACCCTATTTACCGGGTGAAACCAAGAACTATATCCCTTCTTTCATTGCGATCAGCCACGTTTTGGGAAACCCGGATCGATATCCTGTAGAGCCATCATATGCCGACTTTCCTGAAGCGATCGATGTAATCATGGTCAGCCGTAACATTTCGTTAGCTTCGGTTGCTAAAACACTCGGACTTAGCACCGAATATTTATCTACGCTGAACCCGTCTTATAGGAAAAAGGTAATCAACGGTACTAAAATCAACCCAGGTCGTCTTGTTGTTCCAAAAGTCGCAAAGAACGATTACGCCAAATTATATAAATTCCTCGAAGGGCATATACAAGGGCAAAAAATGATGCTGGCGGCGAATGGCAACAGCGGCAATGTAAAAAGTACGCAATCTAAGTATCACCGGGTACGAAAAGGAGAGGATGTCAACGAAATAGCATTACATTATAATGTAAAAGCGCGAGATCTGCTCGCGTGGAATCATTTAAAAGAAGGTGCTAATATCGAAGGAAGAAATCTGTTGGTTACAGCTCCAGTAACAGAGAAAAAAAGCACGCAAGAAATCAAAACAAATCGCAGTAATTACTATATAGCGTACAAAGTAAAAAACGGTGATACGTTAGATACAATTGCCAAACAATTTAAAGGCTCGAGTGTGTCTTCTTTAAAAGCTATGAATGGTTTGACAAGTAATATAGTCGAACCGGGTATGACTTTAAAGATTATGCAGGACTAGCCCCTATCAGTTAGATCAGGTAGGCTCCTTCTTTCTTTTTATCATCAGAGAAAACAACTGATACATGCTCATTTAAAACAGTTGAGAGCTTCAGTCCGGCAAAATCACTTTCTATAGGGTAGCTATGATGGCTTCTGTCAACCATAACAGCTATTCGCATTTTTTTTAATGGTACATTCAAAAACACGCCTAATCCATATGCGAGTGTTCTCCCACTATTAAGAACATCATCAACAAGAATAACAACTTTATTTTTTGCCAGACCTACATCCTTATCTGTGTTTGCTTGTAATGATGTGCTGTCTTTATCTAAAGTGATTTTAATCAACTCGATTTTCTGCTTTGATATTTTGCTAAGCTCATCGATGATCTTAGACGCAAATATATACCCTCTTTCGGCTATACCCGCGAAAACCAACTCCTTTTCATCCATCGAGTCTTCAAGGATTTGATAAGCAATACGAACAGTTCGCTGTGTCATTTGCTGATAATCCAGTATCGTAATTTTCTTTGACATATTAATCAGATTAAAAATAAAAGTAACTATTTTTCCAGTTATCAGGCAATCGAAAAAAACAAAAAACCGAATGGAAAACATTCGGTTCGTTATTAGAATTTATATAGTTGATTAGGTTAGTCCAGTACACGCTCCTCCGCATCCATCGTCTCTGTAGCAGCGGTTAGCGCCCGACCGCCATTGAAATAGTAACGTTTCCAATAAGCATCGTCCAAGTCACTGATCATTACACCACGACTGGTAGAGGCATGTGCAAAACGATTATCACCTATATACACGCCAACGTGAGTAATATTGCGACTACGGATTTTAAAAAAAACAAAGTCGCCCGGTTGTAGATTACTTTTACTTACCTTATCAACTTTAGAATAAATATTTCTAGAATTATAACCGATAGTCGTATTAAAAACTTGCTCATACAATTCAGCTGCAAACTTCGAGCAGTCAATTCCTTTCTTTGTCGTTCCGCCCAAGCGATAGGGTGTTCCAATCCACTCATAGATAAATTGATACATTTTTGTATTCGCTGTCGATGCGGCAGCTACCCCCATAATCTGGGAAAAATATTCTTTAGCTAAATTGTCGGGATCGTTAGAGGGGTTTTGAGAGGAGGGTTGCTCTTGTGCATTAACGCCGGAAGCTATGCTCGCAAGGAGCAATACTGCACATACCGTTTTTTTCATATCATCAAACTGAATAAAAATTTTAATAAACTAAATTTATTTTACTGTTTGTTTATAGATCTAAAGCAAATCTAAATTAAAACCCTATTTACTCCAAGCTTTTTTAATTTTTTTTTCACTTTTCTATACATTATGTACCAAATACTATACACAACTTAAAATTAAGGTTGCATATTATCATAATTCAAATCAATTGATTAGATTTGCGTACCGCAATTTATATACTATTAATACGTAAAAATGAGTTCAATAGCGATTACAAAAGAAACCTATTTAGAGTGGTATAAATCTATGCTGCTCATGCGTAAGTTTGAAGAAAAGACTGGTCAGTTATATGGTCAGCAAAAAATAAGAGGCTTCTGCCATCTTAACATTGGACAAGAGGCTGTAGTTGCAGGAACCATGTCTGTAATCAAAGCAGAAGACTCGATGATTACTGCATACCGTGACCATGCACATGCGATAGCTAAAGGCATGAGCCCTAATGAAGCCATGGCTGAAATGTATGGGAAGATAACAGGTTGCTCAAAAGGTAAAGGTGGCTCCATGCACTTCTTTAGTAAGGAACATAAATTTATGGGGGGTCACGGGATCGTTGGGGGACAAATACCCCTAGGGGCAGGGATCGCTTTTGCAGAAAAGTTCAACGGAACAGATAATGTTTGTGTCTGTTATATGGGTGATGGTGCAGTTCGGCAAGGTGCATTTAACGAGACATTTAACATGGCAATGCTTTGGAAATTGCCTGTGGTTTTTGTTTGTGAGAACAACGGTTATGCCATGGGAACTTCACTGAAAAGAACGACCAACCAAGTTGACATCTACAAGATGGGTTTTGCTTATGACATGCCAAGTGCACCTGTTGATGGTATGGATGTAGTAGCAGTCCACAATGCGATGGATGAAGCGGTAGCACGCGCAAGAAAAGGCGATGGACCGACATTCCTTGAGATCCGTACGTACCGCTACAAGGGTCACTCGATGTCAGATCCAGCTAAGTATCGGACAAAAGAAGAACTAGAGTCTTACAAAGGAAAAGACCCTATTATTTCTGTAAAAAACACGATCACCAAGAAAAAATATGCTGATGATAAGTGGTTTGATGAAGTAGACGCCGAAGTGAAACAAATCGTAGCTGAAGCTGTTAAGTTTGCAGAAGATTCTCCATTTCCTGAAGTTGATGAGTTATATAAAGACGTTTATGCTCAGGAGGATTATCCGTTCATACATAACTAAACTAACATTTTAACAGATTTTTAACGAAACTCAAACAAATAAGAATGGCTGAAGTAGTTCGAATGCCTAAAATGAGTGATACCATGGAGGAAGGGGTAATCGCTAAATGGCATAAAAAAGTTGGTGATAAAGTAAGCTCCGGAGATGTAATAGCCGAAGTAGAAACCGACAAAGCAACGATGGATTTTGAATCTTACCAAGACGGCACCTTGTTGTACATTGGGCCGAAAGAAGGAGAGGCAGTTCCTATTAATGCGGTAATTGCTGTCTTAGGTGAAGAGGGAGAAGATTACAAAGCTCTTTTAGAAGAAGAAGGTGCTGACTCTGGAGAAAATAAATCTGAAAGCGATTCTAACTCAAAAGAGCAAGAAAGCAAAAAGGAGAAAAAAGAAGAGGGATCTGACGCAGGGTCTAGTGAAGAAAAAAAGGAATCCAGTGCTGAAGACAGTAACGTTACAGCAGAAGATTTAGGTGTTACAGTCATCACGATGCCTTTATTAAGTGATACGATGACGGAAGGGGTTATCGCTGAGTGGAATTTCAAAGTTGGAGATGAAATCAAAAGCGACGATGCTATTGCTGATGTTGAAACCGATAAAGCGACAATGGAGGTAACCGCATATGCCGAAGGAACTTTGCTATACGTCGGACTTGAAAAAGGCGAAGCAGCCAAAGTAAATGATATTATAGCAATCGTAGGGCCGAAGGGAACGGATATTACACCTTTACTGAATCAACCAAAATCTACGGAGGGTACAGAGAAAAAAGCAGACAATAAGCAAACTTCTGACAATAAAGAAGACTCTAAGTCTGACTCGACAGCTAGTGCTGCCGCGCCTACAGACGATACAGATTCTTCAGACGGACGCATTAAAGCGTCTCCTCTGGCAAGAAAAATGGCAAAAGAAAAAGGCATTGACCTTAAAGATGTCAAAGGATCGGCAGATGGTGGGAGAATCGTCAAAAGAGATATCGAAGAGTTTGACCCCAAGGCAGCCAAAGCCTCATCGGCTCCTGCATCTGCCTCCAAAGAAGAAGCTGCAGGCGAAAAAACAATCAATATCCCTCAATATATAGGGGAAGAAAGTTATACAGAAAGACCGGTAACGCAAATGAGAAAAACTATTGCGAGACGTCTTTCTGAAAGTAAATTTAACGCTCCGCACTTCTATCTGACAATGAAGATTGACATGGATAGTGCAATGTCTGCAAGAGCTAAAATTAACGAAGTAGCTCCTGTAAAAGTTTCTTTTAATGACTTAGTCGTTAAAGCTGTAGCCGTGGCATTGAAGCAACATCCGGGTATAAACGCATCATGGCAAGGAGATAAAATCAGATATAGTGAGCATGTTAATATTGGTGTAGCAATCGCTGTGGATGAAGGCTTGTTAGTCCCAGTCGTTCGTTTCGCGGACGGAAAGTCACTTTCTCATATTTCAGCTGAAGTGAAAGACTTTGCACAGAAGGCAAAGGCGAAAAAGCTTCAACCGGCAGATTGGGAAGGCTCAACCTTCACCGTGTCTAATTTAGGCATGTTTGGAATCGATGAATTTACGGCAATCATAAACTCACCGGATGCGTGTATTCTTGCGGTAGGCGGTATACAACAGGTTCCTGTAGTGAAAAATGGGTCTATTGTTCCAGGTAACATCATGAAGGTTACATTGAGTTGTGACCATCGTGTGGTTGACGGGGCGACTGGTGCTGCATTTTTACAAACACTGAAAAACTTACTGGAAGAACCCGTTCGTCTATTGGTTTAGTAATTTTTTTCAATTCGGATATAGAAAAGGGATACTTGATAAGAAAAAGTATCCCTTTTTATATTAATGCTTGTATTTTGCTTTTTTTGATCCAGATAGAACTCTGAGCCCCGTAATCAAATTCTGTGATTGATCATAAATTTGATTGAAAACTGATTCGAACAACGAATCATCCCAATAAGGATCTTGCACGCAGGCATCACCCCCCAGAAAAAGCCTCACTTTCGCTCGCTGTTCGTCATTTTCCGTTAATTTGAGCACATCTTCGTAGTTTTGACGATCCATTACTAAAATATGGTCAAAACGTTCAAAATCTTCTTTCTGAATTTGACGTGCTCTCTGATGAGATATGTCAATATTATTCTTCTTAGCTATTGCTATAGCTCTTTTATCCGGCATATTACCGATATGCCAGTTTCCCGTTCCTGCAGAATCTATTTCCCAATCCAAACCAGCCTCACCAACTAAATGTTCTAAACATCCGTGACCGAGCGGCGACCTACAAATATTCCCTAAACAAACCACTAAAATGCGCATAGGTTCAAATATAGAAAAGCTGACTTATTAAAAAAAATTACGATCTTGCTCTTGAAAACAAATACTATATCGTGAAAAAATCTCTAGCCATAGTATGCTTCTTATTCCTAACAGCTTGCTCTCAACAAACCATGACAAACAAAAGCTATCACTGGCCTAATGCTCAACCCCCTGTTGCTGAAATAAAACCTCATACTCGTGTTGTTCATCAGGATACTGTAGTCGATAACTACTTCTGGATGAACGACTATTTTAAAAAAGGGTCTGACAGTACACAGGTAATAAAATACCTAGAAGCTGAAAATACATATCTGGATACCATGATGAAGGGAACGAAGAATTTGCAAACTGAACTCTTCGATGAGATGAAAGCACGTATCAAAACGGATGACGAATCTGCTCCTTACTATCAGAATGGATACTATTATTATACACGGACAGAGGAAGGCAACGAATACTTCAAGTTTTGCAGAAAGAAAGATAACCTTAATTCACCCGAAGAGGTTCTTCTGGATGTTGATAAGATGGCCGAGGGCTATGCTTATTTCGCCGCTGTGGGATTCAATGTTAGTCCTGACAACAAGTTACTTGCTTATGGCATCGATACCGTTTCTCGGCGTCAGTACACGATCCATATTAAAAACTTAGAAACGGGAGAAGTCTTTCAAGATCGATTAAGTAACACAACGGGAGGTTCGGTTTGGGCCAACGATAATGAAACATTATTTTACACTGCGAAGAATGAGGTCACACTTTTGAGTGAGAAAATCAAGAAGCATAAAATAGGTACTGATATAGATACGGACAAAGTAGTTTATCAGGAGACTGACCCGTCAAATTATATCGCTGTTTCAAAAGCAAAATCCGGGCAATTTATCTACATCCACTCGCAAGCAACCACCAGCTCTGAAACTCGCTTTATTTCGGCAGATCGGCCAAATGACCCGTTTGTTGTCTTTCAACCCAGAATAAAAAATGTGCTTTATGACGTCATTTCATTAGACGATAAATTTTTAATCCTTACCAATTTAGACGCCCAGAATTTCAGACTGATGGAAACTAACTTTAGCGAAACAGGTGTAGACAATTGGAAGGAGATCATACCTCATCGACCAGATGTTTTGCTAGAAGATGTGGATGAGTTTAAGCATTACATCGTTGTTTCGGAACGTGAAGACGGCTTGACAAAATTAAATATTCGTAATTTGACGAACGGAAACAGCAGCTATCTCGACTTTGGAGAACCGGCATATATGGCCTATACCAGTAATAATCGAGAATTTGACTTTGCTAAACTCCGATACAATTATTCGTCTCTAACAACCTCAAACTCTACCTTTGAATACAACCTTGAGACAGGGGAAAAGGAGCTTCTAAAACAGCAAGAGGTATTGGGGGATTACTCATCTGACAATTATGTAGCTGAACGGACTTATGCTACGGCTCGCGATGGGCAACGAATCCCTATCTCATTAGTATACCGCAAAGACCTACAAAAGAGTGCTCAGACACCGCTGCTCCTCTATGCTTATGGCTCATATGGAAATTCCATCGATGCATCATTTAGTTCAAATCGGCTAAGCCTCCTCAACCGTGGATTTATCTTTGCAATTGCTCATGTCCGTGGAGGTCAAGAAATGGGACGTCAATGGTACGAGGACGGAAAAATGATGAATAAAAAAAATACGTTTACCGATTTCATCGACTGTGCAGAGTATTTAATTGAAGAGCAGTATACATCTGCTGAGCATCTTTATGCACAAGGCGGAAGTGCGGGAGGCTTACTTATGGGAGCTGTGATCAATATGCGACCTAAGCTGTGGAATGGTGTCATCGCGCAAGTACCTTTCGTAGATGTCGTCAACACCATGCTGGACGAAACCATTCCGCTAACAACAAACGAATTTGACGAGTGGGGAAACCCGAAAGAAAAGGGAGCCTACGACTATATGAAAAGCTATTCTCCCTATGAAAATGTTGTAAAACAGGATTACCCTAACCTACTGGTCACAACCGGTTTACACGATAGTCAGGTTCAATATTTTGAACCCGCTAAATGGGTTGCGAAATTACGTGCAACAAAAACTGGTGATCAGGTTGTGTTATTACATACCAACATGGAATTCGGTCATGGTGGCGCATCGGGGCGCTTTGACTACCTGAAAGATATTGCGTTAAGCTATGCTTTCCTTTTCGCGTTGGAGGGAATTGAAGAATAAATTCAATATTCAGTAGGAGTAAGCTCACCACGAAGACTAACTTCAACCCAGTGGGCTACTTCTTTCTGGTCTTCAAACTCTCCTTGTAAATACATCAGTTTGGTAACAGCAGCCTCAAAAGTCATGTCGTAACCACTTAGAACGCCCATATCTTTCAACCATTTACTCGTCTCGTACCTGCCCAACTCCACAGAACCGACGCGACATTGAGAGATATTCAGGATATTTTTCCCATTTCGGATAGCATCTCTCAGCAAATCAAGAAACCAAGTCTCTGTTGTTGTATTACCTGACCCAAAAGTCTCCATGATAACCGATCGTGCATCTGACTCAAGCACGCTCCGCACCACATTATCATTGATGCCGGGGTATAGTTTAAGAACTGAAATGGAGTTATCGAGTTTCGTATGAACGACAAATTCTTTGTCACTATTATCTTGCAAAGCTGCTTCATTGTATCGAAGATGAACACCAGCCTCTACTAATACAGGGTAATTAGGCGATCGAAAGGCTTCAAATTTTGCTGAATTATATTTAAACGCTCGATTTCCACGGTATAACTGCCCATCAAAATAAATCCCCACTTCGTGTACGAGCGAACGACTCCCTTTCTTGGCGGACGCAATCTCAAGTGCAGTAATTAAGTTTTCTCTAGCATCTGTACGAATTTCTCCTATAGGCAGCTGCGACCCGGATATGATGACGGGTTTCTGGAGGCCTTCTAGCATAAAGCTTAATGCAGACGCCGAAAAAGCCATTGTATCAGAACCATGCAATATCACAAACCCATCATACTCGTCATAATTTCGCTTAACCATTTCAGCCATTTCCACCCAAATCTCCGGTGTCATATTTGACGAGTCAATAATGGGATCAAAGGAGTGGACGGTTAACTTATAGTTTAGCCGATTCAGTTCTGGAACATTTTTACTGATCAGATCGAAATCAAACGGCACAAACGAATCCGTTTGTTCGTCCATTACCATGCCGATGGTACCGCCGGTATATATGATGAGAATATGATTCATTCGGAATTTTCTAGGCAAGCATCGAAGTTAAGAAAGAAGATTAAACTCCAAAAATATTTTTGGAGTTTTGAGTAGTTATTTCTGCGATCTCTTCGATCGACCTTTGATGCAAATCGGCTACCTTTTCTGCAATATGGTATAAATAACTGCTTTCGTTTTCCTTTCCTCTGAATGGCGCCGGCGCTAAATAGGGAGAATCCGTTTCCAAAACAATATGATCTAAGCTAACCTCTTCTACGACTTTGTCGAGGCCAGCGTTTTTAAACGTGACGACGCCTCCAATTCCGAGATAAAAGCCATATTCAATTGCCTCTTTGGCCTGCTCAAGCGTACCAGTGAAGCAGTGAAAAATCCCTCTCAATTTATCATCTCTCAAGTCCTTTAAAACAGTGAACAGCTCGTCAAATGCATCCCGGCAATGGATAACGATGGGGAGGTTTCTATCCTTCGCCCAGTCTACTTGAATTTTAAAGGCTTCGATTTGTTCTTTCAGTTTAGTCTTATCCCAATAGAGATCTAATCCTATTTCACCGATAGCGTAAACTTTATATTGGCTCAAAGCCTTTTCTATTGTCTCCAATTCCAAACGATAATCTTCTTTCACACTACAAGGATGCAACCCCAACATGGGGTAGCAATGATCGGGATAAGCTGACACCGTTTGCATGACTTTGTCGATCGAATTGGAATCAACATTCGGTAAAAACAACCGTCCAACCTGATTTTCAAAACAGCGATCCATTTGCTTTGCCAATTCAGGACCGCCAGCCTGATAATAAATATGAGTATGTGTATCGGTTAGTTGCATAAAAACATAAATAAAAAAAAGCGCCTAATCGGCGCTCTTTAATTTTATTTACTCTTCTTTTTGTGGAGTAACTTTGACAATTTCAACTTCAAACTCTAAAGGAGTATACGGCGCGATTGCCCCCATGGCTCCTTGCTCCCCATATGCAAGTTTTGAAGGAACGATCAACCGAGCCTTCGATCCTTCAGGCAATAATTGCAGGCCTTCATCCCAACCTGGAATTACTGCACCCAATCCAACCGGAATCGAGATTGGTTCATATGGACGTTGTTCGTTATATACATTGCCACCAGCTTCTTTGGCTACAGACTCAACGGAAGTATCAAATACTTTTCTCTCTCCCGTTAAGAAACGTCCTGTATAATTCACCGTTACTGTGTCGCCGATTTTTGCAACAGCGCCATTTCCCTCTTCCTCGATAACGTACTGAAGGCCAGAAGCTGTAGTCTGAGTTGTTAGATTCTCTTTCTTGATGAAATTTTCAATTATACCAGCTTCAGCATTCTTAATTTTTTCTTGTTCCGCAGTAATATACTCTTCTACCTGCGCATGAAAAACACTGTCAGACAAATCCCCTTTTGGAATAACATGATTCACCTTGAAAGTATAAACCAAATGAGAGCCTTCGATTCCTTCTGGTTTAGGAATACCCCTAGCTACCATGCTATCAATATTGAATTTGAAAACAGCACTATCTCCACTTCCCAATTTAAAAAGGGCTGACATAATATCTCCTTCATACATCGGCTTCTGAGCAGCCATATAAGTCGGCTGACCCGTTTCATAGGTGCTCATCAATAATGAATCGCCTTCAGTTTTGATAATAGCTCCTACTGATATAAAGTCGCCTTCCTGAATTTTAGGCTCACCATTATCTTTAATAATTTTATATTGCATCCCGCCTTCTCCTTCTTGGAATTGTTGACATGCAGTTAGACCCAGCACAGCAAAGCCTAAGAGAACAATTGATTTTTTCATTTTTTGTGTTTCGATTTTTAAATTAAAAGATTTTTATACTTCGGTAAAATTGATTTAAAAGAGTCTACAACCTCAGCAATTGGTGCAGTAGATTGCCCTCCAGCCGCGTTCTTATGCCCTCCACCACCAAAATAAGTGGCGCATATTTCATTACAAGGTATCTCCCCAATAGATCGTAAAGAAAGTTTTACACGCTCTGTCCGATCGATAATTAACGCAGCCAGACGGATACCGCTTACAGACAATGCATAATTGACTAAACCTTCTGTGTCTCCTGTTGTTACGTTAAATGTTTTTAAGTCCTCTGAACTAACAGCAAAAAGTGCCGTATTATATTCAGGAATTACTTCCAGACGATTAAGCAAACAAAAGCCTAAAAACTTTAGACGGTTCTCAGTAGAACTATTGAATATATGTTCATGGATTTTCCAGTTTTCAGCGCCCAGAGAAATAAGGTCAGCCACGATAAGATGAACCTCTGCCGTAGTCGACTGAAATCGAAAGGATCCGGTGTCAGTCATAATGCCGGTATATAATGACGTGGCGATTTCCGGCGTTACCTTCGCTCGGTCATCAAATTGATTCACGATAAAATCATACACCAACTGCGCTGTAGCTGCAGCGTGATTATCCCAATGCCTAAAATCATCGAACCCTTCCGGAGACAGGTGATGATCGATCATTACCTTAACGGCTTCCGCATTGCGTATTGCAGGCTCCATTTCATGTATCCGCGAAAGATTGTTGAAATCAAGACAAAATATAATATCAGCTCTTTCAATCAACTGATCTGCACGTTGTTTATCAGCCGGATATACAATAACTTGATCTTGTCCGGGCATCCAGAATAAAAAAGAAGGATAATCAGATGGCACGATGATATCCACTTCGTGACCATTTCCCTTTAACCAGTGATACAAGCCCAAAGATGAACCCATAGCGTCGCCATCTGGTTTAAAGTGTGTTGTTATGACTATTCTCTGCCGTTCAGCTAATTTTTCTTTTAGATCACTTAACAATAACATGCGCCAGTTTCAAGAAAGCAAATCTATAAAAATTTATCTATAAACCTATTTTCATTTTAAGTGTATTTATCTAGCTAATAAAGTGCTTCAAACTAAGAAATCACTACAGAATCGAACCTTTCCGAATAAAACTGTACTTTTGCAAAAAAGAATTAAAAATGGCAACAAACAGAACTTTTACAATGATCAAGCCTGACGCTGTTAGCAACGGGCATATCGGAGCAATTTTAAATGACATTACAAATGCTGGATTTAAGATAATAGCATTGAAATACACTCAGTTAACTGAAGAAAATGCTGGTGCGTTCTACGCCATACACAAAGAGAGACCTTTTTATAAAGATCTGGTATCATTCATGAGTTCAGGTCCAATCATTGCGGCGATCTTAGAAAAAGAAAATGCTGTTGAAGACTTCAGAAAACTTATTGGGTCAACCAATCCACAAGAAGCGGCAGAAGGGACAATCCGTAGAAAATATGCTGATTCTATTGAAGCAAACGCAGTTCATGGGTCAGATTCAGATGAAAATGCTGATATAGAAGGAAATTTCTTCTTTTCACAGCTTGAAAGATTTTAAAGCAATTGTTACAAAAAACAAAAAAACCAGCTTCTCGGAGCTGGTTTTTTTGTTAAAATTTCTTAGTAACTTTAAATGTTCTATCTAAAAGTAAGTGCCTGACGATAGCGCCTGATTGTTTCTTCTAAGCCCAAATATAAAGCATCCGAAATAAGTGCATGACCAATACTAACTTCCAGTAGACCTGGAATATTTTCGGCAAAAAAAGAAAGGTTTTCCAAATCAAGATCATGACCCGCATTCAATTCTATTCCACACTCCTTTGCAACCAGGGCAGCTTCTAAATATGGGTGAAGCGCTTCTTGAGGCTGACCTTTTTTGTATTCGACTGCATAGCTTTCTGTATAAAGCTCAACCCTATCGGTACCGGTCTCTTTCGCCGCCTCCACCATTTTCGGATCTGGGTCTACAAAAATAGAAACCCGTATCTCAGCCTCTTTAAATAAAGCCACCATCTCCTTCAAATAGCCCACATTTTTTATTGTATCCCAGCCGTGATTCGAAGTAATTTGTCCCAAAGCATCAGGCACCAACGTCACTTGCGCTGGTTTATTAGCAAGAACAAGATCAATAAACTTCTTCTCCCGGCAATTACCTTCAATATTAAACTCAGTACTTATATGTTCTTTTAATACATAAACATCGTTATAGGTAATATGTCTCTCATCGGGTCTTGGGTGTACCGTAATTCCTTGCGCACCAAACCTTTCACATGCCAATGCAGCCTTGAGAACATTCGGATTGTCCCCGCCACGTGAATTTCGTAAAGTGGCGATTTTATTGATGTTAACAGAGAGTTTTGTCATTTTTTTAATACCGGTAATGATCGGATTTAAATGGACCTTCTACCGTAACCCCTATGTATTCTGCCTGTTCTGGCGTGAGTACATCGAGCTCGACTCCAATTTTTGCCAAATGCAATTCTGCAACTTTCTCGTCGAGATGTTTGGGTAGCGTATATACTTGGTTTTCATATTGGTTTGTATTTCGCCACAACTCAATCTGCGCCAGCGTCTGGTTTGTAAACGAATTACTCATTACAAACGATGGATGCCCGGTTGCACATCCCAGATTAACCAAGCGACCTTCCGCTAACAAGATAATGTCCTTACCATCGATCGTATATTTGTCTACCTGTGGTTTAATCTCAACTTTTGAATCGCCATGATTCTGATTCAGCCAAGCAACGTCAATTTCGTTATCAAAGTGACCAATATTACATACCACGGTTTTATCTTTCATGCTAAGAAAGTGCTCTGCTCGTACAATATCTTTATTGCCCGTGCATGTTACAACGATATCAGCTTCTTTTACTGCGTTGCTGAACTTCTTTACTTCAAAGCCCTCCATAGCAGCTTGTAACGCACAAATCGGATCAATCTCTGATACGATTACTCGCACTCCAGCGCTCCGTAACGACTCTGCTGACCCCTTACCAACATCTCCATACCCAGCCACTGCAGCTACTTTTCCGGCTAACATCAAATCTGTTGCTCGTCGAATTGCATCGACTAAGGATTCACGACATCCATATTTGTTATCGAACTTCGATTTCGTAACCGAATCGTTCACATTAATTGCAGGGATAGGCAATGTGCCGTTTTTCATTCTTTCATATAAACGGTGCACACCCGTTGTTGTTTCTTCTGAAAGCCCTTTGATCCCTTCTACCAACTCAGGATATTGATCAAGAACCATGTTCGTCAAATCGCCACCGTCATCCAAAATCATATTCAAAGGCTGACGATCTTCACCGAAAAACAAGGTCTGCTCAATACACCAATCAAACTCTTCAGCACTCATGCCTTTCCACGCATAAACCGATACACCCGTAGCGGCTATCGCTGCAGCAGCATGATCTTGCGTCGAAAAAATATTACAGGAAGACCAGGTTACTTCCGCCCCTAAGGCTGTCAACGTTTCAATTAAAACCGCAGTTTGTATTGTCATATGCAAACAACCTGCTATCCGCGCCCCTTTCAAAGGCTTAGCTTGCCCATATTCCTCCCTAAGAGCCATAAGGCCAGGCATCTCGGCTTCGGCTAACTCGATCTCTTTTCTTCCCCAATCTGCGAGTGATAAATCTTTGACTTTAAATGGGATATATTCAGTTTTTACAGA
Organism: Pedobacter indicus; assembly: GCF_003449035.1. Taxonomy (NCBI): domain Bacteria; kingdom Pseudomonadati; phylum Bacteroidota; class Sphingobacteriia; order Sphingobacteriales; family Sphingobacteriaceae; genus Albibacterium; species Albibacterium indicum. The sequence continues at coordinate 521,213 of NZ_QRGB01000001.1, forward strand.
CATATTTCTTAATTTAATTTATTCCAAACAAAAGTACTGAATTCGCCCTGATTATCAAACTCTTTACTAAAAAGCACAATTATTACATTCATCTGAAAGAAGCATTTTGGAGCGCAATTGCGTTCATGTATATTTGTAAAAAGTTAAACACAGAAAGGACACGTAATATGTACCCAGATTATTTGGTAGCGCCAATGCGCCAAGAACTGACTGATGTCGGTTTTGAAGATTTAAGAACTCCCGAAGAGGTTGATACTGCAATTAACCAAGACGGAACAGTATTCGTTGTTGTAAATTCAGTATGTGGTTGTGCGGCGGCAAATGCACGACCAGCGGCTAAAGCGGCGATACAAAACGACAAAAAACCTTCGAAAATTGTTACAGTTTTCGCTGGTGTTGAAAAAGATGCGGTAGATAAAGCCCGATCATATATGGCTCCTTACCCTCCGTCATCGCCCTCTATGGCGTTGTTCAAGGATGGAAAATTAGTGCACATGATTGAAAGACATCATATCGAAGGGAGACCAGCACAGATGATTGCCGACAATCTTGTTGCCGCATTTGACGAATATTGCTAACGTTCGTTATTTATTAAGTTAATACAAGTGGGTTTATTAGTTCGTGAATCTTGAGCTAATAAATCCATTTTTTAAAGATCCTCGTTAAGGAGCCTCTCAAGGTCTTCATGGCCAATGTTCATATTAACGTTTCCTTGCTTCGCGTAAGAGATTTCTCCGGTTTCTTCACTCACGACAACAGCGACGGCATCACTTAACTCCGTAACACCGATTGCAGCACGATGCCGCAACCCAAACTGTAATGGAAGGTCCTCGCTATCCGAAAGAGGCAAAATACAGCTTGCTGTTTTTATCTTAAAATCGACAATGACAACCGCGCCATCATGTAAAGGACTGTGCTTTTGAAAGATACTTTCTAACAAACGCTTCGACACTTGGGCATCAATGTATTCACCACTATTCTGATAATATTCTTCGTCAAAATATTTTGAGAAAACAAGCAACGCACCGGTTCGTGATTTTTGCATACTTCTGCAAGCATCTACTATTGGTTTTAAACGTGCCGTGTTATCTTTTTCTACGTCTTTCTTATTCAAAAAGAGCGACATAAAAAAACGATTTCTGCGCAGAGAGATGTTTTTTCCAATGTGGAGTAAAAAGCGCCGGATCTCCTGTTGGAAGACGACAATTAACGCAATCGACCCTACACTTATAAAACCCCCGAAAATTTCCGTTAACAATCTCATATGAGATTGTTGAACGATAATAAAAACCAGGTAGATAATTACTAAACCAACTAAGATATTAACAGCAATTGTACCGCGGATCAGGTTATATATATAATAGATAATAATGGCGACTAACAGCACGTCAATGATATCCAAAAAGCGGATACTGAGAAAGCTCAAATCAAAATTATCCATGGTGCAAGTTAAAAAAACTTTCTAAAACATTCACTTTATGCTTAGATTTGAATAGTTCACAAAATGACGCCTAATGAAGAGGATATTTAGATGAAGGGACTCGTGATCAAATCCACAGGAAGTTGGTATCAAGTATTGGTTCCCAATGGCGATATCTATTCCTGTCGCATCAAAGGAAAATTTCGGATTAAAGGGATCGTATCAACGAACCCAATCGCGGTAGGCGACCAAGTAGATATTTCGTTGGAAGAAGATCAAGAAACTGGCATCATCACCGGTTTACATCCCAGACGGAATTATATTATCCGTAAATCAATTAATCTTTCGAAATCGGTTCAAATCATAGCATCTAATTTAGATAAAGCTCTGCTCGTTGTAACTTTAGCAAGTCCGATGACCTCCTTAGGATTCATTGATCGCTTTTTGGTAACCGCCGAGGCCTATGATATTCCAGCTGCAATTGTTTTCAATAAACTAGATCTTTTCAGTGACGAAGGGCTCGAAGTATTAAAACAGTTCGAAGATATTTATAAAGAAATTGGATATGAATGCTTTCGTATTTCAGCATTAGAAGGATTAAATATCGATAAGCTCCGCGCCGAACTTCATGACAAGACTACCCTCATTGCAGGCCATTCCGGCGTTGGTAAATCAACACTCATCAACCAATTGATACCATCGGCAGACTTAAGAACCGGCGATATTTCATCATGGTCTGAGAAAGGAAAACATACGACGACGTTTGCTGAAATGCTCGCATTGCCAGATGGTGGTTTTATAATCGACACCCCGGGAATACAAGAATTTGGTATCGTTGATATTGAGCCTCACGAATTGGGACACTTTTTCCCAGAATTCCGTGCACTCTTAAATCAATGTAAATATCATAATTGTAAGCATATTAACGAACCGGGTTGCGCAGTACTTAGGGCAGTTGAGAGCGAAGAAATTGCACCATCGCGCTATCAAAGCTACCTGAGCATTTATCACGGGAACGAAACACGTAATTAAATTAAGTGAATATATATGAGAGCAGTGATTCAGCGTGTATCCAAAGCAAGCTGTACAGTAGACGGCAAAATTACCGGTAAGATCGAGCAAGGGCTCCTCGTGCTATTGGGGATCGAGAACGAAGACAGCTTGGCTGATATTCAATGGTTAGCAAAAAAAATAATCAATCTGCGAATATTTAATGATGAGCAAGGGTTAATGAATCGATCATTATTAGATATCGATGGGAACATTCTCCTTATATCACAGTTTACCTTACTGGCTGCAACCAAAAAGGGGAATAGACCATCTTTTATCCGCGCAGCAAAGCCCGATATTGCTATTCCATTATACGAAAAGATGCTTATTGAGATAGAAACAAACTTAGGGAAAAAGGTAGCTACAGGTATCTTTGGTGCTGATATGAAAATAGATCTACTCAACGACGGACCGGTCACAATAGTAATGGACACAAACAATAAAGATAACTATTAATGAAACTAGAAGAAGCACAAGAGATTGTAGATCAGTGGATCAAAACCACTGGGGTCCGATATTTCAGTGAACTTACCAACACAGCCATTCTGATGGAAGAAGTGGGGGAAATAGCTCGCATTATGGCTAGACGCTATGGCGATCAGTCGTTCAAAAAATCAGAAGAAGAAATTGACTTGGCAGATGAGCTTGCCGACGCACTATTTGTTCTGATATGCTTGGCAAACCAAACGAACGTTGACCTCACTCAGGCATTCGCTAAAAACATAAAGAAAAAAACCAAACGCGACAAGGAACGCCACAAGGGTAACAAGAAGCTTAAAAAATAAATCCTGTTATCCTAACTTGACCAGCCTGTCATTTTCTAACACTGGTATCGAATCCACCACATCTAATTGCAAACAGAATTCAATATCAGCTTCAATATTCAATTTCTCTAAACGTTCGCTGTGAGACGACTTTTTTAAATACTCTGCAATATCCCCTTTTGCTAAGGTATACAAGTCATAAGCCGCATGGGCTGCATCATCATTCACGATAAAACTTTCTTTTAGTTTTTCTACAACAGCGCCTGCAAAGAGCGTATCCTCCAATGAAAAGTTCTCTTTCCATCCCGCACATAAAAGTACCACTGAATGCTGCTGATCCATCAACCAATGGCTTAGAGCACTGATGTTTAAAAAAGAGCCTATCAACACTTTTTTAGCTTGTTTCGTTTTCGAAAGCTGGATGGATCTCGTACCGTTGGTCGTAGTCAGAACAATTGTTCTACCCCGAACCTTTTCTTCAGTATAAGAGAATGGTGAATTGCCGAAAGCGAAACCCTCAACAATAGCTCCGTTACGTTCGGCTGCAAGTAAAAAATCGCTCGAGCTATATTTTTTACAATCGTCTACAGTTAACACGGGTATAATAGCATCCGCACCATTATGTATCCCATAACAAATAGAAGAAGATGCACGAAAAATATCGATGACTACCACAATGCTTTCCTCAAGATTATAGGACGGTAGCAAGGCTGGCGACAAGCAAACGCTTACAGTTCTTGTCTGAATCTTATTCAATATGCGATGATTAAGGTTATTTAATAAAAGGTGGCTTCACCGTTACGGCCTTGAGCGCTTTGTTGCGGACACTGATAAAAATATTCGTACCCTCCTTAGAAAACTCTTTCTTTACATACCCTAATCCGATCGATTTATTTAGTGAGGGAGACTGAGTTCCGGAAGTGACTCTGCCAATCAGGTTTCCTTGTTCATCGTGTATTTCGTAACCGCGTCTTGCAATACCCCGATCAAGCACCTCGAAACCAACCAGTTTATTATCAACGCCTTGTTCCTTCTCTTTTTTGAGGTTTTCAGCATTGATGAAATCTTTGGTGAATTTAGTAACCCATCCCAACCCAGCCTCTAGCGGAGAGGTTGAATCGTCTATGTCATTACCGTATAGACAAAAGCCCATCTCTAAACGCAGGGTATCCCGTGCGCCTAAACCAGCCGGCTTAATATCGAACTCTTTGCCGGCTTCAAAAATGGCATTCCAAATATCTTCGGCATACGAGTTTTCAAAATAGATTTCAAATCCGCCCGCACCCGTATAACCTGTACATGAAATCAGCACATTATCCTTACCCGCAAATACCCCTTTTTCAAACGTGTAATAGTCCATTGATGACAAATCGATATCAGTAAGTTTTTGTAAAACACGAACTGCTTTTGGCCCCTGTACCGCTAAGAGTGATGTTTTGTCAGAGATGTTGATGATCTCCACGTCTTGCGTATTGTATTTATTAATCCACTCCCAATCCTTTTCGATATTCGATGCATTAACAACAAGCATATAGGTTTTGGCGTCGATCCGATACACCAGCAGATCATCCACGATACCCCCCTGTTCGTTGGGAAAATAGGTGTACTGTATCTTCCCGTCATATAGCTTTGATGCATCGTTCGAAGTTACTTTTTGAATCAGGTCAAGGGCACCATCCCCCTTCAAGATAAACTCACCCATATGGCTTACGTCAAACACACCGACCGATTTACGAACGGCTTCATGTTCGGCGTTAATCCCTGTGTATTGAACGGGCATGTTATAACCAGCAAAAGGCACCATTTTAGCACCGAGCGAAATGTGAACATCAGTTAATGCGGTATTCTTCATATTTCAATGTGACTATATTCAGCAAAAGTAATCAAAATTTTGTTCTAGTCGAACATTTCCAGCTGCACTCTGTTTGTTCGAAAACTTCGCCGATGATAGGGGCTAAGACCATGTTCGGAAACCGCTTTCCGATGAGCGAGTGTCGCATAACCTTTATTTCTCTCCCAACCATATTGAGGGTATTGAATTGCAAGTTCAGCCATATAATCATCGCGATACGTTTTTGCTAAAACAGAGGCCGCCGCGATTGATAGGTATTTACCATCTCCTTGTACAATACACTCGTATGGAACAGATTTATAAGGTCTAAACCGGTTTCCATCGATGATCAAGAATTCTGCAGAAACTTTAAGTAAATCTAAGGCCTTATGCATCGCCAGAAAAGACGCATTAAGGATGTTGATTTGATCAATCTCTTCTGGCTCGACACAAGCCACCGCATAAGAAATTGCCTCGCGCTGAATTACTTCGCGAAAAGCATAGCGTTGTATTTTCGTCAACTTTTTGGAGTCGTTCAACCCGATGTGTTTGAAGTCGGGTGGGAAAACGACAGCGGCTGCAAATACAGGCCCTGCCAAACATCCTCGCCCTGCTTCATCACAGCCCGCTTCAATATATCTATTTTGGAAAGCTGAAAGTAACATATGATTATTTAATGAGCCTCTAACCAGTTTGTCCCTATACCAACCTCAACAACAATCGGCACTTCTGTCTTGATAGCATTCTTCATCCGGTCTTCAACGAGCTCCTTAAAGATATCAACCTCTTCCTTGGGAACATCAAAAACCAATTCGTCATGAACCTGCATTGTCATTCGTCCTCTTAACTGCTTTTCTTCAATATCACGATAAATCTGAATCATCGCTATCTTTATCATATCCGCAGCAGAGCCCTGAATCGGTGCATTAATCCCATTTCGCTCTGCAAAACCACGTACCGTAGCATTTTGAGAATTGATGTCACGCAAATATCTGCGTCTTTTTAATAAAGTCTCCACATAACCATTCTCTTTAGCAAAAGCTATCGTTTCATTCATGTAGTTTTTAATCCCCGGATATTGTATAAAATATTGCTCGATAATATCCGCTGCTTCCCGACGTGGGATTCCTAAGTTTTGAGAAAGACCGAAAGCCGACTGTCCGTAGATAATACCAAAGTTGACCGCTTTAGCATTTCTTCGCATATCCGAAGTAACCGCATCAAGGTCTACTCCATAGACCTTGGCAGCAGTTGCTGTATGGATATCCAGTCCCTTAATAAATGCGTCCTTCATGTTTTCGTCGCCGCTAATCTCAGCCACCAAGCGTAATTCAATTTGAGAATAGTCTGCTGCTAAAATAACATGATTTTCATACCTCGGAACAAATGCGCGACGAACCTCTCTTCCTCTTTCTGTTTTAACTGGAATATTCTGCAGGTTCGGATTGGTTGAACTAAGCCTTCCTGTCGCAGCAACCGCTTGGTTGAATGATGTATGCACCCTGCCAGACCGCGTATTGATAAGTTGAGGGAGGGCATCGACATAAGTCGATTTCAGCTTTTGCAACTGCCTGAAATTCAAAATATCCTGCACGATGTCGCTTTTAGATGCTAAACGCATAAGCACATCCTCATTTGTCTGATATTGACCCGTCTTCGTTTTTTTTGCTTTCGGATCTAATGCCAGCTTAACAAACAACACCTCTCCGAGCTGCTTAGGCGATGCGATATTAAATTCTACACCTGCCTTGGAATATATTTTTTGTTCCAGTTCCAGTATCTCCTCTGTAATAGCTTTGGAAATCTCAGCAAGTACCTCAACATCTAGTTGCACCCCTTCTTTTTCCATTCCAGCCAGTACATATACTAAAGGAAATTCGACGTCTTTTGCCAAAGCTAGTGTATGCGAATCCAATAAAGGCTCCAGAGCCTCTTTCAATTGTAAGGTGATATCAGCATCTTCACAAGCATATTCACCGACAACATCCACCGCTACATCCTTCATATTACCTTGCTTTTTCCCTTTCGGGCCTATGAGGTTCGTAATAGGTATTGTCGAATAGCCTAAATAGTTTTCCGCTAAAATATCCATGTTATGCCTTGAGTCAGCGTCAATCAGATAATGCGCTAGCATCGTGTCAAATAATGGACCACGCACGTGAATACCATACCAAGATAAAACGAGTACATCATATTTTATATTCTGCCCAATCTTAGTAATCCTTGCATTTTCCAGAACCTCTTTAAATTTGTTTAATACAGGCATGCATTCGTCGCGTTCTATCGAAAGAGGAATATACCAAGCTTTTCCAGGTGCAATTGAGAATGAAAGTCCAATAATGTCACAGCAATTCGCATCGATCCCCGTTGTTTCCGTATCAAAGCAAATTGCATCTTCATTATTTAGCAAAAGAATGAGATCATCAATCTCCGCCGGATTGGTGAGCACCCGATAATCATGTTCTGTATTCGATATATTTTTGCCCGAAGCTACAACCAACGTATGACTGTTGATGTCTTCGGGTATATCTCCAGGTTGATTAAACATATCAAATTGCTGCCCTTGAACTGGTTTCGAATCGTTAACATTGAAATCTTCTCCGAAAACCCGTTTTCCCAATGTTCGGAACTCAAGTTCAGCGAACAGTGGTTCTAAGATTTCCGGATCAGGATCCTCCAGTTCCAACTTGCAATCATCCAAATCAACAGGCACATCCAGGAGTATAGTAGCTAATTTTTTAGAAAGCAATCCTTGTTCAGCAAAATTCTCAACATTTTCGCGTTGCTTACCCTTTAATTGATGACTATTAGCAATAATATTTTCAATACTGCCGTACTCTTTAATCAGCTTTTTTGCCGTCTTCTCACCAATTCCCGGAATTCCGGGAATATTGTCGACAGCATCTCCCCATAACCCTAAAATATCAATCACTTGGTCGACCCGTTCAATTTCCCATTTATCCAGTACCTCCGGGACACCATGAACCTCAGCACCATTACCCATTCGCGCTGGTTTGTATAAAAAGATATTCTCGGAAACCAGCTGAGCAAAATCTTTATCGGGCGTCATACAATATGTTGTAAACCCCTTACTTTCAGCTTTTTTAGCCAACGTGCCTATAATATCATCAGCTTCATAACCATCTAAGGTGATAACAGGGATATTAAAGCCGTCAAGTAATCGATGGATATAAGGAATTGCTGCAGATAAATCTTCCGGCATCGCCTCACGTTGCGCCTTATAATTTTCAAACTCTAAATGACGTAACGTAGGTGCCGCGGTATCAAACACCGCAGCAATATGAGTAGGCCGCTCTTTTTTCAGTACCTCTAACAAAGTGTTGGCAAAGCCCATGATCGCTGAAGTATTAAGGCCAGTAGCGGTAAATCGTGGATTTTTACTTAACGCAAAATGAGCGCGGTAAATCAGCGCCATCCCATCTAACAAAAAAAGCTTTTTAGACATTACGGATATTCATTTTAGATATATTTCGTCAAATCGAAACCTATATCAGTCCTAAAATAACGACCATTGAAAAAGATACGACCCGAATCTGCGGTTGCCTGTTGAAGTGCGTCAAAAAGCGTATCTTTCAACGCTGTAACTGCGATCACACGTCCACCGGCAGTCACGACTTCACTCCCTTTTGCAGCAGTACCAGCATGAAATAAAATTGATTCTTTAATATTTTCAAGTCCGCTTATAACCTTTCCTTTCTCATACTTACCCGGATAGCCTCCAGACACCAGCATCACAGTTGCGGCGGTTTTAGGCGACAAGACTAGCTCTTTATCACCAAGGTTTTGCTCTGCTACCCCAACCAACAAATCTACCAGATCACTTTCAATACGCGGAAATACACTTTCCGTCTCTGGGTCGCCCATTCTCACATTATATTCTATCAAATAGGGATTATCTTCCACATTCATTAAGCCTAGAAATATAAACCCTTTATAGGGAATTCCTTCATTTTTTAACCCTTCAATAGTAGGAATAATGATTCGCTCTTCAACTTTTTTTAAGAATTCATTACTGGCGAATGGAACCGGTGAAACAGACCCCATACCACCTGTATTCAAACCTTCGTCATTTTCCCCAATCCTCTTATAATCTTTTGCACTTGGTAAAATCTTATATGATATGCCATCGGTCAGAACAAAAACTGAAAGCTCAATACCCTCCAGAAACTGCTCTACCACAACCATACTGCTCGCCTTTCCGAATTTAGAATCCAATAGCATGGACTTTAGTTCGGCCTTGGCCTCTTCGTGACTTTGACAAATCAATACGCCTTTACCTGCTGCTAGGCCATCTGCTTTCAGGACAATAGGCAGGCTATGTCCTTCAAGATAGGACAATCCTTCATTAATAGAATCAGCCGTAAAAGTCTGTGACGAAGCAGTCGGGATGTTGTATTTATTCATGAATTTTTTCGAGAAATCCTTGCTGCCTTCCAACAGAGCACCCTCTTTTTGTGGGCCAATGATCGCAACCCCACTCAAATCACTTCTTTCCAGAAAATAATCGTGAATACCATTTACCAAAGGCTCCTCTGGGCCAACAACAATGATATCAATAGCGTTTGCTAATGCAAAATCCGCAATACCCTTAAAGTCATTAACTTCCAAGTCAATATTTGTCCCATATTTATCGGTACCGCCATTACCGGGCGCTATATACAATTGTTCTATCTGATTGCTTTGTGCTATTTTCCAAGCAAAAGCAGATTCCCTACCTCCGGAACCAAGGATCAAAATATTCATTTTTCTCTGTGTTGACTTTTAATATAATTCTTTCAGTTATCTACAAAGATATTTTTTTCTAAACAATAACTCCGACTAGATCATATTTTATTCATATCGGCAAGCAAAAGATCTTGAGCACATCTGCTATAAATCTGTATCTTTATACCAAGCCAATAAAAAAAACCTCATGAAAAATATCTATCTCCTATTTTTCTTCTTAGCCTTAGCCATCACTACCCAAGCTCAACAAAGCCAAACCTTGGAAAGCAGCTTAAATCGTCTGGCTGATTATCATGCTCAATTTCCGCGTGAAAAAGTATACTTACATATCGACAAACCCTATTACAGTATAGGGGATCAGATTTGGTTCAAAGCCTATGTTACCGTGGGTGCCTATAACTATCTGTCTTCCTTAAGTAAAATATTGTACGTTGAATTGATAAACGATGAGGACGATATTGTATTATCTCGTAGGTTACCCGTCGTAGCAGGTATCACATTTGGTGATTTTCTGCTGACTGATACAGTAGCTACCGGTAATTACCGCATCCGCGCCTATACCAATTGGATGAGAAATTTTAATGATCGTTATTTTTTTGACCGAGATATTAAAATAGGCAACGCACTCAACAACTCTCCGGAGGCTGAACAAGCCTCCTTTAGACAAAAGAAAACACGAAATAAACGAAGGCCAAATCAAGCCGATTCGCAAAATGAAATTCTGATATTTTCTGATACACATAACTTAATTGCGGGAACCTTAAACAAGCTCGTGTACCAAATTAAGGATACAAGTCATGCCTTACCAATTAAAGGTTCTCTCATCGACAGTGAGGCCAAAGTGGTTTTAACATTTGAACCTCCATCCAACGCCATCGGGAATTTCTCGTTTTTCCCGGAATCCGGACGATCATATAGGTTGCTAATCGAATTTAATGACGGCACTTCAAAAGAAACGGTATTGCCAGAAGTAAACTCACAAGGATATACACTTGAAACAAATGCTTGGGGACCGCGGCAACTATTTGTTCGGATATCTCAGTCCGATAGCACGAAAACTGATCCACTGATCCTGGTAGTTCAGAAAGAAGGCAAAGTTTTCTATGCAGTTAAGATTAAACCCGCTGGAGCCCAGACAAGCTTATCGATTCCGAAAAAAGACCTGCCAATGGGGCCGATAGAGCTGAGTCTTTTCACAGAGTCCATGGAGAGTATCGCTAGGAAGAATGTTTTTGTTCACAATAATACAAGGGAGCTACCACTCAGCATCACCTCTAACAAAGAGTCCTATGGAACTAGAGAGCGTGTGCATGTAAACCTAAAAAGTAACGTCAATGACTCCATAAGGGTTGGAAGTTTTTCTGTTTCTGTAATCGATGTCGATCAAATTCCACGTGATTCGAGTAACTTAAGTTCAATCGTCTCGTATCTTACACTTAATTCTGAAGCTTCCTCTTCAGTCCAATCGCCGGTTCATTACTTTTCTGGTGAAGATATTAAGAAGAAAGCAGAACTAGATGATCTTGTTCAAACTTTCGAAATGGAGAACATTTGGGAGATGCTTGATCAACAAGTCAGATTCAAACCCGAACAAGACCTTCATATTTCTGGTCAGGTCACCAAACGGAATGGACAACCCGTACCACGTGCACACGTAATGGTGATGTCACCAGGCACCCTCTTGGTTGACACCATAGCGGACGACAACGGACGGTTCAATTTCGATCAACTGCTTTTCTATGACAATACCAGCTTTGTTGTGCAGGCTAGAGATGAGAAAGGAAAAAGAAATGTCGAAATCCTCTTGGATGAAGTTCCGAGACAATCGGTCTCTTCTCGTAAAGACGCATCATCGGTTGATCTTCGTGTGGATACCTCGCTTAATCATTATATCGAAAATAGTAAAGAACGCTTCGATAACTTGTTGAAAAATGGCAAAATGGCAAATGGCATCCTACTTGAAGATGTAAATATCGAAGTAGAGAAAAAGAATCCGGCAGAAAACTCGAGTAACTTAAACGGTCCCGGCAATGCAGATCAGGTGCTCAGTGAAGAAGACCTTTCCACTTGTTCAAGTTTAATGGTATGCTTACAAGGGCGACTTACGGGTGTTATTTTTAAACAGGGAATTCCGTATTCAACTCGTTCCCCTAACCAGCCTATGCAAGTTATCTTAGACGGAATGTATATGGAGGGTGACATACTCTCGACAATTCCTCCAATGGATGTGGCCGCCATCGAAGTTTTACGAACCCCCGGAAATCTCGGGATCTATGGGTCAATGGGAGGCGGCGGAATTATTATCGTAACAACCAAAATTGGAGGCGGCAACTATTCGTCTAACTTATACACACCGGGAATAGTTACCTTTAGTCCGCAAGGTTTTTACGAAATTAGCGAATTCGCATCACCAGACTATAGCAAGGTAGAAGAAAACACAAACGAGCCAGATTTACGTTCTACTATTTATTGGAACCCTAACATCACAACTGATGAAAATGGAGAAGCTAGTTTTGGCTTTTATACGGCCGATCGAAAAGGAAGATACCTGATTATTGTTGAAGGAGTCGATCTTAACGGAAGGCTTGGACATGCAGAAGCTTCTATTGAGGTAACGGAAAATTAATTTTTTTAAAGATGAAAACGATACAACTTGCGGTTAATGAGCGGATGGCACTCATCGGACTTGACAGAGGAAGGTCCAATGCCATTAACTTTGAAATGCTCCAGGAGCTCAAATCCCTTCTGGAGAATATTGAACAGGACGACACAATCACTGGTATTATCATCCACGGAAAGGAGCGCTTTTTTAGCTCGGGTCTCGACCTGATTGAATTATATGATTATGATGAAAAGCAAATCCGAGAATTTTGGAATTTATTCCTTCAGGTCGCTGCGACCCTCGTTTCTTTTAAAAAACCGAGTGTTGCTGCCATCAGTGGCCACAGTCCGGCTGGCGGATGTGTCATTGCTCTATGCTGTGACTATCGAATAATGAATGAAGGCGATTTTATTATCGGTTTAAATGAGGTACCTGTAGGACTGATTGTCCCGACGAGTATCTTTTCCTTATATAAATTTTGGCTGGGTGAAAGGAAGGCATACCAATATCTTATGGAGGGTAAACTTCTCAATCCAGAAGAAGCCTTGCAACAAGGTCTGGTCGACCAGGTTGTTAAACCAGAAAAACTACGTTCAGAAGCGGAGAAGAGGCTGTTAACCTATATTCAATTCGATGCCAATGCATGGCAACAAACCAAGTTAAATATTCGCAGGCAACTGATAGCAGAATTCAATCAAGTCGACAACGCAATGCTAGACGGTTTAGTAAAGCAATGGTGGGACCCGTCGACACGGTCAATTTTAAAAACAATCATTACGAACCTAACAAACAAGAAATAATGGCAGATCAAAAGGCTATTTCGGGAGCACTGAAAGAAAATAGCATGAAAGGTAAAACCTTTCTTATCACAGGCGGCGGAACGGGTTTAGGACGTTCTATGGGGACATATTTTTTAGAATTGGGCGCCAATTTGATAATCACCAGCCGTAAAATTGACGTGCTAACGCGTACGGCTAATGAAATGCAGGATAAAACAGGCGGCAAGGTCTTGCCCGTTGCTTGCGATGTTCGTGATTACGACCAGGTCGAAAATCTGTTGAAAAGAAGTATTGAAGAGTTTGGAAAAGTAGATGGCCTAATCAATAATGCAGCGGGTAATTTTATTTCCCCAACGGAACGACTTTCTGCAAACGCTTTTTCTACCATTATTGATATCGTCTTGAAAGGAACCATCAATTGCACCCTGGCTTTTGGAAAACACTGGATCGCTAACAAACAAAAAGCTACTGTCTTAAATATTGTCACGACTTACGCTTCTACGGGTTCTGCATATGTCGTTCCCTCCGCGGCAGCCAAAGGTGGAGTTCTTTCACTTACCAAATCACTCGCAGCAGAATGGGGAAAATACGGCATACGACACAACGCAATCGCGCCTGGACTATTCCCGACAAAAGGTGCTTGGGATAGATTACTGCCTGGAAACTTGGCTGAAAAGTTCGAACCACAGAACAGGGTGCCGCTGAAAAGAACGGGCGACCATCAGGAGCTTGCGAACGTAGCCGCTTTCTTAATGTCAGACTATGCGGAATTCATCAACGGCGAAACGATTACTATTGACGGTGGAGAGTGGATACAGGGAGCAGGGCAATTTAATGATTTCCGACATATTCCAACAGAAATGTGGGATTCTCTGGAAGCAATGATTCGAAAAACAAAAGCCGATTGAAATTGCCTATTAAATTTTCTAATTTTGCAGAAACGCATTTTACCATGTCGGAAACCCAGGTTCAGGAAGAAACTTTTACATTAGACGAGATATTATCATCCATAAAAAGAAACCATCGCCTAATTCTATGGAATGATGACACCAATACCTTTGACCACGTCATCAATTGCCTTGTAAAATACCTGGACTACACCGAATCACAGGCAGAAAAAATCGCATGGACGGTACACACCAAGGGGAAATGTGCCGTTTTGGAAGGATCATGGACAGAGGTAGAGGTATATCGAAAAATCCTTAAACAAGAAGGCTTGACTGTCACAATCGAATAATTAAATACGCCTCTCCCTTTAAACACGTAATAATACAGTTACCAGTAACTCAGGCATATCTTTTGGGTTATATTTGCCTTCGCAAACAACTAACTTAAATAATTTTCATTTTATCATTTAAACTCTAGATGAAGCGCCCAGCCTTATTACTTCTATTCTTTTCCCTTGTCTCCATTTTTACTCTCCAACCAATATACGCACAAAAAAAATCGACTATTCAAGGTAAACTGATTGACCAATCAACTGAATTAGCCGTTGATTTTGCCAGTGTTGCAATCTTTAATGAAGCAAATACGCAGGTAGCAGGTATGCTTTCCAATGAAAATGGTGGATTTTCTTTCGACGGACTAGCCGGAGGAGAATATATTATTAGAATTTCCTTTGTAGGATACGAAAAATATGAAGCACCGGTTTCCCTAAACGCCAGCGAAAACAAAAACCTGGGAACCATTTTACTTAAGCCCGCTTCAGCTGAAGAACTGGATGAAGTGGTCATTGAAGCAGAGCTCCCTGATATGCGCCTGGGTATCGATCGGAAAGTTTTTAACGTTTCACAGAGTCTTGTTAGTGAAGGAGGCTCTGCAACAGATCTACTAGCTAATGTTCCGTCATTGTCCGTCGACATGGATGGAGCCGTAAGTCTACGAGGGTCAAACAATGTCCGCATTCTAATAGACGGAAAACCATCAGCCATGGCGGGAAGTGATATCACTCAGACCCTGCAATCGCTACCAGCAAACTCTATTCAAACAATCGAGGTAATCACAAACCCTTCCTCTAAATATGACGCAGAAGGCCAGTCAGGCATCATCAACATCGTTTTGAAAAAGAATGTACGTCAAGGACTTAATGGTATTATTACCGCGTCCGGCGGATCGTATGACAATTATGATGGAGGTATAAGCTTAAACTATCGTGATGAAAGGTTCAATTATTACGGAAACTACAATTTTCGTAAATCAAACCGCGTTGGCGATGGCTTCAACAAGAATACTAATTTACTGAACAATGGGATCACTGAAAATTCCAGTGAAAATTCCCGAAAAGGCAATGGTCACTCGGGAAAAATTGGAGTCGACTATAATATCAGTGAAAGAACTACAGTCGGTTTGTCAAGTAATTTTAGCATTCGTGACAACAATCGATCTGAGTACTTATTTTATCAATACTTCAATCAGCCGGACCTAACAGGTACCAGTGATAGGACAACAGAACAAAATGAAGATGACTTAGGCTATGATGTCAACTTAGATCTCAGACATGACTTTAACCGACCTGGTGAGAACCTGATGGTCAATCTCTCTTATGGAAAAAGCACTGAAGATGGTATACAACATTTCAATCAAGTCTTTTCAGAATCTAACCAACCCGATGATCAGCGCATTAACAACACATCTGAAGTAGGTATAAATACCAACATACAAATCGACTATGTTTTGCCCTTCGATGAAGAACATCGCTTGGAAGCAGGCTTCCGAACATCCATACGCAATGATGATGAAGAGCAGATTTCAGACAGATTCGATCTAGCTACTAACTCGTTTGTGCGTGATTACGATCTGACAAACCGTTTTGATCTAGAGGATATTGTTCACTCAATCTACAGTAATTACCAAAACAAAATAACAGACAAACTCGGATTTCAAGTAGGCCTCCGTCTGGAACAGGCTTACCTGAATACAGTTTATGAGTCGCTTGATCCCTCTACACCTGAAGATGAACGGGAAACAGAAGGTAAGCTTGATTACTTAAGATTGTACCCAAGTCTGTTTCTTACGCAAGAATTAAGTGAAGGGGAACAATTACAGGCAAGTTATACCCGGCGAGTACGTCGACCTCGCGGATGGCAGGTGAATCCATTTATTAATATTTCTGATCCGATGAATATACGAATGGGTAATCCCAATCTTTTGCCGGAAGACATTCATTCATTCGAGTTAAGCTATGCAAAGTTCTGGCCCAGCATAACGTTTACTTCTTCAGTTTATCATCGCCGTGTCAATGACGGTGTAGAAAGTATCCGGGCCAGCGTAAACGAGGAAACCTCTGCTACCGTATCGCAATGGTACAACATCAGTCGAAATGATGCAACCGGTTTCGAGTTAATCTCAAAGATTACATTTAGTCCAAAAATCGATGCAACTGCTAACTTCAATGCCTTCTATAACAAATATTTTGGCAGCGAAGAGCATAATCTGGAACCAACTGACGGATTTAATTGGGATGCAAACATCAGCAGCAATGTCAAAATTACAAATGACCTTACCGCACAAGTCCGGGCGCAATATAATGCTCCTAAAACAATGGCGCAAGGGACATCCATCGCTTCCTTCGTTATGGACGCCGGAGCCAAAATGGATATATTAAACAAGCGAGGCAGCATCATGCTCAATGTGCGGGATCTTTTCAACCAACGACGCTGGGGCGGCACAACGTCTACCGCACAATTTTCACAGGAATTTGAAAGGCGCTGGATGCGAAGAATGGTTACGCTGTCGCTAAGTTATCGTTTCGGAAGAAGTGATTTTAACACAAAACAACGCGATCGCAATCAAGAAGAAAGTTTTGGAAATGACGAGCCTCAGTTCTAAAATTTCTTTTCTACGACTTTGGGTAAAAAAATGTAGCTTTGGGGAAACAAGAAATTAAAACATCATGAACTTACATTTGGCATTAAAACATCTGCACTCAGGATGGCGTTATGTTGCTTTGTTATTAATTATACTCGCAATTATTAGTGCATTCTCTGGTTGGTTTGGAAAAAACAACTATACTGAAGGCAACCGAAAACTTAACCTGTTTACGTTAATAGCTTTCCATTTACAAGCATTAATTGGCATCATTCTCTATTTTGTAAGTCCAAAAGTCAGATTGGACGATATGGCCATGGCGATGAAAGACAGTATTAGCAGATATTGGACCGTCGAGCACCTGTTTATGATGCTTATTGCCGTTATACTCATTACCATTGGACACTCCAAATCGAAAAAGATTGCTGCTTCATTTCAAAAGCATAAAACCATTGCGATCTTCTATACACTCGCACTAATCATTGTAATTGTTGGGGTTAGTATGAGCGGAATACCAATATGGGCAATGTCTTAGAAAAATAATAAGAAATTAGGTTTTGTAATAAATCTTCTTAAATTTGTCATCGATGATGAACAATACATATACAACTAGCTGGTGGTGGTGCAATAAATAAGCACGCCGGGCTACACGTATATTAAAAATATTAAACCTTATTTAAGACCCGACGTATAAAATGTCGGGTTTTTTTATGCTTCAAAACACAGGAAAATGAAGAAATTAAACATTTCAACAACTTTCAGAAAAATGCTCGCTGATACCACAACACCAGTAAGTATTTATCTACGTTTAAGAGATATCTTTCCCAATAGTCTTCTGCTGGAAAGCTCTGACTATCACAGCAGAGAGAACAACATGAGCTATGTCTGTTGTGTGCCGATTGCCGGAATAACGCTTAACCGTAACCAACTGGAAATAAACTATCCAGATGGAGAAAAAGTAACCAAACCCTCTGACACAGTCGATATCCGGAAGGAAATTTCTGCGTTTTGTAGCTCAATTAAAGCCGACAAAGCAGATGTAAAGTTCATCTCAAACGGCCTGTTTGGTTATTTCACTTTTGATGCCGTCCAACATTTTGAAGACATCAAACTCACAACAGAACCAACAAAGGAGAAAGACATTCCGTTTATGCAATATCATATCTATCAATATGTTATAGCAATTGACCATTTTAAAAATGAACTTTATATCTTCGAGCATACAACAGGCGACAAAGAACCCTACGGCTTAGATCAAATAGAATACTTAATCCAGAATAAAGATTTCCCGGATTACCAATTTTCGTTAAACGGATCGGAAAACTCAAACTTCAGCGATACAGAATTTAAAGACCTTGTCGAGACCATGCGTAAACATATTTACCGCGGCGACGTGTTTCAAATTGTCCCCTCAAGAGCTTTTTCACGAGCCTTTTTAGGAGATGAGTTCAATGTATACCGGGCACTCCGATCAATTAACCCGTCGCCGTATCTTTTTTATTTTGACTACGGAAACTTTAAACTATTCGGTTCATCACCTGAATCACAGCTTACAATTAAAAATGGAGAAGCAGCTATCTATCCAATTGCCGGAACATTTAAGCGAAGCGGCAATGACAAGGAAGATAGTGCGATAGCCGATGCGTTAAAAAATGACCCAAAAGAGAGCGCAGAACACGTGATGCTAGTCGACTTAGCCAGGAATGATCTCAGCAAACATTGCGAAGAGGTCCATGTTCAATCCTTCAAAGAATCACAATTCTACTCCCATGTTATACACCTTGTATCGAAAGTGACCGGACAACTGCGCGACGGAGTTAACCCCTTTGACATTGTTGCTGACACTTTTCCCGCAGGCACCTTAAGCGGATCTCCCAAATACATGGCCCTCACTTTAATAGACCGCTACGAAACCATTCAACGGAGCTTCTACAGCGGGGCAATCGGCTTTATGGGATTCAATGGCGATTTCAATCATGCTATCATGATCCGTTCATTTTTAAGTAAACAAAACACACTGCACTATCAGGCTGGTGCAGGAATCGTCGCAGATTCCAACGCAGAAAGCGAGCTAAAAGAAGTTGACAATAAAATTGCAGCACTAAGAAAAGCACTGGAATTCGCTGAAACCATTAATAAGAATTAGAACAGGTATATGAACACAACAGTTAAAAAAGAAGTTGTTATTATCGACAACTATGATTCTTTCACTTTTAACTTGGTACACTTATTAAATGAGTGTGGATACGAAGCAACGGTATGGAGAAATGATAAATTTGCCTTAGAGGATTTAGAAGGCTTCGATAAGATCATGCTTTCTCCCGGTCCGGGGATTCCCTCAGAATCAGGATTACTATTGGATGTTATCAAAGAGTATGGTGATAGAAAAAGTATTTTAGGTGTTTGCCTCGGATTGCAAGCTATTGCTGAAGTATACGGAGGAAAACTCTATAACCTATCGAAGCCTGTGCACGGCACAGCTACGCCCATTAAGATCTTAAAAGCCGACGATGTACTATTCCAGGACCTCCCTCATTCATTTAAAGTAGGTCGCTATCACTCATGGGCGGTGGAAAAAGAAAACCTACCGCCCGAGTTAGAGATAACAGCCGTCGACGAAGAAGGCGTAATCATGGCAGCAAGCCATAGAACATTAGACGTTAGGGGCGTGCAATTTCACCCTGAATCGATTCTCAGTGAACACGGTGTCAAACTCATCAGCAATTGGCTTACGCATTAATAAAAACATTATGAACATATTAGAAAAAATTATTCAGCATAAACGAAAGGAAGTGAGCGACGCCAAAGCACGTACTACGGTTCGCGACTTAGAGTCGATGCCCCTGTTTTCCAGAGACCCTTATCGTCTGAAAGATTTCGTTTTCGATCCGGCAAGAAACGGGATTATCTCTGAGTTTAAAAGAGCGTCCCCTTCTAAGGGTATGATTAACAAGCACTCAAAAGTTGAAGAGATTGTCACAGCCTATGCTAACAATAAAGTCTCCGCTATTTCAGTCCTAACTGATTCTGATTTTTTTGGCGGAAGTCTTGACGATCTATTAGCCGCCAGAAAACAAGTTAACGTTCCGCTATTACGTAAAGAGTTTATTATTGATGAGTTTCAAATTATCGAAGCGAAAGCTTACGGTTCAGATATCATCTTGCTTATTGCATCTTGCTTAACACCTGCCGAGATCATCCAATTATCTTCATCGGCAAAGAACTTAGGTTTAAACGTACTGTTGGAAGTCCACAATGAAAAAGAATTAGCCGATAACCTGATTATGACGGTTGACGCGATCGGTGTAAACAACCGCAATTTAAATGACTTCAGTGTTTCCCTTGATCACTCACTTAATTTGATTAGTCAGATACCAGACCAGTATATTAAAGTGTCGGAAAGTGGAATCAGCGAAGTCGATACGATCAAAAAGCTTAAAACAGCTGGTTTTAACGCATTTCTGATTGGAGAAAACTTTATGAAACAAGAAAGTCCGCAACAGGCCATTGCCAACTTTGTGAGCGAATTAGCTGAATAGCTTGACAACGATCTTTTAATCTGGAAAGCTAACCTTTCCAAAACAAACTGCGGGTGCACCTGATGTCTCTGGGAACTCAATCGGTGAACCCGCTACCGTTTCATTAGCCAGCAGCGCAAATAGCACAGCCTCTTTCGCTTCTGGGTTCATTCCTAAAACGGAGGTATTATCGATAGCGACCCCAGGCAAAAGTGTTTTAAGGTTATTCATAAGTGTTTTATTCAGATAACCGCCACCGCTAACGTATAGTGAAAGCTCACCGTAATTCTCACTCAATTGCAAAATAGTGTCTGCAATACATCTAGCTGTAAACATCGACAGTGTCGCCATAACATCCGCATTTCCGAGATCCGTCGTTCCACTTTGCAACTGTGCCCCTTCCAGATAGGAAAGGTTAAATAACTCAGGCCCTGTTGTCTTTGGGGACACTTTTTCGAAAAATGGGTGCTTAAACAAAGCTGCAAGCAATGCAACATTTACTTCGCCATCTGCAGCAAGTTCACCGTCTTTATCGAAAGGTTTCGACAATGCCGCTTGCATATATTGATTCATCAGCGTATTTCCAGATCCCACATCCGTTGCAAACACTCCTGCAACCTGTCGCCCTGCGGGCAGAAAGGTCAAATTGGAAATTCCACCGATATTCAAAAGAACGCGATTCTCTGTGCTGTGACCGAAAAGAAGATAGTCCCCATAAATTACCAGAGGGGCACCTTCTCCGCCTGCCGCCACATGCTTCTGTCTAAAATCCGAAATCGTAATAATCCTTGTATTCATAGCGATATGGTCGCCATCACCGATTTGCAGCGTGCTATTTGTAAAACCCTCCGGAGGCGGCGAACCTAAAGGAGCGTGAAAAACCGTTTGTCCATGACTAGCAATTAAATTGATCTGCTCGGGTTTCAATTTCCATTTTTTTAACGTCTTATTCACCAACTCAGCATGTGCAATACCAATTTTAGCATTCATAGCGCAAAGCATCTCTGTATAAACGGTTTCTTTGGAAAATACGGATCTGATTTCATCACGGAAAGCGCTGGAATATTCGAGCGATTCAAAAGCCAGCAATTCCAACCGCGTATTGGAGCCGCTACCTTGAATTTTGGTCAGTGCGATATCTAAACCATCTAATGAAGTTCCAGACATAAGACCGATAATAACGCGAGTGTCTTGCTCTGCGATATGATATAAAGT
Source organism: Pedobacter indicus (assembly GCF_003449035.1). Taxonomy (NCBI): domain Bacteria; kingdom Pseudomonadati; phylum Bacteroidota; class Sphingobacteriia; order Sphingobacteriales; family Sphingobacteriaceae; genus Albibacterium; species Albibacterium indicum. Next base: position 542,945 of record NZ_QRGB01000001.1, read on the forward strand.
TGCTAAGTTTTTATTCATTTCAGATCTTTTTGTAATTGAGCGCAATCGTGTGCGTTCCTCTGCTACGAAGAATTGCCTCGATATTTGACCAATATTACTATAAATACGTCAAAAACGAGACATTTTATAGAATAGATTTGTTAGATTTGCTTTCACCTTAAACGTATTAACCCAAAATGGCAAGATTAAATTTACTGGAAGAAACGCGTTTTGAAAAATTACCAGTTACTGTATACCCTAACCAGGAGGAAGCATCAATTGCTGTTGCAAATCGAATAGCAGCACTAATCAGAGACAAACAAGAAAAAGGTGAGTCAGCCATATTAGGCTTGGCAACTGGAGCTACCCCGGTTAAGGTTTATGATGAGCTCATTCGTCTTCATAAAGAAGAAGGCTTGAGTTTTGAAAATGTGATAACCTTCAATTTGGATGAGTATTATCCGATGCAACCCGATGCAGAACAGAGCTACGTTTATTTTATGAATAAGGTTCTGTTTAATCACGTAGACATCGATAGAAATAATATTTATATTCCAGACGGGACGTTACCTGAAGATCAAATTCATGATTACTGCTTACAGTACGAGAAAAAAATATCTGAACTGGGCGGTCTCGATCTCCAAATCCTGGGTATCGGTCGTACCGGCCATATCGGATTCAATGAGCCCGGTTCTGCGCCTAATTCAGGCACACGCCTCGTTACGCTTGATGACCTGACTCGCCGGGATGCATCTAGAAATTTTGGTGGAAAAGAAAACGTACCAACAAAGGCGATAACCATGGGTGTAGGTACGATCTTCAAAGCTCGAGAAATCATCTTAATGGCTTGGAACGGCACGAAAGCTCAGATTGTAAAGAAAGCTGTGGAAGGTGCAATCAGTTCCGAAGTACCTGCAACTTATCTACAACTATCTGACAATGTCGAATTTATCTTAGATAAAGAAGCTGCTTCAGGCCTCACACGCTTCGATACACCTTGGCTGGCGAAAGATTGTGTATGGGATGAAGACACCATTAAAAAAGCGGTTATTTGGTTGGCAAAAACACTAAAGAAACCGATACTTAAACTTACGGAAGAAGATTACAATAACAACGGCATGGCTCAGCTTGCCACAGAGAAAGGCCCTGTTTACAATATCAATATTCAGATCTTTAACCTAATCCAACATACCATTACAGGTTGGCCAGGAGGCAAACCAGATGCGGATGACAGTCAACGTCCGGAACGGGCATTACCCAAAAAGAAACGCAGCATCATTTTTTCACCTCACCCAGATGATGATGTTATATCAATGGGTGGTACTTTTATTAGATTAGCAGATCAAGGCCATGATGTACACGTTGCCTACCAGACATCTGGCAATACTGCGGTATGGAGCGATGATACACTTCGCTTTATTGAATTTGCACGGGATTTTTCAAAATCAATGAATCTAGACACGCAAGTGCTGGATAAGGTTTATTCTGATACAAGGGAGTTTTTGAGCAAAAAGAAACCTAATCAAGCTGATATTGATGAAATCTTGACCGTAAACGCACTAATCAGAAAGGGGGAAGCAATTGCTGGAGCACGCTTTGCCGGACTCCCTGACGAGAACATCCATTTTCAGAACCTTCCTTTCTACGATCGTGCGAAGTACTCGAAGAATGTATCAACAGAAGACGACATCGTCCAGACAATGGAGCTTCTTCAGGAAATCAAACCCCATCAGATTTTTGCTGCAGGGGATTTTGCTGACCCTCACGGCACGCATAAAGTTTGTTTTGACATTTTAAGAGAGGCGATAACCCGATTACGGAAAACCGAAGAATGGACAAAAGATTGCTGGCTATGGCTTTATCGCGGAGCTTGGCATGAGTTCGAAATCCATGAAATCGAAATGGCTGTGCCTTTATCCCCTGCTGAGGTAATCCGCAAACGCCACGCAATCTTCAAGCACCAGTCTCAAAAGGACACTCCTGTTTTCCCAGGTGATGATGCTCGGGAATTCTGGGTACGCGCAGAAGAACGCACAGCAGAAACAGCAAAAATATATGACGATCTGGGACTTGCAGAATACGAGTCGATCGAAGCATTCGTGAGATGGAAATTTGAAGACGAAGTCTAATCTTCCCCAAAAAAAACAAAAAAAGCCACTATCGTTTTATCAATAGCGGCTTTTTTTGTTTCAGTATATTTCCTTACAGTTAAACAATCCCCATCTAGCTGACCAAAATCAACCTGAATACTAAGAAATTAAACACTCACACTTCCAATTAAAATCGACGGATATGGTGCTATTTTCTATAATATTTGGTCTTAAAAAGTACAACTCTTTAACGGACTTCAGTCGGACATTCTTCGGACATTAGTCGGACTTTCTTCGGATGCACACGTATAACCTCCGAGGAACATACGATTAAGATACATCTAACCTCCGTCTTAATATAAAACCTGAGAGTAAAAAGCGTGCACGAGCATTTAACCTAAAGGAAAATCGCTTCGCTTTTAAGAGCAAAAAATCGTTGAGAAACTACTCAGTGAAGTAGCTTTTTTTAAAAAATTCAATGAGTTTTTTAGGTTTTAATAAACAAATTTCCCTTCCTTATTTACCTTCACGGTAAACGGTTGGAGGTAGGTATCTACCAATACGGCAAATTGCCGTCTGTTAATGGGTGTTTCTGAGTCAAAAGATCCACTAAATTTAAATCGGGTATTCCATCCATTTTCGATCGCACGGTCAATTTCATCACCCTTTAAGGCTATAAACTTGATAAGATCGATAACCTCTTTTACCTTCAGCTGGTCGCTGGAGTGTTGATTAAACCAGATTTGGCTCCTTGTATAGATGCTCCGCATGACTGCTTCAATCTCCTTTGTTGATACAAAACCCTCTGCGTTAAAGATAAATTTTCCTTCCGCATTCGCCACACCCTCAAGTATTCCAGAGAGTCCGATATGTTGGATATGCGTATTATGAACATCCTCAAAAGCGATATCATGGAATGGTATCAGCTGCGCCTTGAATGCCAGCAGCTCTCCCTGGAGTGTGCGGATATTAATCTTATCATAGTCTGTTTCAAAAAAAGCACAGTATCCGGCTGCAGCGCCCATGGCTTGTCCAAACAACAGGAAACGGGGAACATCCTCAATTGACGAACCTAAAGAGGGTGCAGACCGATCGGGATCGAATACAATAAATAAATTTTTAGCATAGGGCGTGATGATTATCGATGAGGGGATTAGGGATTCATTTTCTCCCCGATCGTCAATCATCAAACTGGTTTTGTAAGCGGTTGACTCATAAATATCATCCGTTCCGATCAATGACGAATGAAGAGCTCTGTCTTTTATTTTTTCCTCCAATTCAATTAAAGGAATAAGTTCTGCATCCTTACTTGCATCCACAACAGCAAACACTTTATAGCTACTGCCATTGCTGAGATCGATTGTCCAATTTTTTCGGGAGCGTTTAACCTCTTCAATAGACGAATTGTACAAAATGGTCAGGTTTTGTGTTGAATCGATAATTTTTTCAAAGGCATTCATTGATACACGTGGATTTAGGTGCCTTTTAGCACGGTTGAAAACCGAATCTGTGTAATGTGATGCATTAATAGTTGCCTTAAGAAATTCTCCCCACAGCCCCCCATCAAGGCTTTGATATGAGGTAACTTTTTTGATGTCAGCTCCTTGTGTCAATTCACTTTCAAAAGACCCTTGCGGATTAACCCAGAGAGTCTGAACTCCCGACTTAGCCGACTGCACAGCTGCTCCGAATGCTACCTCACCCTGCCCATATACAACAAGTTGTGGTTTATCTTTCCGTTGTGCATACAGTACTGTATTTAACCATAAGAAGCTGAAGAGAATGATGTATTTAGTATTCATAATTAGTTTGAGCCGGGTAAAATGTTACATCCTATCGATTAACTTAACCGTAAAAATAGAAAAATGCCATGAATATTCTATCCATGGCATTTTTCTATTTTATTAGAGTTTTGTTAGCTCAATAACTTACAAGTTACTGTTCTCATCAGCTTTTTACTGTGCTGCTTCAGCTTTCGCCTCGGCTTTCATCTGATCGTTTGCTACAATCACGATTTCCACTCTTCTATTTTCTGCTCTACCTGCATCAGTTTCATTGCTGGCTATTGGCTCCGTTGCCCCCATACCTTTGGTCTTAATTCTTGAGCCGCTCAACCCTTGAGCAACGGCATAATTTTCTACTGATGCTGCGCGACGTTCTGACAAACCTTGATTATAAGAAGCTTTCCCAACATTATCTGTGTGGCCAATCACTAAAATATCCGTATCAGGATTATCGTTCAATGATTGCACAAGCTTTTGAATATTCTCTTTAGCTACGGGTTTCAAATCGGTTTTATCAAAATCGAAAAGTATTCCAGAGTCAAATTTTACGATAATTCCCTCGCCAGCCTTGATAACCTCAGCGCCATCAACTGTATTTTCAATCTCTGCAGCCTGCTTATCCATTTTTTTACCTATCAATCCACCAGCAACACCACCGATCGCGCCACCGATAACAGCACCTGCAGCTGTATTACCTGCTTTGTTACCAATAATAGCACCAATCCCGGCGCCTGCTCCAGCTCCGATCCCTACGCCCTTTTGCGTGTTAGTCATAGAACTACATGCCGAAAATACCATCGCGACTGTAGCCATTGCGATTCCTAATACTGATATCTTTTTTGAAATATTCATAACGTTTGTTTTTATTTTTCTTTTCTAGTTGCGAATCTTGCAAACACAATGCCAAAATGGTAATTTCGTACCTCATTCAAAAGCATATTGATCCATGTTATCAAAAGTAAAATTCAACGAAACCCCTGCTTACAAGTATCTTACAAATCATTATATTGAAATCGCCCCGAGACATTTGAAGGATCTGTTTTCAGGCGACCCCGACCGATTTCAGAACTTCTCAATCAAATTTAACGACATTCTTTTCGATTATTCAAAAAATAGGATTGACGACGAAACCATGGCGCTACTTATTCAACTGGCTAGAGAATGTCAAGTAGAAGATGCTATAAAATCCATGTTTCAGGGGGAGTTAATCAATGAAACTGAGAATCGCGCGGTTCTCCACACCGCACTCCGCAGTCAGGACAGCAATCCTGTTTATGTCAATGATCAGGACATCAAACCAGAAATACGTGCTGTTCTCGATCAAATGAGAAGCTTTTGCGAGCAGGTTATTTCGGGCGAGTGGAAGGGTTACCAAGGAGAAGAGATTACCGATGTCGTAAATATCGGCATTGGAGGATCTGATTTAGGTCCGGTGATGGTGACTGAAGCATTGAAAGCATATAAAACCAGGCTTAATGTGCACTTCGTTTCAAATGTTGATGGTACGCATATCACCGAGACACTTCGGAATTTGGATCCCAAAACGACCTTATTCCTGGTTGCTTCGAAAACCTTTACTACGCAGGAAACCATGGCAAACGCGTTCTCCGCACGAAAATGGCTATTGGATGATGGAGCAAGTGAGGCGGATATCAGCAAACATTTTGTTGCATTATCAACCAATGAAAAAGCTGTGCAGTCCTTTGGAATTAACCCTGAAAACATGTTTGTTTTTTGGGACTGGGTCGGTGGTCGCTATTCTCTTTGGAGCGCTATCGGTCTGTCCATTGCACTAAGCATCGGCTTTGATAATTTCAAAGAACTACTTGAAGGTGCCTATGAGGCAGATATGCATTTCCAAAATACGGCATTAGAAGATAATATACCCGTAATTATGGCTATGCTTGGAATCTGGTACAACAATTTCTTTGATGCGGAAAGCCAGGCAATTCTGCCCTACGATCAGTATATGCACCGTTTTGCAGCCTATTTTCAGCAAGGGGATATGGAAAGCAATGGAAAAAACGTTGATAGAAATGGGGATCCCATCGCTTACCAGACTGGTCCAATTATTTGGGGAGAACCCGGGACAAACGGACAACATGCTTTTTATCAGTTGATTCATCAGGGAACAAAACTGATCCCTTGTGATTTTATTGCCCCCGCTCAAAGCCATAATCCATTAGGAAATCATCATACCTTATTGCTTTCAAATTATTTTGCCCAAACCGAGGCATTAATGAATGGGAAAACTGAGGAAGAAGCGATCGCCGAACTTAAAAAAGCCGGGAAAAGTGATATCGAGATTAAGAAGCTCAGCCCATATAAAGTATTTGATGGTAATAGACCAAGCAACTCCTTCCTCATTAAAAAAATCACGCCGAGAACACTTGGAACCTTGATCGCCTTTTACGAACATAAAATTTTCGTCCAGGGTATTGTATGGAATATCTTTAGTTTCGATCAATGGGGCGTTGAATTAGGGAAGCAGCTTGCTGGAAAAATTCTCCCTGAGCTGGAAAATGATTTAGCCGTTGGATCCCACGACTCATCAACCAATGGTCTTATCAATCAGTTTAAAGCGTGGCGCTAAATAGTCTATTATTATTAACTTTGCAGAATCATCTCTGTCAATTTGGCGGAAGAAGGATTTTGGATTATTTATTGTCAAATTACAAGAAGATAAAAAAACAAGATAGATGTTAGGATTTCTAAGCAAAGTTTTCGGCAGCAAATCAGCACGAGACATAAAACATGTTCAGCCTTTAGTAGATAAAATTAAAGCTGAATTCAGTAAATTGGAGTCAATTTCAAATGATGAGCTGCGTCAGAAAACATTCTCCTTTAAAGAAAGGATAGCAGAACACTTAAAAGATACAGACGCTCGTATTAATGAATTGAAGACAGAGGCTGAGCTGCCAACCACCGATATGTCTACCAAAACCTCGCTCTATGAGGAGGTTGATAAGCTGGAAAAAAATCGTGATAAGGAACTAGAAGATGTTTTAATGCAGATTCTACCGGAGGCCTTTGCGGTTGTTAAAGAAACGGCAAGGCGCTTTACGGAAAATTCAAGTTTAGAGGTTACTGCACTAGACTATGATAAAGATTTAGCGGCGATTCACCCCCATATTGAAATCCAGGGAGATAAAGCTGTATGGCAAAATACCTGGACCGCTGCGGGCTCTGAAGTTACCTGGAACATGATCCATTACGATGTTCAGCTTATTGGTGGTATCGTTTTGCATGAGGGTAAAATTGCCGAAATGGCGACAGGTGAAGGTAAAACATTGGTTGGAACGCTTCCAGCTTACCTTAACGCTCTTTCAGGACAAGGGGTGCATATTGTAACTGTTAACGACTACCTTGCTCGTCGTGATGCTGAGTGGAACGGACCTATCTTTGAGTTCCATGGGCTTAAAGTTGACTGCATCGACAAGCATCAACCCAACTCTGCGGCTCGCAAAAAAGCCTACGCAGCTGATATTATCTTTGGTACAAACAATGAATTTGGATTCGATTATCTAAGAGATAATATGACGCAGAACCCCGATGGGATGGTTCAGCGGAAACTGCATTTTGCGATGGTCGATGAAGTAGACTCCGTGCTGATTGACGACGCCAGAACGCCGTTGATTATTTCCGGACCGGTTCCTCGCGGCGACGAACATGAGTTTTATGAACTGAAGCCGAGGATTGAACGTTTGGTGAATGCGCAAAAGTCATTTGTCAATACCGTACTAAACGAAGCTAAAAAAGCAATTAAGGCAGGTGATACGGACACGGAAGGCGGGGGCTTAGCCCTTTTACGGGCACATAGGGGTTTGCCAAAAAACAAAGCATTGATTAAGTTTCTGAGCGAAGGTAATAACAAACAGGTACTTACCAAGGCTGAAAACTTCTATATGCAAGAGCAGAGCAAAAACATGCCGAAGGTAGATGCGGAGCTCTTCTTTGTAATCAATGAAAAGCATAATCAGGTTGAGCTTACCGAGAAAGGGATCGAACTGATAACCGCTTCGGGAGAAGACGCAAACTTCTTTATTATGCCGGATGTAGGATCGGAAATTGCGGAGCTTGAAAAATCTGATTTAAGCGCAGAAGAAAAGGCAGCAAGAAAAGATGAAATCATGCGTGACTTTTCAGTTAAATCAGAACGCATACATTCTGTAAATCAACTCTTAAAAGCCTATACTCTTTTTGAAAATGATGTCGAATACATCATTGACGGAGGTAAAGTTAAGATTGTTGATGAGCAAACGGGTCGCGTTATGGAGGGGCGCCGGTATTCTGATGGGCTTCACCAGGCGATCGAAGCAAAGGAAAATGTGAAGGTAGAGGACGCGACACAAACTTACGCCACCATTACCTTGCAGAACTATTTCAGAATGTACCACAAGTTGGCGGGTATGACCGGAACGGCGACAACTGAAGCGGGTGAGTTATGGCAAATCTACAAACTCGACGTAGTAGAGATACCTACCAACCTTCCAATTCAGCGTGACGATAGGCAAGACGCTGTTTACCGGACAGCGCGTGAGAAATACAATGCTGTTGCTGAAGAGATTCAACGCTTAACTGAAGCGAAACGACCTGTTCTTGTCGGTACAACTTCGGTAGAAATTTCAGAACTATTAAGCAGGATGTTGAAGCTCCGCGGTATAAAACATAATGTTCTGAACGCAAAACTGCATCAACGGGAAGCTGATATTGTAGCGGAAGCTGGGCAGCCGGGAACTGTTACGATCGCTACGAATATGGCGGGACGGGGTACGGATATCAAACTAGGTGAAGGCGTAAAAGCTGCGGGTGGTTTAGCCATTATCGGTACTGAACGCCACGAATCCAGACGTGTTGACCGTCAGCTAAGAGGTCGGTCTGGTCGTCAAGGAGACCCCGGTTCATCTCAGTTCTTTGTATCCTTAGAAGATAACCTGATGCGCTTATTTGGTTCTGAAAGAATCTCCAACATCATGTTGAAGATGGGAATTGAGGAAGGCGAGGTTATTCAACATTCGATGATTACGAAATCGATCGAACGGGCGCAGAAAAAAGTTGAAGAGAACAACTTTGGAATACGTAAACGCCTGTTGGAATACGATGACGTAATGAATTCGCAGCGTACGGTAATCTATTCAAAAAGAAAAAATGCGTTGTTTGGTGAGCGTTTAGACGTTGATCTTAATAATCTTATTTTCGATACCGTTGAAGAGATTGTAAGCGACTGCAAAGAAGGTGGGACATATGAAGATTTGCAGTTGGAATTTATCCGCATATTTTCAGTCGATCCAGAGTTAGATGAAAATACGTTTAATGGTTCAGGTATTGCATCGCTAACGGATCAACTTTTTGAAAAGGTTAACGAATATTACCACAGAAAGGCAGAAAACATCGCTAAGCAGACCTTACCAGTTCTAAAGGATGTATTTGAAACCCGCGGAGAACAGATCGAAAATATTGTTGTTCCATTCACTGATGGTACGCGTGGAATTCAAGTTACTGCTAACTTAAAGAAGGCAGTTGAATCTGAAGGCTTAGAGGTTTTTAAGGCTTTTGAAAAGGGCATTGTTCTTGCTTTGATTGATGAGTCTTGGAAAGAACATCTCAGAGAAATGGACGACTTGAAACAGTCCGTTCAAAATGCGGTATATGAACAAAAAGATCCGATTATTATTTACAAAATGGAGGCCTTTAACCTGTTTAAACAGATGTTGGTCAACATGAATAAAGAAATAGTCAGCTTCCTGTTTAAAGGAGGGATCCCTACACAAAACCCACAGGACGTTCGGGAAGCAAGACCGGCACCCGCGCAGAATAAACAGATCAAAGTGTCAAAGCCTGAACTCGCTACAGCTAGCTCAGGGGCAGCACAAGCGATGAACGAAGATACGAGAGAGGTGCAAAAAACACAGCCGATCAGAAATGAAAATAAAGTCGGCAGAAACGAACCTTGTCCATGCGGAAGTGGTAAAAAATATAAAAACTGTCATGGGATAGGGCAGGCATAACAGAAATTTATACGGCGATGAACTACAAATCAATTATTCTCGGTCTAAGTGTTGTATTTTTCTCCACCTGTGCTTTAGCGCAAACAACACAAGGCAACTTAGAAATTATCAAAGATCCGAGGATTGACTTGCTTCAGAAAAGTCGTGTTTATTTCGAAAATAACCCTGTAGAGGAAACTCCAGTGACCAAGGAAAACGGTACAAGAGGTACGGTACTTGGCTTCCGTGTTCAAATATATTCTGGGGCAAGCAGAAACGAGGCTTATGCTATTCAGGCACGGTTTCAGAAGCAATACGAAGATATTGCTACATATATAAGCTATACGCAACCAAACTACCGTGTTAAAGTTGGAGACTTCAGAAGTCGAAGTGAGGCGCAGGCTTTTATGCGGGAAGTAAAGAAAAACTATCCAATGGTATTCTTATTCACTGAACAGGTTTACGTATATTACTAAAACAAATTATGCTGCAAGAAGAGATAAAAGAACTAGCGAAACAAATTCATTCGGAAACGGTACAAAACAGAAGACATTTGCATGCGAATCCTGAGTTGTCATTCAAAGAGTTCAATACCTCCTCTTTTATAAAAGAAAAACTCGATGAGCTTGGTATTCCTTGGGAAAGCATGGCTAATACGGGCGTAATTGGATTGATTAAGGGCGATCTGCCTTCGGACAGAGTCGTCGCATTACGTGCGGATATGGATGCTCTACCGATACAGGAAGTCGATGGAAGAAGTTATGGCTCTACCAAGCCCGGTGTCATGCATGCCTGCGGACACGACGTTCATACCTCATCTTTACTTGGTACTGCTAAAATCTTGACGCGTTTAAAAGATAAATTCGGCGGTACTATTAAGCTGATATTCCAGCCTGGTGAAGAAAAATTACCGGGAGGGGCTAGCCTGCTTATTAAAGAAGGCGTTCTCGAAAAACCTGTTCCTGAAGCTGTGGTCGGTCAACACGTCATGCCTCTTATCGAGAAAGGTAAGGTAGGCTTCCGGTCTGGAAAGTACATGGCATCGTCAGATGAGCTTTATGTACGCGTTATCGGAAAAGGTGGGCACGGTGCACAGCCACAGGAGAACGTCGATCCGATAGTTATCACCGCACACATTATAACCGCTCTTCAGCAAATTGTTAGTCGAATCGGTGACCCCAAAATACCTTCCGTACTATCTTTTGGAAAAATTATAGCGGAAGGTGCGACCAATGTAATCCCCAATGAAGTGTATCTGGAGGGAACTTTCAGAACGTTTGACGAAAAGTGGCGAAAAGAAGCACACCAACATATGAAGAAAATGGCAGAGGGGATGGCGGAGAGCATGGGCGCACGTTGTGAATTTGAAATCAGAAATGGCTATCCGTTTTTAGTGAACGAGCCGAAATTAACAGCTTCTGTACGTTCTTTTGCCGAAGATTTTCTCGGTAAGGAGAATGTAGTCGACCTTGATCTTTGGCTTGCTGCTGAGGATTTTGCATACTATTCACAACAGGCGGATGCTTGCTTCTATCGCTTGGGAACACGAAACGAAGAAAGAGATATAACTTCGGCTGTTCACACACCAACCTTCGATATCGACGAAGAAGCACTCCAGTTAAGTACTGGTTTAATGGCCTATATTGGCGTTAAGCAACTAGGCAATTAATAGATCTTATTCTTTTTATTTTTTAATCCGCACAAACTTTTTTTAGTATGGACGTATTATCCGACGATCTAGGTAATAACCTGGAAAAATCATCTAATTTTATAAGCAGATACTCCTATGACATGCTCGTCAAATGGGGCGTTTCACAGGATTGGGCAGCTCTGGTTAACTGCCTCGTTTTGCTGACTATTTTATTAATACTTGTCTTTGTCGTACATAGTATTGTTAGAAGTATATTCCGTGTAGTTCTTGACCGAGTATCCAGTAAAAATAAAACCTCTTTCCTAAACTATTTGCGTGCGCACCGCTTCGCTCATTATTTGGCGCTTATTGCACCCGTTAGCTTAGTCCACGCCAGTTTACCCATTGTTTTTGAGAGTTACCCGGTTTGGATACGCCCGTTGTCCTTGTTAACCGACCTATATTCCGTTTTCATGACCGTATCCATCGTGACCTCCATAGCAAGAGCTCTTATCGATGTGCTCAAAGAGAAAAATGAAGTGTTTAGATTCCGACCGATGGAGAGTTTTTTACAAATTCTAACCTTTGTATTATTTTTCTTTGGTGCAATTTTCATGTACGTACGGATCACGCAAAATTCACCGCTAGAATTCTTTGCCATCCTGGGTGCTACATCAGCCGTATTATTATTGATTTTCCAAGATACTATTAAAGGGTTCGCTGCCAGTATACAAGTTACAACGAATGATATGGTACGCATTGGCGATTGGATTGCCATGCCGAAATACGGAACGGATGGCGATGTATTGGAAATCAATCTCACCACCGTAAAGATTCAGAACTGGGACAAAACGATTACGACGGTTCCAACCTATGCGCTGATATCCGATGCCTTTCATAATTATCGCGGAATGCAAATGACTGGCGGTCGGCGAATTAAAAGGTCGGTCACAGTCAAACAATCATCGATACGCTTTCTGGAAGAGGACGAGCTTGATCATTTTAAAAAAATACATGGTATCGCAGATTATATAGACGAGCGTCAGGAGGAAATCAGAAAACATAATGAAAAACTAGGTCTGGATAGAACCCTGCGTGTTAACGGAAGAAACCTGACAAACGCAGGCCTCTTTAGAAAATATATAGAATGGTATCTGCATACGCATCCGGATGTTAATAAAAGGATGACGATTATGGTAAGACAGTTGGACCCGACCCATAAAGGCTTGCCATTTGAGGTCTATACGTTTACAGATACGGTCAAATGGGCCGAATATGAGCGCATTCTTTCAGACATATTTGACCACTTACTTGCTTCCGTCGAATATTTCGATTTAACCATATTTGAGGATGTTGCGGGTAGTGACGCGTTGGCCTTAAAGCCGATGAATACCGAGCAGAAACCTAACGCCGAAGCTGCTTCCGAAACGTTGCCTGAGACAAAAGACACACCCAATAAAGAAAATTAACTAACTTTACGTTGGAGGACTTTTTTGAGTGATAAAGCAACGTACCATCGATAAAGTATTTGATACCATCCGTATAGAAGAGGTAGTCGGTGACTTTGTGGACTTAAAAAAGCGAGGAACGAGCCTGATCGGTTTATGCCCTTTCCATAACGAAAAAACCCCCTCTTTCAATGTTTCCATAGGCAAGGGTATTTATAAGTGTTTCGGTTGCGGCGAAGGTGGCCACGCGGTCGACTTTGTGATGAAACATGAAAAGTATTCCTATCCGGAGGCTATCCGCTATCTGGCAAAAAAATATAATATTGAGGTAGAGGAAGAAGAGCAAAGTGAAGAACAACAGTTGGTGCATGACCGACGGGAAAGCCTTTATATTGTAACCAATTGGGCAGCAGAACTTTTTCAGAAAACATTATGGGATACGGATGAGGGAAAAGCGATCGGGCTAAGCTATTTTCGGGAACGCGGCTACCGGGATGATATTATTAAGAAATTTGAATTAGGATATTCTCCGGAAAGTTGGGATTACCTGTACCAACATGCGAAAGCAGAGGGCTTCGATGATGAGTATCTGTCGAACACTGGACTGATTATCCAGAAAGAAGGTGGCAAAACTTACGATCGCTTTCGTGGCAGAGTCATGTTCCCAATTCATAACATGACCGGAAGAACCTTGGGCTTTGGTGGAAGAACACTGAAAACCGACAAGAAAGTTCCGAAATATGTCAACTCTCCCGAAAGCGACATTTACCATAAGTCAGCTGTCCTATATGGTTTATACTTTGCTAAAAAAGCGATAAGCACGGCGGACACATGCTATTTAGTAGAAGGGTACGCGGATGTCCTATCGATGCATCAGGCGGGAATAGAGAATGTGGTTGCCTCTTCCGGAACCTCGCTTACAACGGAACAGATCAAATTAATTGGGAGATTTACGAGCAACGTCACCATGCTCTATGATGGTGATGCAGCCGGCATAAAAGCATCGCTGCGAGGAACGGACATGTTGCTAAAGGAAGGCCTGAATGTTAAGATCCTTCTTTTTCCTGAAGGGAATGACCCTGACTCATATATACAAAAGCACGGACCTAAAAGCTTTGAAGAATATGTCAGTCAAAATCAACACGACTTTATTTCCTTTAAGACCCAGGTTTTATTGGATGAAGCGGGAGATGACCCGATTAAGCGCGCCGGCGTTATCCGAGAGATCGTCGAGAGTATCGCACTTATTCCAGATCCAATAAAAGCTTCTTTATTCATCCGTAATTGCAGCGTTAAACTGGATATCGAAGAGCGTATTCTCATTACGGAGTTAAACAAAATAAAACTGCAACAGTCTAGGAAGCGGCCGTCTACCAAGTCAGAAATACCCGAAGAGCCGACTGAGTCACAGTCCGCTTTAATCAATGGAGAAGCGACGCCTGATTCACCTCCCTCAATAAATGCGAACGATCTGCAAGAAAAAGAGATTATACGGCTCCTTTTGCAATATGGAGAACAGCCAGCAACCTGGTTAGAAAATGACAATTATCCCATTGCTGTATTAATTCTTTCATCTCTGCAAGACATCGAGTTTAGCCACCCTGAATCAAAAAAAATTTTAGACATCTATATTGATTTCGTTAATAAACAAGATCTACCAGAAAATCGGTACTTTATAACCCATCCGGATAAAAAAATATCGAGCCTTGCAGTTTCTTTATTGTCGACCCCTTATACATTAAGCCCTAATTGGAATGATGATAAACGACAGATTTATGTAAAGCAAGAAACCGATAACCTGAAAGATGCCGTGGTGAGAGCGATCTTTAGGATGAAGAGGCGAAAGATCGATGAACGGATACAGCAGGTGCGTGAGGAGATGAAACAAGAATCCGACCCAGATAACATGTCAATATTACTGCATAAGTATCAGAAACTTAAAGAGGTAGAAAAAGAAACACTTGATTTTTTAGGAACGGTTATTAGTAGGTAAACATGTCGACACATTTAGAAACAGGCCGAATTGGAGAAGCCGAAGCATGCCGATTTGTAAAGGAAATTGGCTACAAAATTTTGGAGGTTAACTGGCGGTATAAGCATCTTGAAGTCGACATCATCGCCATGGACAACGACATATTGGTGTTTATGGAAGTAAAAACGAGGAAAAGTACCCGATACGGACTACCTTTCGAAGCTGTAAATTACCACAAACAACAAAAGCTTAACCGTGCAGCTAATCTATATATTTCCTATAAAAAGCATCAGGGAGATATACGTTTTGATATTATTTCTATTATCTCAGATCAAAAAAACGGATTGACAGTAGAGCATATTCGTGATGCTTTTTGGCCGGAGTAAGTAATTTAATCATAAATCATTATTTTAGCGATATATTGAATTCTCATGAGAAATCTATTCCTTTTTATATTTTTTCTATCCTTTGTGATCTCTACAGGCTGCAATAGCCAGAAGAAAACATCTGGAATCACATTTATCAGTCCTGAACCGGGTAATATCTATTTGGGTGATACGATCAAACTCCAGCTGAATGTTCCCGAATCAGAACAAACGGATTCGATTGTCTATTATGTGAATGACAGTGTAATCGAAAAAAGTAACGGTAATGACCCAATCTATTTTGATAGTAGTAAACTACGCTACGGCTCACAACAACTGATCGCTAAACATTATCAAAATGGGGAACTTACGGAACGAAAAGTTTCGGTAACCGTACTACCACAACAAGCTCCGGAGCAATTCAGCTTTTCAGTGGTTAATAGTTTCCCGCACGATAATGGAGCATACACACAAGGTTTAGAATATAAGGACGGTTTTCTTTATGAAAGTACCGGCGAGTATGGACATTCAAGCCTCCGTAAAGTAAATCTCAAAACAGGAGAAGTCGTTCAGAAAGTAGACCTCCCACAGTCACAATTCGGGGAAGGGTTGACCATCGTCGACAATAAAATCCTACAGCTCACTTGGCGAGAAGGCATTGGTTTGGTATATGACTTGACTTCTTTTGAAAAATTAAAAGAGTTTAACTATCAGGCGAGCCGAGAAGGCTGGGGTATATGTTATGATGGAGAGAAACTTATCAAATCTGACGGATCTAATCGACTTTACTTTTTAGATAAGGATAGCTATGCTGAAACAGGTGAATATATTGATGTGTACAACCAAAGCGGTGCGGTCGATAATCTCAATGAGCTGGAGTTCATTAACGGAAAAATTTACGCTAATATTTATCTAACTGACAAAATCGCCATTATCGACCCGGCTACCGGAGTCGTTGAAGGTGAACTCAATTTGATAGGTCTGCTACCGCAGAAAGACCATAAGCCAGATACCGATGTTCTAAATGGCATTGCTTATGACAAAAATCAAGACCGGATATTCGTTACGGGTAAGAAATGGAATACGCTATTTGAAATCAAATTATTGCCGCATTAGTCATTATTCACTTAAGTCAGGTGCTTTAAAATCCGGCAACTTAGGCGCAGCAGGGCGTCCATTTTTTTCGAATTGTTCAAAAGCTTTCATTACATAGTTTGTGACGTCATATTCGCTCCAATTTCGCGCCCGCTCGTAAGAAGGACGATAAATGATCACGAAATTATCTAGGTCTTCACCGTCCAAATTCGTTAACGAAGCTATCAGCGAACGGTTGAACTTTCGATCGACAACCAACTGATCCTGTTCATAGCTCATGTAATCTTGAAATCTACGCGATCTCCTTCCTGCCTTACCGAATCTCTCGCTCAAAGCAGAGATGGGGTTGAATATATACGCTAGCGTCGGAGGCTTTCCGTCATAATAACTACCCTGCTTTCGATATTGTTCCAGCACATCTTCCATTCGCTGTTCCTTAGTTTCCCCGAAAACATTGACGGTTTTCAACTGCGTTGATATAGGCCGAAGTCGTACAATAAGATCTTCTTCAGAGGAAAGTATGGCATTCTGCTCGTTATAACCCTCTTTGAATATCCGCAATGTATCACCCAGTTCACCTACAATATTAAACAGACCGAGTGAATTCGTCATAAAGCGATCATGTGTTCTTATGTTCCTGATCTCGACATCGCCTATCCGAGTATCGTTCGAGGCATTAAGAACAACACCTCGAACCGTCTGTTGGGTAAAACCAACTAACGGAAGCAACAGGAAAAAAGGACATAGAAATCTGTATAATCTGTTCATTGAGCATTCAATTCTCCAAACTTAAAGAAAAGGGTACAAAGAGTATGCTAAAAAATGTTAAAAGAATTTACGCTATCTTTGCGAATGATCAAATCAATGACTGGCTACGGTATTGCTCATTCAGACACTCAATACGGGCATTATACGGTTGAAATAAAATCACTAAATTCTAAATTTTTAGAGTTAAATCTAAAAGTTCCTAAATCATTTTCGGACAGAGAACTATTTCTGAGAAATGAGTGTTCCCGACTTTTGGAGCGAGGAAAGATCAACCTGACCATTACCGCTGAACATAATGACCCGGCTCTAAATGCGGCTAGCATCAACAAGCCTTTGGCAATATTCTATTACAATGAATTAAAAGAAGTTGCAGATGAAGTGGGCGCGAGTCACGACAACCTATTATCTACAGTTCTCGATCTTCCCGAGGTAATCGGTCACAAAGAAGAAAAAGCAGATGAAACTGCCTGGAACAATATCTATAGTGTTTTTTTAGAAGCCACGAACGAGTTTGACAAGTTTCGTAAAGACGAAGGGGAAGTATTGAAGGCTGACCTAACAATGCGAACAGCAAAGATCCTCGAGTATTTAGCCGAAATCGAAATCAAAGAAACGAGTCGCGTACCTCTAATCCGCGAAAGGATCATCAATTACCTTGACGATACCGTTGGGAAAGAAAATGTGGACAAAAATCGCTTTGAACAAGAGCTCATTTATTATATTGACAAACTCGACATTACGGAGGAAAAAGTACGTCTGAAAAGCCACTGCAATTATTTTAGTAAAGCGCTTGACAGCGAAGACGCGAATGGTAAAAAATTAAACTTCATCTCTCAAGAGATGGGTCGGGAAATCAATACCCTGGGGTCCAAAGCAAACCACGCTGAAATTCAACAGATCGTTGTTAGGATGAAAGAAGAATTAGAAAAAATCAAAGAACAACTTTTGAACGTTTTATAAAATGAATGAAAAGTTAATTATTTTTTCTGCTCCCTCGGGTGCTGGGAAAACGACCATTGTCAGACACCTCCTCTCTAAATATGCTGATCAGCTCGCTTTCTCCATATCTGCTTGCACGCGCCAGCCACGAGAAAATGAGGTAGATGGGAAAGATTATTATTTTATCTCACAGGAAGATTTTCTTCACAAGATTGCCCAAAAAGAGTTCGTTGAATTCGAAGAAGTCTATGCCGGCACCTACTATGGCACGCTCCGATCAGAAATCGAAAGAATATGGGCAGGTCAAAAAGCTGTTATGTTTGATATCGATGTAATTGGAGGATTGCATCTTAAAAACAAATTCAAGGAGAAAGCTTTAGCAATATTTGTGCAACCCCCATCATTGGAAGTTCTTTCTAAGCGGCTTTTTGGGAGAGGGACCGACACAATTGATAAGTTAAACGAGCGAATCGAGAAAGCAAAAAAGGAACTTGAATATGCTGATCAATTTGATGTAATACTGGAGAATGACAACCTAGAAAAAGCATGCGAAAGAGCTGAACAGCTGATAGAGAATTTCCTGTTTGACAGAAATAACGAATCATGAATAAAATAGGCTTATTTTTTGGCTCCTTCAACCCTATTCATACAGGACATCTGATTATAGCCAATTATATGGCTAATTACACTGATTTGAACGAGGTTTGGTTGATGGTCTCACCACATAACCCACTAAAGAAAAAGAGTAACCTGGCTAATATGTACGATCGTTTAGAGATGGTGAATTTAGCGATACAGGACACCGAAAATATTCGAAGCAGCGACTTTGAGTTCCGGTTAAATCAACCTTCCTATACCATCGACACACTGATTCATCTGAAGGAACGCTATCCGAAAAAGGAATTCATCCTTATTATGGGTTCTGACAACCTGGTAAGTTTAAAAAAGTGGAAAAACTATGAAGTTATTCTTCGTGACTACAAGGTATTTGTATATCCCCGGCCGGGATTTGAGGATGGAGAAATGGCTCAACACCCCTCTATTACAATAACTGATACCCCTTTGATGGAGCTCTCTTCAACCTTCATTAGAAAATCAGTAGCCAATCGAAAAAGCATTAAGTTTTTCGTGCCGGATGCAGTGGCTCAGTTCATCGACAGCAAAGGGCTCTACGGTTAATATCTCCATTTCAATATCCCTTCCATATAGGTATCAACCAATGTTGCGTTTAGAACGTCATTGATAAATGCAATATATCCGTCTGGACGAATAAGCACCATCCTATGCTGCTCAGGATTTATCTCGAACGCTTCGAAAACATGTTTATTCTTATCTGAGAAAGGAAGGTAATAAATATGCATATAGGTAGCATATTTTTGTTTCACCCATTGCCCAATTTTAAATCGCAGATGACTCGACAAGCTACCAATCAATAATAAAACAAAGCCAGGTTTTTCGATCCATTCATGTAAACTAGTTTCGTTACCTTTCCTTTCATCATAAATTGTCAGGTTTGGCAATCGATCGCCTGAAACGATATTCTCGGATAGAGAGTGATGCAAAGACAAGCTACTCGCTCGATAATGATCTTTCGAGTTGAGCAACTGATCCAAACTTTTCAATAAAAACTTCTGACGGACTTTAGAAAGAATTTTACCTTTGTAGAGTAATATCTTCATTAGCCAATAGTTTCTCTTGAAAGACCTCATTGCTACAGGTCTGCGTTCAAGTTCATATGATGTAAGAATTGACTTGTCGATCTTTCCCAAAAGCGCGAGAGCCAGCTTCCAACTTAAATTGCACACGTCCTGAAAGTGTATATTCACTGATGATCGAAACAGACTGAAACTATCGAAATTGGTTTCCCCTAAAAAAATACATCGTTCGCGCATATATGCACCCGCTATCGAAGCCGACGCTTTGACCTCGATAGCGGTTTCACCCTTGCTTGTACTCAATAGTTTATATCGATTTATACGTTCGCTGGGCTCCGCAAACATAAAACCCCTCTTCATAAGAACAAGATGCTGATCTTTGTCGACTTGCTCATCGGGTTCAATTTCGGACACGAATATCGGCCTTTTAAAAATCCATCTTTTATAATCCGCTTCCAGACTTCCATATATGGAAGCGTCAGACCTGTCCGAGCTAACTACCCATTCGGCTCTTACCCCGTGCGGCTGGCCCGCCTGCTGTATCATGACGTTAACGCCATTATTATCTTGCTGTATCGCGGTAACCTTTGAGTCCCAATATACCGGACATACTTGTGACCCTAGGTAGGATAATAAAACCTTATCGATTTTCTCTTGTTCAAGATTCACAAACGAGTTTTGAGCCGACAGATGTAAGTTGTTGCTGAAATCAAAATACCTCAAGACCTGTCCATCAGATTGTACTGTCAGGCCTTCGCACTCACTTCCAGACTCTAATGGAACTTGTCCGAATCCTAGCCGGCTTAGAATATCAAGCGATATCCGGTCTAACGTAATAACTGACGAGTTACTCGATAAGCCTTTGCGCGCGTCAATAATCGTTGGTCGAATACCATACTTTACTAACTGACTAGCTAAAAGCAAGGTAGCGGAATTCACCCCAACGATGATTAAATCGACATTCTTATTGGTAAACTTCATCTGTACAATAAAAAGATCGCCGGCCTTTTATGAAAATCTATTTTCCTTTTTTTCCAGTCTTTGACAGGCTCACTGATGATAATCTCATCTGATGTAGTCAAATCACATGCGACACATAGCCTTGTGTGATCATTACAGTGCTTTTGGATATCTTCTAAAAGCGCATTATTTCGAAATGGGGTTTCGATAAAGATTTGTGTTTCTTGTCGTTTTATCGCGTTCTTCTCAGCATAAATCAGCTGCCTCCGCCGTTGCTCCTTATCAATTGGGAGATACCCGTGAAACGTGAAACGCTGGCCATTAAAACCCGAAGCCATCAAGGCTAAAATAATAGAATTCGGTCCTACAAGCGGAACAACACGTATACCTAGTTTGTGAGCATGGGCGATAATTTCCGATCCCGGATCGGCTATACCCGGACAACCAGCTTCGCTCATTAGGCCAACATCCTTGCCAGACAATAAGCCTTGAAAGTAATCCTTAATTGAGGTATTCCCCCTTTTATGCTTCCCGTAGTCGTGTATAACAAGCTGATTCTGAGGCAACTTAAGACCTGCCTGTTTCAAAAACTTCCTGGCCGTTTTCTCGTTCTCAACGATATATTCACTTATCTCGTTTATTGTGTCGGAAAGATAAGGTGTAAAAGAAGCTTTCGCATTATCAGGCCCCAAAGGTACAGGAATTAGATATAGACAACCACGGTTCATAATACAAATATGGTTATTAACCTGAACAATCCGATGGTTGTCCGACTTCTTTAATTCCAGTAGTTCTAAAAAAAGAAAGAGGAAACCCCCTAAAGCTTCCTCTTTCTAAAAATCAACAATTAAAAATTTTTTGGTTCCCTTAAAGCTATAATTCTCACTAATAACACTTTAAGCTTATCCTATAACGTTTATAAAATTAAGTAAAAAATCTTCTACGAAGGCAACAACTTTTCAACAAAAAAGGGGTTATCCACACTTTTGTGTGGATAACCCCTTACGTTAAGGCAATCATCTTACTTGTCGATAGAGCCCAAAACGCGCTTCATAAAGCTATTAAGCGCATCTTTCTTATCTAACCCCTCTTCCTTAATTAATTTATTCACTTCAACAGCGCCATACATATTGGAGATCAACTCTCCGATAACATCAATTTCGTCATCCTTCAATCCCGGCGCCTCCGTCAATGATTCCAGAGTTTCGATGGTCTCTATTACAAAGTCCTCATCATTCTCCTCAATAAATTGAGTTAAATGTTTAATTACTGGTAACTTCATTCACTAATTGCGTTAATGGATCCAACTTATTTGTTTGAATCTGATTCACCAACTTACCACCTTTAAAGGCCGCAAAAGTTGGCAAATTACTTACATCAGCCAGCTTTCTAGATTCAGGAAATTTTTCTGCATCTGCGATGACAAATTTCATTCCTTCATTCTCACCAGCCAATTTTTTAAATTTTGGTTTCATAATTCTGCAGTTCCCGCACCAAGAAGCTGAATACTGTACCAATACAACATCCTCTCCTCCGACGATCTCCGCCAAATTATCATTATCTAATTCTACTACCATAATCTTATTTTTATTAATGTGCCGCTAGATAACTTGCAACGCCATCTCTATTAGCGTTCATAGCTTCTTTTCCTTCTTCCCAGTTTGCGGGACAAACCTCACCAAACTTCTGTACGTGAGCATAAGCATCAATCAGACGGATATATTCTTTAACATTACGGCCTAGTGGCATATCGTTCACGCTTTCGTGGAATACTTTTCCATCTTCATCGATCAGATAAGTCGCTCTAAAAGTAACGTTCGATCCTTCGATAATCAATGAATCCAACTGTTCGTCATATTCAGCTTTCTGTACGTCCAGAATACCTAATATATTCGCTAAGTTACGAGTGGTATCTGCTAAAATCGGGTACGTTACACCTTCGATTCCTCCGTTGTCTTTTTCTGTATTCAACCAAGCGAAGTGAACTTCATTCGTATCACATGATGCCCCGATAACAATGGTATTCCTTTTTTCAAATTCAGGCAATGCTTCCTGGAAAGCATGCAATTCAGTTGGACAAACGAAAGTAAAATCTTTAGGGTACCAAAACAATAATACTTTCTTTCCCTTCGAAGTCGCTTCTTGAAAAATGTTGATCTTTAAGTCATCGCCCATGTGATCCATGGCATCTACTGTAATGTTGGGGAATTTTTTTCCTACTAAACTCATAATAATTATAATTTAATTTGTTCCTTTTTCGTGCTGCAAAGATAAGAAATAGAAAGGGATAAGAACATCTTTTATAACGATAACCTATAGCTAAAATTTATAATGACATAAGCTTGATATTACTATACGCAATAACACACAAAAATACATTTATATCCTATTTTTCTCAGAAAATCCTATTTGAAATGCTATTTTTGTGGGATCAACCAGGCCCTGTAGTTCAACGGATAGAATAGAAGTTTCCTAAACTTTAGATATGGGTTCGATTCCCGTCGGGGCTACTTTTATAATAGGACGCACAACCATTAAACGCCTTATCAGTATCGTTAAGGCGTTTTTTTGTTCCAGATAGCTCCTGGAAAAAGAAAAAGTTGCAGTTACGCTTCTGCCAATTCCTTTACTATTTGCAATGCCTTTGCTGTTCCGGCGTCTAAATCGGCAAAGTATTTCTCCGGCATGTCCGAGGTTACGGATAGTGTGGTAACACCATCTTGCTCTTCAAGCTCATATTTTTCCACTAAGTTGCCGAGCTTCTGTCCTTCTTTTCCGGCTTCGAGTTCATGCAGGTGATGGAAGGTTATCTTCCGGTTTTCGGTCAGGGAATGCACCTCGCTTTCCATACCGTTGTTATTTGGGTCGAGGAATTGTACCCGCCCTCCCTGTTGGAGATCACCGGTGTAATGTGATCCGTCCGTATAAGCTGCTGCCCATTTTTTATAGGATTCTTTCTCCCATAATACTTGCCAGACCTTTTCCGCACTTGCATTGATCTTGACCTCCTGATTGATCGTTTTTGTCTTCATTTCTTATGTGTTTTACATGTTCAATACGACCCACCTGTGTCCGTCGGGATCCGCAAAGCGCATGACCCACCAGCCTTCTTTCATCTGTTCGGGACGGCTGATGATGTCGGCACCAATGCTGTCGAGTGCTTTCTCCCATTCCAACACTTCCTCCTTACTTTCTGCGGAGATACTGAAATTCACTTCGTTTCCCTGATCAGCTACTTTGGTTTTTACGGCATTTTCAAAGCGGGACGTTTGGAACAGGTTCAGAATAAAACCGGAATCCCCGATGTTGAGCGAGAGGAAACTGTCGCCGTCGTGTACGCTTTCGTTGACTGTGAATCCAAGCTTTGTATAGAATTCTTTGGACTTATGAATATCTTTGATCGGATAATCTGCCCAGATCTTCGATGGTTGCGGAGCCATAATGTTTGCTATTTACTTATCAAATCGATGCATTTAATCCTCGCAATAATCTTGCCATAGGTCAGAAAACGTTGAAAGTCAGAAGCAAGCCTTTCCTATAGTAACAAAGCTCTCTTTATTTTCAAGAGAGCTTTTCTTTTTAATTTCTTAACAAATCAGATTAGCTCAGCGATATAAACATTTGTTATATTCGATGATGAATACAATAATGAGGCTAATTTGAAAACAGCGATTTATAAACGATACGGTGGTCCCGAGGTAGTATCTTTACAAGAAACACTGAAACCTCAACCAAAAGACAATGAAATACTGATTAAGGTATATGCCTCTTCCGTAAATCGCACCGACTGTGGTTTCCGCGGTGCGGATTATTTCATATCACGACTTTTTAGTGGACTACTTGCACCAAAGCTCAAGGTATTAGGCTGCGAGTTTGCCGGAAAAATAGAGGCAATCGGCAAAGCCGTAACGGAGTTCAATGTTGGAGACCGTGTTTTCGGTTATGATGATAGTAACTTCGGCGGCCATGCCGAATATAAAGTTATTGACGCAGGTGCAGCTGTAACAACACTCCCCCTGCCTCTCAGCTATGCTGAAGGAGCAGCCCTTACTGAAGGCAGTCATTATGCACTCGGCAATATCCGGGCCGCAGGAGTAAAGCCGGGTGACTTCGTTCTTGTGTATGGCGCTACTGGGGCGATCGGCTCAGCCGCAGTACAATTACTAAAACACATAGGCACCTATGTAGTAGCTGTTTCCAACACAAAAAACACAAGACTAATTGAGTCCTTAGGGGCCGACGAGGTCATCGACTATATGAAGCAAGACTTCACAAAGACGACTCTTCGTTTCGATTTTATCTTCGATGCCGTAGGCAAAAGTTCTTTCGGTCAATGCAAACCTCTAATGAAAGATAAAGGCGTGTATATATCTACCGAATTAGGCCAAGGATGGGAGAATATACTATTAGCGATGTTAGCACCTTTTAAACGAGGGAAAAGAGTACTATTCCCAATACCGACAACAAAAAAAGAAGATATTATCTACCTGCGTCAATTAGCAGAAAACAATATCTTCAAACCTGTTATCGATCGAGAATACCCCTTAGATGAAATCGTCGAAGCTCACCGTTATGTTGAAACTGGACAGAAAACAGGTAATGTTATTATAAAAATAGCTTAGTCATCGATTCTCAAAAACTTTACAATTTTAAGCCTAGATTCTGGAATATTTTGGGAACACGACCTTCAAATTGGAACACAACCCTCAAAACTTAAAAGCGCTTCGAAACTCAAATTTTAATTAAAATACTGTACATTTGCGCCTGCGTATAATCAGTCTAAATAAGAACACCTGCTGCACAGTGAAAAGAAGGTACGGAAAATCAATTATTTGGCTATGGTCAGCTATTATCGGCACTTGCTTCTCGTTGAATATCGTGTTTGCACAAAATCCCTCATTCAATGTTCAGGGAAAGCTATTAAATAGTCGTACCAATGAGTCAATCTCATTCTTAGTGATTACAGCAAACAGCCAATCAGCAGAGTACCGGGCGATAAGCGATGACAAGGGTGGGTTTTTACTGGAAAACTTACCGGCCGGCTCCTATATGCTAAGTATCTCTTCTATACACTTCCAACCCAAAGATATTCAACTTGTTCTCAATAAAGACACAACAATAAATATCACGCTCGAACCCGCACAGCGTGTTCTTGACGACGTTTACATCACAGCCTCCGAATCTAAAGGCTTGACGAGTTCTTCAACGATCGACCGGAAAGCAATGGAGCACCTTCAGCCATCCAGCTTCACCGATATATTGGAACTACTGCCCGGTGGGAGGGCGATTGACCCTAAACTGACGGCCATGAATCAAATCCGGCTCAGGGAAGTTGAAGAGGCTAGCGCCGGATATGATATTAGTTCGCTCGGAACAGCGTTCTATATAGACGGCAGCCCCATTAATACAACTGCCAATATGCAAACAACCAGTGGATTTACTACCACAGACCCCCACGGATCGCGTAATTCAACAAACAAGGGTGTCGATATGCGATCCATTCCTACCGACCAAATCGAGTCGGTCGAAATTGTCAGAGGGATTCCCAGCGTAGAATATGGAGATTTGACCAGCGGACTTGTTAAAATTACCCGTAAGAAAGGGAACACCCCTTATTCTGTTCGAATAAAGGCCGACGGTTTCAGTAAATTAATGGCAGCGGGAAAAGGTTTCTATTTCCCAGAAAAAAACCTATCGCTAAACGCAGATATCGACTTTTTAGATTCCCAATCGGATCCTCGTGACAATTACGAAAATTTTAAACGCTTAAGCGGATCTATCCGCACAGAAAAGTTGTGGGAAACCAACCAAGGTGAATTTGCCTGGAACGCTTCCATCGATTACGGGACTACAATCGACAATCAACGTACTGATCCGGATAATAGTTATGCACTTACCGATAGCTACAAATCGACCTATAATCGTGTTGCCCTGAGCAATCATTTTACCTATAAATTTGCCAATAAGTCAGTTTTAAAGTCATTAAACCTGTCTACCAACTTCAGTTATCAGAACGACTTGGTTGACCTCGTAAGATGGACGCAGGCCAGAACCGCCACAGTGTTGATCAATTCACTTGAAGAAGGCGCGCATGATGCAAGGTATGTAACACCAAGTTACGCTGCTGAACTTCGTGTAGATGGCAAACCCCTCAATGCCTTTGTTAAGGCAAGAGCTAACTTCGAATTCCGAACAAAACAAATAAATCATCAGTTTAAAGTCGGCGCAGAAACCAATTACAGCAAGAACTACGGTGAGGGGCAAGTATATGATCTGGATTTTCCATTAAGACAAGATCAAACTGCCCGTCCAAGAGCTTTTAATTCTATTCCCGCCATGCATAACCTCTCCTTCTTTGCCGAAGATGTCATGCATATGTATGTCGGTGACCATACCGTCAACCTATCAGCTGGGTTAAGAGGCATGGGCTTGCTGAGCATGGATAAACAATATTCTATTGCCAATAAAATACACTTGGATCCCCGGCTGAATATCAAGTGGACGCTGCCACAAATGGAAATAAACCAACAGAGACTATCCATTGGCTTTGGAGGCGGATATGGAATTCACACCAAGCTGCCAACATTGAATCATTTATATCCAGATCCAATCTACGAAGATATTATCCAGCTGAACTTCTATCACAACAATCCTGAATTCAGAAAGGCGAATGTGATGACCTACATTACTGATCCGACCAACTACGATCTAGCTGCTGCTGTGAATAAGAAATGGGAGATCAATAGTGATATTACCTTTGCGGGCAACCGACTGGCGATTACTTATTTCAACGAAAAAATGAATTCTGGCTTTCGGAACACCTCCAGGTATCGAGCATTAGACTACAGAAGATATGACAATACATCGATTGATGCCGGCAACCTTACGGAAGCACCAGAAACAAGTGATTTCGAATATGAAGAAGCACGGGAGTTCATGGTTTATTCAATCAACACCAACGGTGGTTCTCTGGATAAGGAGGGAATCGAATATCAGTTCACAACAAAGCGTTTTACCAGTATCAATACGCGTTTCACGCTTAACGGAGCATGGTTCAAATCAACCTACGCCAGTTCCCAACCTTCATACCAGGCTATCACACAAAATGTGATAAGCGACGGGAAAGTCAGACAATATGTAGGTGTCTATGAAGAAGATGCTGGAAATGTGAGACAACAATTTAACACGAATTTGATCGTAGATAGCTATCTGCCAAAATTGGGTCTCACGCTCTCTAGTTCTGTTCAGAGCTTTTGGTTCACAGTTAGACAACAAAACTTTAACTCAGGCAGACCAACAGCCTACATGGATATCCAAGAGGAATGGCACCCTTATACGGATGCAGAACTTTCGCATCCCGACTTGCAGTGGCTAAATATTCCGCGTCATGAAAGTACCTTTAGAAAATACAGGGTACCCATCGATCTTCAGGTAAATTTAAAAGCTACGAAAGAATTTAAGAACAAAGTACGGATTTCCATGTTTGTAAACCGTCTGTTTAAATACGCACCGAACTATGAGTCGTATGGCATTACCCAGTATAGACAAGATCTTACGGCTCCTTATTTTGGGATGGAACTTAATTTCACATTGTAAAACATTAAAAATTAATAAATAACAAATAATATGAACAAGTTAAAAACGATCGGATTCAGTTTTGTCCTAACATTTGCAGTTTTATTGCAAGCCTGTACAAAGGACGATGATCTATCCACGAAAAAAACAGATCTTAAGGTTACGATAGAAAATCCAACAGGTTTACAAAACGTAGAGCTTAAAAGTGGCACTATTTCTTTCACTGAAATCAATAGCGGAGACGTAACCTCTTCGGATGAATTTACCGATAATGAACTAATCGTCACCTTAACAGAGGGCTCTTATGATATCTCTTTTGAAGGAGAGATTGAATATCAGCTTGATGGAAAAACTCAAACATCTACTGTTCGCGGATATCAAACAGGATTGGTACTCAATGGTCCAACGGCGGTAACGACAATTGACCTGTTTCTTCATAGTGAAACGGCCGGATTTGTTATTAAGGAGATATTTTTCACTGGAACAGGCAGCTTTGAAGGAAAACCCTATCATGGAGATAAATATTTCATTATCCAAAACAACTCTGATGAGGTGCTTTATGCTGATGGATTGGTGATCGCAGAATCAGCTTTCACCACGACTAGTAAAACCCAATACACTCCCGACATAATGAACGAAGCATTCACCGCAGGAGATAGAAGCATTGTCATGATTCCGGGCAACGGCGAAGACTATCCCATAGAACCGGGAGCATCTTTTACTATCGCTAATAATGCGATTAATCACCTCGAACTAAACCCGAACTCACTTGACCTAACTGGTGCTGAGTTTGAACTTGAGCTTATCGCCAACCTTAATGTAGACAATCCCGAAGTGCCTAATTTAACCAATATTATTTTACCATTGTTGATGCATGACCGTGGATTTAAAAGCTATGTTTTAGCTAAATTCGAGGTTAGCCCAGAAGAATTTAAAGTTCAAAATAAATATACTTATGAATACGTTGCCTCGGGTATCGAACGAAGCCGAGATGCATATAAAATACCAAATGAATGGATTATTGACGCCGTTAATTTAAGCGTAGAAGCAGAATTTCAATGGATTGTAACTTCGCCGTCCCTCGACATGGGCTGGACATACGTTGGAAAAGTAGACAGTGATGAGAGCCGCTACGGAAAAAGTGTTACACGTAAAGTATTGTCAACTACCCCTGACGGACGCGAAATATTACAAGATACCAATAATTCAACCGTAGACTTTGAGCCTGAAACTATACCATCCTTAATGAATTAATACCTTCGTGCGGTTTTTAAAAAACATAGCGACATTAACATTCGTACTTAGCCTGAGCATAGGAATGCTCTATGCTCAGGACAGTACAGTATCTTCCGTTATCAGGGAGAACAGCTCTCCGCTTACCGCGTTTATCGAAGAGTATTACTCAAGTCCATCGCTCAAGTCTCACGAGCGAAGAAACAGCTTTTCCCAAATTGACGCTAGCTATTTCGATAGCGACCAAGACCTATTCATTAGCCAAGAAGGTAGCGGCCGACAAGGTTTCCGCGTAGATGCACGGTCTTATCTCAAAAACAGCCAGGCCAGTACACTATGGGGAAATGCCTTTTATGTAAACGAGAAAATAAAAAGCGTCAGTTACAACGAAAGTAGTGACTATGATTTAATTTACCCCTATGTCATGGCTGATACCATTGGCGGCGACCTTTCCTCGGAAACATATTTCTTTTCAGGGGGGCTGAGCAAACAGCTAGGGTCTTTTGAGTATGGTTTGGAAGCTAGCTTTAGGGGGGCACAAGCCTACCGAGATCGTGATCCGAGACCGAAAAACATCATTTCAGATATCAATGCTTCGCTTTCCATAGCAACAAATGCGTGGAGGAATTACAGAACTTCAGCCGACTTGAATTTAAGAAAATACGATCAGGAGAATACATTAGACTTTGTCAGCGAACTGGGAGCACCCTTGATTTTTCATGATGCGGGTTTGGGCGTCTACAACAATATCTTAGCAGGCAGTCGTAATCTAGCTTATTATAGAGGTTACACCTTCGGTGGACAGGTAAACCTTATCCCCATCAATAGGAATGGTTTTGTTGCGCAAATTGGATACCATCAGTTTAACTTTAATAAGGACCTGTCCAGCGTTGCAGATGCGGTAGGTCAAGTCAACGACCATCAGATCAATGCTCTCCTAGGTTATTTGCAGACGACAGAAGACCGCAGCCTATCTCTTAAACTCATGGGTATTCACAAGAACCGAGACGGTACGGAGGCGAAATTCGACAATAGAAACAGCAACAATTTTTTGCAAAAAGTCTCCGAAGACATCCGCTATCGGAACATCCAAAACCAACTAAGACTGGAAGGGATGTACGGACGCAAATCAGATGCATTTGATTTTTATATACATGGCAAGGTCGCTTATCTTGAAGATGATCAGGATTACATCAGTCCGGACAGGACTTTGAACTACAGCAATCTTCTTCTGGGTTTGAACTTCACAGGCATCAAACCAATTAACAAAAGTCTGTTAACCGCACAGATCGGCGCACAGAAACTTCAGAACCTCGATGCAGGCTATTTCTGGAATGATGCTAACCCGGAATCAGGAATCTACGAGATGCTGACAAGTAATTATCAGTACTTAACATCCTCAAGCTTTCAGATATCCGGCAAACTGCGTGTAGATTACCCTTTCCCGAACAACCTTAATTTCTTTGTTCAGGCCGCGGGCAACTATACAAACTTTACGGACGATTACCACGGCAAGCAGTTCGTTGTTTCAACAGGATTTGTCTTTTAAATTTTTTATTTTTACACGATGAACAGGT
Source organism: Pedobacter indicus (assembly GCF_003449035.1). Taxonomy (NCBI): domain Bacteria; kingdom Pseudomonadati; phylum Bacteroidota; class Sphingobacteriia; order Sphingobacteriales; family Sphingobacteriaceae; genus Albibacterium; species Albibacterium indicum. The sequence continues at coordinate 574,002 of NZ_QRGB01000001.1, forward strand.
ATCTTCTTCTGTTACTTTCTATAGGGATCTTTATCATTACGACGGCTTTTCTTTCGGAACGTCAGGAAGAAAACTTGCGAGCACTCTATAGTAAACCGATAAATGAATGGCCGAAACCCTTTATCGACCCTGGCGTCGATTGGAAAGAATTTGAAGCCCTGGAGAAACAAGATACCAGTTATTTTAGAATCATCGCACAACCAAAAGTTCACTTAGGAAAAATCCTTTTTTTCGACCCGATGCTTTCCGGTTCAAATCAGATCTCCTGTAGCAGCTGCCATGACCCCCAATCTTCCTGGGCCGATAAACGTTCAGTTGCCCTGGGAAATGATCATTTGGAAGGTAACAGGAACACCCTATCGCTATTGAATGTTGCCAGTCGTAAAACATTCTTCTGGGATGGCAGAGCAGGAAGTTTAGAGGATCAGGCGAAAGAACCAATCGTCGCTCATCACGAAATGGCGATGAAACCAGAAGAACTGGGTGATAAATTAGGGGCAATCGAAGGGTACCGCGATATGTTCAAGGATGCTTATGGCGACGAACAGGTTACCTACGATAGGGTCCTGGAATCATTAGCTGCTTTTCAAAAGACCATCGTAAGCCGTCAAAGTCGTTTCGACCGCTTCCTAAACGGAGACTATGATGCAATGACCGATCAAGAGATTAAAGGAATGCATTTATTCCGTAATAAAGCACGATGTATGAATTGTCATAATGGTAAATTCTTAACGGATGAAAACTTTCATAATATCGGACTGACTTACTATAAGCGTAAATATGAAGATCTGGGACGTTACAACATCACCAAAAACCCCGAAGATGTAGGCAAGTTCAGAACACCTTCGCTAAGAGATGTTATGCACAACTCGCCGTGGATGCACAACGGACTGTTCAATAATATTACCGGCATTATCAACATGTATAACAGCGGAATGCACATGATCGACCCAGATTCTGCAGAAAAAGCGGCTGATCCGCTTTACCCGGTTACCGATGAATTGATGCAACCGTTGGATTTAACCAAAGAGGAAATACAGGCACTTGTAGCCTTTATGGACGCGATCACCGCTACGCAATATCATATGCGCCGACCAGAGCTCCCGAGGTAAATATACAAGGTTAATTCGTAGCCAAATATAGAAGGATCACCAGATCCCTGATAGAAACTTGTTGAAAACTTGTTAAGGGTATTTGCCAATTTATTACCTAATAAATCCCTATTGGACTCGTTTATTTCGACGAAAATAGGGATCCGTGAGGGTAGCAATAGACAATCAATCCTCCATGATGTAAGACAAGGTATTAACAAGTCATTTTGTATTAACTCAAACCGGATAAACTAGCTTTCTTCCTCGTAGTAGATTTTGTAGTACTTTCTTCCGTTGTCATCAACACCACGCTCAATGAGATCGCGATTCCCATGTATATAGACGTGGAAATTCTTATCAAGCTTCAGTACACTTTTGAAGACCCGCTGTTGTTTTTTTACTGCTTGGGCAGATATCTGAAAATTGTCTTCCAGTTCAAGTTCGTGTTCGTCTTTGTAGCGCTGGTCATAACGGCGGAAGGAATCAATCACGCTGGAATCATTGAAAACTTGTTCTTCGAACTCGTCCTTAACAAAAGTTTCGTTCTTTTTGAAGTAGTCGACCGAACGGTTCAACAGGTCGATCTGATCGGCTTTTGATATTTCAAAGTCATTTGCTAGCTGATCGGTAATATAACTCTTGGTAATGGTCAGAAAATCGGTCGTATTGTTAACGAAATCGTTCTTGGGTTTGTGCTTGATGAAATCGTTCTGCCAATAGTCGGTCGACTTGCTATTGTTGTCCAGTATCAGCAGGGTATAGGGCTCCTCGGTTAGCAAGATTAGACACGCTTTATCTGGTTTGCGGGAACTAAGTCCTTTGCGTCGGTCGATAACCGAACGTTTGTCGATAACGCTCGTTTCCAGAAAGTTTTCTTTTTCTTCAAACTTATAAATACCAATACCCTGTACGTAATCGCCGTTTAGTTCCAGCCCATCAAACTCAGCGACGAACAGGTCGCCATCATTAATATTGGCATGCTTTGAAGTCGCAATCAAATGTTGGGCAATCGATTTGGAGGATTCGATGAAATCTTCTTTTTCAAAGATGCCTTTGACAAGCCCGAAAAGCACATTGTATTCAATATTGACTTCATGAGCAAACTCATAGGTACTTGCGTGATTAACAAAAGGATTCAGGAGCAGTTTTTTTAGGATCGCCTCACTGTCTTCATCCCCTTGTGTCCACAACTGATTACTGAGCACTGAATGGCCCTCATCAGACCCTATTTTATGTACGATGAATTTATTTAGGGCCGTATCATCCGTCTTGATCATTACAGCTCCGCCTTAGATGTACTTTTTAGTTTTCTTAGGCAGTAAACTCCATAAAATGCGATGTAGGCATAACAAAACATCGGCAAGATAAAGGAGAAACGGACACCATAAGCATCAGCAATACCTCCTTGAATTAAAGGTAAAAGTGCTCCTCCTAAAATACCCATCACCAAAAGTGACGAACCTTGACTGGTATGTTTCCCTAAGCCGGTAATGGCCAAGGTGAAAATATTAGACCACATGATGGAATTGAACAACCCGATGGCCAGCAGACACCACATAGCCACTACACCACTACTTACCAAGGTCAGAAGAAGAAGCGCGATATTAACGATGCTGAAGATGGCTAAGGTACGAGATGAAATCGCTTTTCCCAGCGCGAAGCCTACCAGGTTCAACGCAACGAAAATTAAAAAGACACTGAAATTAGCGAATGGGATGTCCACAATGCTGAAGATCAAAAGAACAACGGCTGCTGCGGTCAAAACCATGTAGGTAGCCCGCTTGGTAGAGCTCAGCTTATTATTCAAGGAAATAGCACCCAAAAAACGTCCAATCATAGCACCACCCCAGTAGAGAGCAAGGTAGTTTTTGGCAACACTTTCGTTAAAACCCATCACCTCGTCAAGACTTAGGAAACTGATAATTAAACTTCCGATCGCTACTTCAGCTCCTACATAGAAGAATATACCGAAAATACCCATCTTAAGCTGAGGAAAGGCCAATGCGCCCAATCCTCTCATCGATGGATCATCATTTTTGAATTCAGGAAGCTTAACGAAGTAGATAAACAGGGCGAGGAGGATAAAAATTCCGGCAAAGATCAAATACGGAATTTTAGTAGCTTCAGCAGTCATTTCGCCACCTTTACCGAAAAATTCAAAGATCAAGAACCCGCCTAATATTGGTGCGATGGTCGTTCCTAAAGAGTTGAACGCCTGAGCTAGGTTTAAACGGCTCGAAGAACTTTCTTCAGGGCCCAAGATAGCTACGTAAGGATTTGCCGATATCTGTAAAAGTGTAAACCCAAGACCCAATGTAAAGAGTGCCAGAAGGAACATGTTATAAATCAGCAGTTCTTCTGCCGGATAAAATAAAAAGCAGCCCAACGCCGATAATAGGAGACCTATAAGCAATCCGCCTTTGTACCCGATCTTGTTAATCGGATCGCCGTAGAAATAAGAAAGTAGGAAGTAGATCAATGAACCGATAAAGTATGCACCAAAAAAGGCAAACTGAACCAGCATGGACTGAAGGTACGTTAATTGAAACAACTCTTTCAAATGAGGTATCAGGATGTCATTCATACAGGTGATGAAACCCCACATAAAAAATAATGAAATGAGCGTTGAAAGAGCGAAAGAATAATTGGGTCTTTGAGCTTCGTTATAGTTGTTTTCCATTTTGTTGAATTAGGTAACACCAAATATTGAAATAATTTCTGTATTAAGCACGGTTATTCTGAGAATAAGAGAATCTCAAAAATATATTTAAAATTATTAATCTGACAATCAATACGTTATAACATTTATCAGGCATTGCATGTAACTATGCATTGCATACTACCGTCTTAAACATATATCTTTGTAATATGATTGCTGAAAATACACAAACACAAATGAGAAAGGGGATTCTGGAATATTGCATCCTCTCCATAATTTCGCAGGGCGAAATTTATGCCTCAGATATTCTGGGCGAGCTGAAAAAAGCTCGTCTGTTGGTGGTGGAAGGGACCTTATACCCCTTGCTCACCCGCTTGAAGAACAATGGTCTGCTAAGTTACAACTGGCGTGAGTCTACTTCTGGTCCGCCCAGAAAGTATTATGAAATTACGACGACAGGCTTAGATGTTCTCAATAAATTGGACAAAACCTGGGACGAGCTGGTATTTGCAGTTGATTCTGCTATGGAGCACCGTCGAAATAATTCACAATCAGAAAAACCTATAACAGATCAATAATAAGAAATCATGAATAAGACGATTATAATAAACATTAACGGGATCATCTTCCATATTGAAGAAGACGCCTATGAGGTTTTACAAACCTACATGACCGGTGTAAAAAAACACTTTGGTTATTCTCCTGATAGCAATGAGATTGTCAGTGATATTGAAAATCGGATCGCCGAGATGTTCACCGAGCGTATAACTCCTCAAAAAGCAGTCATTACGATGGAGGATGTCAACGAGGTGACCGCCCAAATGGGTCGTATCAGCGATTTCGAGGACTTTGATGAGAAGGGGGAGGAATATGCCAGTGACTATCAGGACTATTCGTATGACCCGGGAAGACGCGGTCTTTTTCGTGATCCCGATGATAAAGTGCTTGGTGGGGTGTGCTCAGGCTTGGGTCACTATTTTGACATCGAAGCGAAATGGGTACGCTTAATCCTTCTTTTATTGTTTTTATTTGCCGGATCCGGTCTCTTGCTTTACTTGATACTATGGGTAGTAATGCCGATGGCGAGAACCCGTGCTGATAAAATGTCGATGCGAGGGGAAGCGGCTAATATTCACAATTTTAAACGGAACTTTGATGAAGAGATGGAGGGTCTTCGCCGAAATTTTACCGCGGCCGGTCAAAGAATAAGCCCCGGCCTTAAAAAAACGGCTCAAAAAACGGGAGTTGTACTTGAACAAGGTGTAAGCCTGGTTGTAAAGATTATCGGTATTCTGGTAATTATTGCGTCCGTACTTGGTCTGGTAGCTGGCTTTATCGCTTTGTTTGTCTTTTTAGGCGTGTCTAACGGTGGATATTTTGGTGATGATTTCGCTCCGGCACTCTTTGTTGACCCAGCATACTATCAACCGCTTGTATGGGCAAGCTTCATCGCCGGCGCGATTCCTTTGCTCGCATTGATACTCCTGTCGATCAGAATGATTTCTTCTGTCAAAATCAGTAAGTATCTTGGCTATTCTCTATTAATTCTGTGGATCGTATCAATCGGGTTTGTAATCTATTACAGTACGTTGATCTCGGTTGATCACTCGTTTGACGGTAAAGTCGTGGAAACGGAAACACTTCAGGCAGATAGCATTTACTTTCTTACCATGAACGACGTGACGGCAGTAGCCAAAAAAAGCAACTCCGATCCGCGGGTAAGAAGAAGGGTTATGAATATTACTGACGGGGAATGGTCTAAACAGATTCAACCGCGAATCTATATCAACAAGTTAACTTTTGGTGACACGGCAACGATCAACAAAAATTACGGTGCGGAAGGCAGGAACTTTGATATAGCAACGGCCAGGGCGCAGAAAATCGTCTACAACGTAAAGCAGGAAAACCGGAAGATCGTGTTTGACAGTCATGGCTCGATCGGTAAAGGCGAGCTTATACGCGATCAGGAAATATGGGTTGAGTTGAACGTTCCGGTAGGAACCCGGTTGATCATCGATGAAAATGTTCAGCATCGGATTTACAACTTACCAGACGACAATGTAGACAATGATGACTTTGATAACCGCAGTTATTATCCGTCTGAATGGATTATGACTGCCAATGGTCTGAAATATGTGTCTAAAGCTGTCAGTTCGACCATCCCGTTGCCGACTGACTCCATTAATGTACAAAATGATACAACGCAAGTGGCAATTGATACGCTAATTAAAAATTAGTGCTTACTTTTACTGAACTCTCTAATGGGTCAAATTAAGAAGCATGCAGTTAGTCGATATCTATAAGATTTATTTAAGTCATCCGAAAATATCAACCGATACAAGAAAGATTGAGTCTGGCTCAATCTTTCTTGCGTTAAAAGGAGCGAATTTTAACGGAAACGAGTTCGCAGATAAAGCACTGGAACTGGGTGCAGCGTATGCAATTGTCGACGAGGAGAAATATAAAACGAATGAGCGCATCATTCTGGTGCAAGATGTTTTGAAAACACTACAGGAGTTAGCGAGATATCATCGGGATCAATTGAATATTCCCGTAATCGGCATTACAGGCACAAATGGGAAAACAACCACCAAGGAGCTTATTTACAGTGTTTTAAAAGAAAAATATCACTGCTTTGCTACGCAAGGCAATCTGAATAACCATATTGGGGTACCACTCTCCATTTTGTCTATTGACAAGAAAGTCGAGATCGCTGTGATCGAAATGGGGGCAAATCATATTGGTGAAATTGCATTTCTATGTTCGATAGCCAAACCCAGTTACGGTTTAATAACCAATGTGGGCAGGGCTCATCTGGAAGGTTTTGGGAGTTATGAGGGGGTTAAGAAGGCGAAAGGAGAACTCTATACTTGGTTGAGTGAGCATCAGGGAACGCTGTTCATACAACAAGATAATCAAGAATTAAAGGGAATGGCTGAAACCTTACACTTTAAAGAGCGAATAGGTTACGGCTACTCAGAGGATGCGACGGTTTCTGGTAAACTGGTCGAAAACAATCCGTTTTTAAGGCTGAAATGGATATTTAAGGGTCAGGAAAATACGGTGTCAACTCAGTTGACCGGTGCATATAATACTGAAAATATTCTGGCAGCTATCTGCATCGGTAGTTTTTTTGGTCTGACCGTACAGGAAATTAATCAGGGAGTTGCCGGCTATCAGCCACAAAACAATCGCTCACAGATTCTTAAGACGGATTGTAACACGTTAATCTGTGATTATTATAACGCCAACGTCAGCAGCATGAAAGCGGCACTAGAAAATCTCCAATCTATCCAGACCGGTCTAACCAAAGTCGCCATTTTAGGTGACATGTTTGAATTAGGGGACGACTCGTCAGAAGAGCATAAAAAACTAATCGACGAAGCATTGGCTGTCAGCAACTTAAAATGCATTTTTATCGGACGCGCTTTTGCTGAACATCAATCTGGTAAAGCGTTGTTTTTTGAAACTACAGACGCAGCAGCTGAATGGATCCGCCAAAACCCACTTAGGGATAAACTCATTTTGCTGAAAGCCTCACGCGGAATGACTTTTGAAAAATTGATTGATGTCTTGTAAAAAAACAGCCTGTGAAAAAGAAAACCCACAGGCTGTTTTTATTTAATGGGCTGTCAATTGATTAATTGTAGCCCGGATTCTGTGTTAGCTTATCATTTTTAACAATCTCATCATAAGGGATAGGAAATAAGGCATGATGAGGTTGAACATTTTTTGCTCCGTCTTCACTGTCAACTGCTATCTTCTGGATTGCGTCAACTAATTTACCCCAGCGACTTAAATCCCACTTTCTCTGGAACTCGCCAACAAACTCCCTTGCACGCTCTTCCATGATCACCTCTCTCATTTCTTCTTGATTTAAACTACCGCCAACTACCAGTAAATCTGCTTTGGCTCTTCCTTTGATCATATTGAGATAGGTTACGGCCTCGGCAGTATTTCCTAATTCATTTGCAGCTTCGGCGAGAATCATGATTATATCGGCATAACGAAGAAAGTAGAAGTTTTTTTCACTTGCAGTGCGATTAGCCGTTAGGTCCCAAAATTTAGGCCCGAACCATGGGCGGTCATCTTTAGAGCCTCTGTCAAACTCTTTCCCATTAAATCCCCAAGCGAGAGAAACCTCGCGGCGCTCATCCTGATCTTCATAGATGTTGATCATATATTGTGTGGGATAAAACTGTGGATAAGACTGTAAAATAGTTGAACCAAAATTAACCCCGGCGTAGGTACCTCCGGAAGCATCGCCCGTTGGAAAAAACCAAGTATAAAACGAATTAACAACGAAATTCTGATTGGTTTCTGCGCTTCGTTTGTACTGGATTTCGAAAATCGACTCCTGATTATTTTTGCTCTTGTTGTAGGGATCGAAAAGATCAGCGTAATGTGGCAATAAGATGTATTCCCCATCTTTCACCTGTTTGGCTGTATCATGAGCCTTCTGCCAGTCGCCATTAAACAAATGAACTTTTGCGAGTAGTGTCAAAGCGGCACCTTTTGTCGCTCTTCCTATGTTATTCGCATCATAACGTAGTGGAAGAGAAGCTACGGCTTCTTCTAAATCCTGAACCATTTGTGCCCGTACCTCTGCTAGGGGTGTGCGTGGGAGACTAGATACTTCTTCGATTTTAAGCTCATCGGTCCACAAAGGCACATCGCCAAATGTGTTGGTTAGAATAAAATAGTATAAAGCTCTTAAGAACTTATTTTCACCTAACAACTGGCTTTTAACTTCTTCATTTATTGAAGATGCAGCGATACGGCTAATAACAAAGTTAGCGTCTTTGATAGCTGCATACGAAACCCGCCAAACTGCATGGCTATTGGCCTCTGTCGCTGAAGAAAAGTTGTAATCCTGAATGGCATCCACTGTTGCACTTCCCCCTTGGTTCATAAACAAGTCTGTTCCTGCAAATGTAACAGCACGAAGTGCGGTTTGATCAAAGATTCCCGGTAAGTGACTATAAACCCCATTAGTGGCCTGCCGGCTCTGGTCTTCGGTTTTGAAAAAAGCATCGGGTGCGATTATACTCTGGGGATCTTCCACAAGTGTCTTTTCGCAACTTACACACATGAATAGGACGCTGATTAATGGTATGATGAAAAATTTACTCTTTAACATGATGATCTTTTTAGAAATTAGAAATTAACACTTGCTCCAATCGAAATTGTTCGGCTATTTGGGTACGCACCGTTGTCTTTTGCACGAATTGTGGAGCTTGTTCCTGCAGAGTTTACCTCAGGGTCGTATCCATTGTAATCTGTTAACAAGAATAAATTTGTTCCCGACAAAAAGATATTTAATTTCCGATCAGAACCCTTGAACACGGCCGGACTCAAATCATAGTTCAGCGTAAGTGACTTGAGCCGCAAGAATGATGAGTTTTGCAACAGATAGGTACTCGGTATATTATCTCTGGAGTTTACCGCTGGGATATCAGAGGTAGGGTTGTCTTCAGTCCATCTATCTTTCATATAAGTCATTTGATTCGTGAGGTACATACCAACGCCTGTGAAATACTGCATGCTATTCCACATGGTGCTACCATGCTGAAACTGAAGGAACATATCTAGCGATAAGTTCTTGTACCGCAGTGTATTTCCCCATCCTCCGAAAAACGGCGGGTTCGGCGTGCCTAAATAATGGTAATCATCTATGTTTAATACCCCATCGCGCTTATAGTCGTAATATTTCTGCTTTCCTGGTTGATAGAAGTTTGAAATAGAAACGTATGTGCGCTCTTCAAGCGGCTTAGCCAATTCTGCATCGATCTCTTCCTGACTGTGCCATACGCCAGCGTACTCTAAACCAAAATTAGCACCTACGGGAACCCCAACCTGTAGATAATTGGTCGTTGCACCGTAGCCTGTATTATCCAAAGCCACCATAACAAGAGGGCCAAGATCTGTCACCTCCTGATCGTTTGTACTAAGATTTAAGGACGTTGACCACCCGAAGTTTTTGTTGTTTACAATAGTCCCTCTAACCCCGATTTCAAATCCAGAAGAAACGGTCTTCCCGATATTGACTAATCGGCTTCCATATCCGGTTTGTGTTGGTGTTTGTACTGTCAACAGCAGATTTTTAGTATGCATGTTGTAGTAATTTGCGGTAACGTCCATTCTGCCAGAAAACAATTGGAAATCCAACCCTACGTTCAACTGTTTGGAGGTCTCCCATGTGAGGTCATCATTTGCAATGTTACCCTGTTTGTAACCGAGAGTCGGAACCCCGGCAAATACATAAGCTGTGGCATCGGCGGATAAGGTTGGAAGCGACTGGTAGTTGCTAATACCCTGGTTACCGGATAGTCCGTAACTTAAGCGCAAAGAAAGGTCTGTCAAAACTGACTGTGATACCGACATGTTCTGGAAGAAATCTTCTTCTGAAATTCTCCATTTAACTGCTGAAGAAGGGAAATAACCCCACTTTTCATTGGCAGCAAAATTGGACGCACCGTCATAACGATTGGTAACGGTTAGATAATATTTATTGGCGTAATTGTATTGTACCCGACCAATAAAGGATAGCTGCTTGTTTAATGTGTAGCCCGAGCTTATGTTACGCTGCTCTTGAGGGATGCTACCAAAGCTATTCCAGCGGACAATGTCATTGGTTAAACCGCCACCCCAAACATCCATCGAGTTGCTTTCAGATGTTTGATAGGTGAATCCTCCTAACAAATTCAAGTTATGCTCTCCGAACGATTTATCATAGGTTAGTGTGTTTTCGCTCAGGAGGTAATCTTGGAAACCGACGTCTCTTCTTGCATTTCCGAACTCGGCTCCACTAGCAACATAGGACGGCATGTAAGACGGGATATATTGATAGTAATTACTATTGCTCAGATTAACTCCTAACGACGTTTTAAAATTCAGCCCTTCAAGTAGTTCATATTGGGCATATACGCTACCCAATAGATCATTGTAGGTTGTGTAGGCTGTTATCAATTCAGCAGAAGCGAGCGATGTGTTAACAACACCGCCGCCGAAGTATGCGATGGGGTTAAAACTGGAAGGCGACCCATCTGGGTTTCGTGCCGGCATGGTTGGCGGCAATGTGATCATTGAGCTTTTCCAGCCTGCAGTTGTTCCGAGGTTTACACTCGAACTCGGTTCTCTTTTATATCTCGCGATATTCATGTTAAGTCCCATTTTTAAACGAGTTCCGATGTTTTTCGCTAAATTTAAGTTTGCCTGATAGCGCTTGTAAGATGAGTTGAGAACTACACCTTTCTGATCAACGACGTTCCCCGAAACACGGTAGGTAAAGTCTTCGGAACCACCTGACAGGGCTAAATTAAAATCAGAGTATTCTCCGGTTTGGAAGATCTCTTCTTGCCAGTTTGTACCTTCAGGACCGGTAATGGCTAAAATGGAATCAACATTTGGATACAAGGGCTTTTGACCTTCATCGATGTAGGCCTCGTTCACAAAAGAGACGAAGTCTTCAGCTCCCATCATATCGACTAATTTTGGGACGTCGGAAATACCATGAGTTGCAGAAAATGAAATCCGATCTTTCCCGGCCTTCCCTTTTTTGGTTGTGATAATGATAACACCGTTAGAGGCTCTTGAGCCATATATAGCTGCTGATGAGGCATCTTTGAGAACATCGATGCTTTCGATATCGGCTGGGTTGATGGTATTGAGGTCACCCGCACCTACAATTCCGTCGATAACATATAGGGGTTCATTAGATGCGCTTACCGACCGACTACCACGTATACGAATAGTCGTACCAGCACCCGGTGCACCCGTGCTCGAGGTCACCTGTACCCCGGCAGCGCGACCTTGCAACATCTGATCTACACGTTGTACGGGTATCCCGTTTAAATCATCGCCATTTACAGAAGAAACGGCTCCGGTTAGGTCTCTTTTTTTAACTTCTCCGTAACCAACGACAACAACCTGCTCTAGAGAAGAAACCTGAGGCTCAAGAACAACAACATGTTCCTTACCTTTATTTAAAGATACTTCTTTTGGTGCGTAACCGATAAAGCTGAATACTAAAATGGCTTCGTCATCTGAAGTACTTACGGAAAAATCTCCTTCAGCATCAGTCGAAGAAGAAGATGCGCCCCCTTTTACACTTACGCTTACACCCTGAAGAGGCGCACCTGCTTCATCTAGCACCTTACCGATAATGGCGTCCTGAGACTGAGCAGAAAGAGGAAAAATAAATAATGAAAATAGAAACAAAAGAACACTACATCGAATGTTGTAATTTTTAGTCATAAGAAATTGAGTTGATATTTATAAGTAGTGATATGGATGATTGCATTAAACCAAATTGGAAGTTACCGTTACACGTATTAGATAAATCACCGGCAAATAACGGGAACTTAAAGTAAAGCTATGGTTAAAAAAGCGTTATCAAATTACTTCTTATGCTGGGGGGGCTATAAACAGAAAATGCCCCTGTATTTATCATACAGAGGCATAAAAAGAAAATGAATTTATTTGAGGCAGTTAAATTGCTGCTACTTTAATCATATTGGTTTTTCCTTTTTCTTCGATCGGGATGGAAGCTGTATTTACGACAAAATCACCTTTGTTAATCAAGCCTTTCTCCAAAAGCACATTATTTACATCCTTAATGGTAACGTCGGTACTTTCATAACCATCGTAATAAAAGCCCGTTACACCCCAAACCAAGCTTAAGGTATTCAATAAAGACGTGTTCCCGGTAAATATATAGATATTCGATTTCGGGCGATGACTTGAAATCTCAAAAGCTGTATAGCCCGAAGATGTCATAGCCACGATTGCATTAGCAGAAATTTTTTCAGCTAAAAATACCGACGAACTACAAATATGGTCAGGAACTAAACTAGCCTGGTCAGGCTTAGTTACTTTTTCCGTGAAGTATGGATAGGAAGTTTTTTCTACGTGGGTAATAACTTTTGACATGGTCTCGATTACAATTTCAGGAAATTCACCCACCGATGTTTCACCGCTCAGCATGACAGCATCCGCGCCATCCAAAACTGAGTTAGCTACGTCATTAACCTCCGCACGGGTTGGGCGAGGCGTAGTAATCATACTTTCGAGCATTTGTGTCGCAATGATTACAGGTTTGGAGGCGTCGCGGCATTTCTGTACGATAATCTTTTGCAGTCCGGGAACTTCTTCCATAGGCATTTCGACACCCAGATCACCCCGCGCAACCATAATACCATCAGAAGCCTCGATGATAGCATCAATATTTTCAATTGCTTCAGGTTTCTCAATTTTAGCAATGATCCTAGCTGTCTTGTTTTGCTCTTTGATATGCTTACGAAGCAACTGGATATCTGCAGCTGTGCGCACAAAAGACATCGCTACCCATTCGACATCAAAGGATAAAGCAAAGTTAAGGTTATCAATATCTTCTTCAGTTAGTGAAGGGATCGATATTTTGGTATTAGGCAGGTTTACACCTTTTCTTGAAGTCAGCACTCCGCCATGCACAATCTCACACTCAACTGTATCTTTTTGGTTTGAAGAAAGAACTCGAAGTTGGATTTTCCCATCATCTAACAGGATAATCTCATTTTCGGATACATCATTCGGGAAATTATCGTATGTGATGTATATATGTTTCTCATCACCGATTTGTTCGTTAGTCGTAATAGTTACCTTTTCTCCATTTACCAAGAGGGCTCCGCCTTCTTTCATTTTCCCGATTCGAATTTTTGGTCCTTGCAAATCGGCAAGAATGGAAATCGGCACATTTGATTCATCAATAATTTGTCGGATAGTCTCGATAGCATTTTGGTGATCTTCCTGGCTACCGTGAGAAAAGTTTAAACGGCACACATCAACTCCTAAAGCAATCATCTTGGACAATGTATCTTTGTTCGTGGATGCTGGACCTAATGTGGCCACAATCTTAGTTCGCTTTTGAACCTTATTCATATATCTTAAATCTTAGTGTCTAGTTTACAGTATTTTACACTTCATTAGTGTTGTTTATACACCTAATAATAAGTCGCTAAAATACGAGATTTTCTTTGGATTTCAACTTTTCAGGGTCAATTTCGGTAGCGACAACCACATCAGGAATACTATTTAACGACTTATGTAAGTTTTTCAAATCCTCTTCATCAATAAATTCTTTAATAATTAAGAAATAATCGGATCCCCGAAGTTCGGGGAGTAAGTAACCTGACTCAATACTTTTGTTCCCGATCAAATAAAATTCGGTTCCGGTACTTTCACTTATGTATACATATTTCGTAAAAAAGAGTGAAGTTGTGCTCGACATCCAAGTTTCATGATCACCTGTTTTCTCCAAATTGAGACCAGTATGTTTGTTTATATAGTAGCAAAGACGGTAGTCTTTAAGGGGACAAGTGATCGCAATTAATAGAAAATCAAGATCAATTTCGTATTTTAAGATGATTTTATTCAATTATCTTTCGTATTTTCACACGAAGATAATAAAAACAAAATTCATTATTAATTGATTAATAGATATATTTAGTATCAAAACTATTGGTAAAAATTAAAAAGATTTGATATGTGATATAATTTATTTTTCTTTGCATTTGATTTATTAAACATTAAACTATAAAAATCATGTCTGATATCGCTTCAAGAGTAAAAGCAATTATCGTTGAAAAATTGGGTGTTGACGAAAACGAGGTTACACCAGAGGCTTCATTCACAAATGATTTAGGAGCGGATTCTTTAGATACCGTTGAACTAATCATGGAATTTGAAAAGGAATTCAACGTTGCCATTCCTGATGACCAAGCTGAAACGATCAGCACCGTAGGTCAAGCTGTGACCTATTTAGAAAAGAATGTAAAATAACTAATCCATTAAGCCAAAATTCATACATGGAGCTTAAAAGAGTAGTTGTAACTGGGCTCGGTGCACTTACTCCAATTGGTAATACTATTCCAGAATACTGGGATAGTTTGGCAAATGGAGTGAGTGGCGCCGCTCCAATCACTCGTTTTGATGCTAGTAAATTTAAGACCCGTTTTGCTTGTGAAGTTAAAGGATTCAATGCTGAAGACTTTATGGACCGGAAGGAAGCACGGAAACTGGACCCTTTTGTTCACTATGCGTTAGCCTCAACTGACGAAGCAGTTAAAGATGCCGAGTTAGATTTTGAAAAGCTCGATACGAATAGAATCGGCGTTATCTGGGGTTCGGGAATAGGAGGCCTTAAAACATTCTTAGACGAAGTAACAAACTTCTCCAATGGTGATGGGTCACCACGGTTCAACCCCTTTTTTATCCCAAAGATGATTTTGGATATCGCTCCTGGACACATTTCCATGAGATATGGGTTACATGGACCAAATTTTTCAACCGTCTCTGCATGTGCTTCATCGACAAATGCACTTATTGATTCTCTCAACTACATTCGCTGTGGTTATGCTGACATGATTATCAGCGGAGGATCCGAAGCCATTATCAATGAGGCTGGTATAGGCGGTTTTAATGCAATGCATGCACTTTCAACCAGAAATGACGATCCTGCAACGGCTTCCCGTCCGTTCGACAAAGACCGCGACGGTTTTGTGGCGGGGGAGGGTTCTGGAACGATCATTTTAGAAAGCTTAGAACATGCAAAGGCTCGGGGAGCCAAAATTTATGCTGAATTGGTAGGCGGAGGAATGAGTGCTGACGCTCACCACATCACAGCATCTCACCCTGAAGGGTTAGGCGCACGCTTAGCGATGACAAATGCGATGCGCGATGCACACATTTCAACAGATGACATTGACTATATCAATGTTCATGGTACATCTACACCCGTAGGTGATATCAGTGAGACCAAGGCCATTATGGACTTGTTTGGGGAACATGCTTTTGAACTGAATATCAGTTCGACGAAATCGATGACAGGTCACTTGTTAGGAGCAGCAGGCGCGGCAGAATCAATCGCTTGTATATTAGCAATTGCCAATGGTGTTGTTCCTCCGACAATCAATCATTTTACAGATGATCCGGCTTTGGATCCGAAATTAAACTTTACGTTTAACGAGGCGCAAAAGCGAGATATTCGGTACGCGCAAAGTAACACGTTTGGTTTTGGCGGTCATAATGCCTCTGTTGTCTTTAAAAAATATGAGGAGTAAATGATGTAGGGCTATGCCTTTTTCTAAAATCTATAAACTTCATATTTCCTCAGAACGCGAATATTTTCGAGCTTTAAAAAACTTACTGGGATTTGTGCCTGGAAACATTCGACTTTACCGAATGGCTTTTAGACATAAGTCAGCCGCTAGTATCATCAAAGAAAATGAAAATGCCAAAAACAGTAATGAACGGCTGGAATTCTTAGGTGATGCTATTCTGGGATCAGTCATCGCGACACTTCTCTTTAAAAAATACCCATTCAAGGGCGAGGGCTTTCTCACTGAAATGCGATCTAAGATTGTCAGTCGGGCAAACTTAAACATCCTTGCAAAAAAGTTAGGATTAAATGAGTTAATAGAGTACGATATGCGCATGTTGGGTTATCCGCATCGGCAAAGCTCTCTCTTAGGGGACGCTTTTGAAGCGTTAATCGGTGCAGTTTACTTGGATCGGGGGTACAAGAGAACTCAACTGTTTATACTCAATCGCATTATAGAGCCTTTTGTAGACATACAGATGCTAGAAAACACGGAAACTAATTTCAAAAGCCGACTTATTGAATGGTGTCAACAAAACAGTAAAGAAATTCAGTTTATTAAAGTAAAAAATGACGAGGAAAACCAATCTCGTTTATTTACTGTAAATGTTCTTATCGATGGAGAGGTGAAGGGCATCGGTCAGGATTATAACAAAAAAAACGCGGAAAAAATTGCTGCAGAAAAAGCTTATGAAGGGCTTACGGATCAGCAACTCCCTCAGTAATTGTATTTTCCTTTCCAATTTTTTTTCAATTTTTCCCTTAGCTTATTCTCCGAAGGATTTGTACTTGGTTCATAAAGCTTTGTATTAGCGATCTTTTCCGGCATAAATTCTTGAACGACAAAGTTCCCCTCATAAGCATGCGAATATTGGTAATCTTTCCCATAGCCAATGTTTTTCATCAATTTTGTGGGTGCATTTCGTAAATGAAGAGGTACTGGCAGGTCTCCGGTTTGACGAACAAGCGCCTGAGCCTTATTAATTGCCTCATACGATGCGTTGCTTTTTTCACATGACGCCAAGTAGGTTACTGTTTGCGAAAGAATAATTCGCGATTCAGGCCACCCAATTACAGATACAGCTTGAAAACAATTGTTCGCTAATAAAAGAGCGTTGGGATTTGCATTCCCGATATCCTCTGAGGCGAGGATCAATAAACGACGAGCTATGAATTTTGGATCCTCCCCCCCTTCGATCATTCGCGCTAACCAGTAAACCGCCGCGTTCGGATCGCTACCACGGATAGACTTGATAAAGGCAGATATAATATCGTAATGTTGCTCTCCGGACTTATCATAGAATGCCAGATTTTGCTGTACTAGTTTTAATACAAGCGCATTATCAATCGGGTAAGCTCTAGCATCATCAGCATTGGAAACGAGCTCCAATAAATTAAGAAGCTTACGTGCGTCCCCGCCCGATATCCGCAGTAAAGCGTCGTATTCTTTAATTGCTATTTTTTTATTTCGCAGGCTTTCGTCTTTTTCAATAGCAGTGTTTAGAAGATGGATCAAGTCACGCTCTTCGATGTGCTTTAAGATATAAACTTGACAGCGTGATAATAAAGCGGATATCACTTCAAAAGACGGATTTTCTGTCGTGGCTCCAATTAGAGTTACTAATCCGCTTTCTACAGCACCTAAAAGTGAATCTTGTTGCGACTTTGAGAATCGATGTATTTCATCAATAAATAGTATAGGTTGCTCCGTTTGAGCAATTCGGATAGCCTTTGCCTTTTCAATTACATCTCTGATATCTTTTACTCCCGCATTGATGGCACTCAAATTGAAAAAAGGACGCTTTAAAGTTTCTGCGATAATGTGTGCCAAAGTAGTTTTTCCGACTCCGGGTGGACCCCAAAGGATCATCGAGGGGATGTTATCATTCTCGATCGCACTTCGTAATACCGCATTGGGGCCGACAAGATGATCTTGTCCGATATAGTCATCAAGTGAGCGAGGACGTAATCTTTCTGCTAATGGTGGTAGAGTTGCCATCTATGAACAAAAGTAATTATTTTTTTCAGATGACGTGACTATGGGTTCTCAAAACAGAGCATGGAAAAATTTGCATTATATTTGCAAAGAGTTTATAATCACAATAAAGAATTAGGTTTAACAAAGAAAAGATGTGTATGAGAAAGGGACTATGGATGTGCGGACTGTTATTGTTTCTGTTTTCGGGTTTCGAAAGCCATGGTCAAACCAAGTTGAACCAACCGTCAAAATATAATGAACAATTTTCAGGAATCGGCCCGAAAGTTTATATTTTACCGCCACCGAAGACTAAAATAGAGATTATTCAAGAACAGTATTCTGATAAAAAGAAAGAGCAAAGTGAATTGTTGTCATTGATAGATCGGCTTCAATTATTTGAAAAACTAAAAAGAATTGACAACGGAAAGCTTCCCGGCAACATTACAAAGGATACATCTATTGTGAGTCGAGAAGAGCAGGTATCGGCAGTGATTGTCTATTATAAGCAAGCCAATAAGCTCGATTCTGTTTGGTCTTGGCAAAATCATTTGGGGATTATCAAGCTCCTTAAAGGCGAACATCAGGCTGCTCGCGACTTATTCGCAGCAGTCTTAAAAGAGTACCAATACCTCAGTAATGAGTCAAAAAGCATCGCTATCCTTAATAACTTAGCGATTCTGGAAAACAACGCCCAGAAGTATGAAGCTTCCCTCAGGTATTATGATGAACTGATTCAGTTGGCAAAGGCAAACCGGGACATTCTTGCGGAAGCTCTATACACGTTATCCGTGGCCAATATTGAAGCGCAGATGGGCAATTATCGTGCAGCACACAACTTAGTTTTGACACGTAGTTTTCCTCTTCTTCAAAAAACAAGAAGTTATCCTAACATTGTTACAGCACTGAACACATTAGCACTAATCAAGGAAAACGAGGAAAAGTATGTGGAAGCAAAATGGATCTATTTGCAAGCGGTGGATGTAGCGACATTACACAATGATGAAAGGGGACTGGCTCAAAGTTTGTTCAGGATAGCTGAGTTAAAAAACAAAATCGGAGATGGAGCATTGGCCATAAAAGATTACAAACATGCAAAAGAACTAGCTTCCAAGCATGGTATGGATGCCATGCTTGTTGAGATCGAAGATGGAATAGGTGATGCTTATTTGAATATGGGCAAATATAATGAAGCCGCTCTAGCCCTAAATTCGTACAATATTTTAAAGGTCGAATTTATCAATAAACAAATCCTAATGTAAAAAGATTAATATCTAGTTTTTAATCTTTTTATAATTATTAAAGGCTTCCACGAAAAGTGGATTTTATTTTGTTAATTTACAAGTAAGAGCTTTATAAATTTATCAAGTTTATAGAATGAGTTACAAATCATTTCAAGAAATGTTAAAAAAAGTATTTTTAGCCATATTTATCGCTGCGGCTATTTCATGTAGTGCAGGTGCGCGGGTGGATTTAAATGGGGAAGGACCGGGGACGCTTAAACCGAACGCAGCGCAGGGTGTTATCGCCAAAGATTTGGTGAGTTTGTTTGAGACTGTGCATTATAAGAAGGTTCCCTTCAACGATTCACTTTCGTCAGAGATTTATGATGTATATCTAAAAACATTGGACGAAGGCAGGAATTATTTCTTAAAAAGCGACATAGAAAGTTTTGAGCAATACCGTCCCATTTTATTAAAAGACCTTACGGATGGCGACTTGAGTGCCATGTTCCATATATTTAATGTCTACCAGAAACGCTATCTAGAACGCCTTAACTATGCTGTCTCATTAGTAGATAGTGATTTTGACTTTACAAAAGATGAAGAATATATCTATAATAGGAAGGATGAGGACTGGTTTAACTCACAAGAAGAAGCGGAAGAAACATGGCGGAAACGTGTTAAGTACGATATGTTGGTTCTGAAAATTCGTGAAGAGGATGGAAAAGAAGATAAAGAGAAACGTGTTAAAACACTAACTGACCGCTATAACAACTTGATTTCACAAGCTGAAAAATATAATAATGATGATGCATTTCAAATTATCATGAATGCATTCACCGGGGCTATTGATCCGCATACCAATTATTTTAACCCTTCATTCGCACAAGCATTCAATGAAGATATGGCGCGAACATTTGAAGGGATCGGTGCGCGGTTAATGATGGACAATGAGGTTGTCAAGATTTCCGAGATATTGCCGGGTGGTCCAGCATTCAAAGATAAAACACTACAGGTTGATGACCGTATTATAGGGGTAGCTCAAGGGGATGAAGAATTTGTTGATATTATTGGGTGGCGTCTCGACAATGCGGTTTCTAAAATTAAGGGGCCAAAAGGAACGGAAGTTCGCTTGAAAATTATCCCAGCGGGACAAGAATTAACTTCTCAACCAAAAATCATATCGCTTATTCGAGACAAAATTGTGATGGAAGAAACATCCGCAAAAAAAGAAATAAGAAATATCACAGGCGATGATGGTAAAACATATAAAGTAGGGGTTATTAAAGTTCCAGGATTCTATATTGACTTTAAAGCTTACAACGCGAAAGATCCTAACTATAAGAGTACGACGCGAGATGTTAAATTAATTTTAGACACACTTAAACAAGAAAACGTTGATGCTGTTTTAGTTGACTTGCGCGGAAATGGAGGAGGATCACTTATGGAAGCTATCGAACTAACAGGCTTATTCATAAAAAGCGGCCCGGTTGTACAAGTTCGAGATACCAGAAATCGCATTGAAGTGGATAGTGATGATGATCCAGAAATTTTATGGGACGGGCCTATGGGTGTCATGATCGATCGGTTCAGTGCCTCAGCATCAGAAATATTCGCCGGTGCTATACAAGATTATGGACGGGGTGTGATTATAGGCACACAAAGCTACGGAAAGGGAACAGTACAATCAGCGATCGACATGGCTCGTGTTATTAGTCCTGCAAATCGTTTGTTATTAAAAGCTCAAAGTGCTGATAGTGGTTCCATACGATCTATGGGATCTGAAGACGCGCCTGCATTCGGGCAAATTAACATCACCATGGCTAAATTCTATCGAATTAACGGCAGCAGCACGCAACATAAAGGAGTAATTCCAGATATCGAGTTCCCGATGATCTATCCAGCTGATAAATTCGGTGAAAGCTCAGAGCCTGCAGCCTTACCTTGGGATCAGATAAATGCAACAAAATACTCTGAAGTCGCTGACCTAGGAAGTGTAATCGATAGTTTGAATATCAAACATGAAGAACGCATGAAGACCTCGTCTGAGTATAAAAACTTATTGGAGGATATTGCCTATCTGAATAAACGAGAAAGCGAGACCAGTGTCTCACTACAGGAAGCGAAGTTAAAAGCTGAACGGGCAAAAAATGAAGAACGATCGAAAGCAAGACGTGACGCTCGTAGATCATCCTTAGGCTTGCCCGTCGGTGAAGAAGATGATGAGTCGAAAGAAAAAGGGGTAGACTTAATTGAAGATGAAAGTCTTAAGATCATTGCTGATATGATCCAGTTTACTAGCTAGAGAGGCCTTCTAGAGAGTTGTTTGTTAAAGAAATTCCGATAAAAGAACAAGGAGCTGTCAAAAAATGACAGCTCCTTTATTATTAACAACAAATCAAAACATGCTTATTTTATCGGTCCTGGTTCCGTAATTTCTTTCATTAAAGCATTATCCCATTCAGCACCCTCTGCCTTAACTTGAGCCACAGCTCCGAAAGCGACCGCTTCTATTAAGTTATGGTTAAGAAACGTATATGTGCCAGGCTCTCTGAACTTATATAACGCTGCTGCTGCCGATCCTCCAGGAATAGCCCAGGTCTCAAAGTCAGTGTAAGGAGTATTAGCGAACTTCCCGCCTGGCCAGAATAAGTCGGCATGCCCACCGATTAAGTGCAAACGAGTGTCTCTGTTTGCCTGGCCACTGATGAATAATACATTATCTCCTACATTTACGCTCATCGCATTTTTACCAGTGAGGGAGTTCCTTCTACCGTTGAAAACTATATGAGTCGGGATCAGCGTTCTGATCGATTTCTCCATCTCTGTCATGCTTTCATTAGCTGTCGCTATGCTTTTAAAAGAACCATCTTCGTTTTTCGGCAAATAGTAATCTTGTTCCATTACGTAAAATGCTTTGTCATACTTTACTAACTTGCCTTTCTCATCTTTTAGTCCCTCGCGGGGCAGAACCATAATTGCACCGTTCATTCCAGAGACTACGTGCATAGGGGTCATCATCCCACCTGGCGCGCAATGATATACGAATACCCCTGCACGGGTTGCCCTAAACCGGAACGTTACTTCCTGACCCGGATTTACTTTAGAAATATCTGCACCGCCCTCATGTCCTGTTGCAGCATGAAAATCAATATTGTGCATCATCGCATTTGTAGCCGGATTTTTTAGTGTTAGCTCAACAAAATCATCTTGATGTACTACAATTAAAGGTCCTGGGACCGAGCCGTTGAAAGTCAATGCCCAGATAGAGTCTCCCGGTGCAACTTCCATCTTCTTTTCTTCAATCTCTAGTGTTACTTCAACGATCTTAGGCCCTCCAGTAGCTACTTGTTCGTGTACTGGAACCAATGGTGGCATTACCATTTCTTGTTGTATTCTTTCTAAGTCATCGCCTTCACCTTCAAAGGTTGCTTCCATAACGCCGGGACCACCTCCCGCGCCGCTACAAGCTGCGACAAGTGAAGCCATTACGATAGCTCCGAGAGGAACCATTTTTTTGACTAATTGTTGGATGTTTACTTTTTTCATAATCAATTATTTAATTTTATTTTATTGTTATTTTTCTTTATAACAAATCTAATACATCTGCTGAATACAAACAGTGACCTGAGTCATTTAGATAATTGATTTTGAGTATTAAAACCCTAATTGTTCTCTCCCTTCGTCGGAAATCTTTTCAAAAGTCCAGGCAGGCTCCCACACGATATCGACCAATACATTTGTATTGGGATATATATCATTGACCGCATTCCTTACTCCCTGCTCAATCGCGTGCCCTAAAGGACAGCCTTTTGAGGTTAATGTCATCACGATTTTCACCTCGCCGGGTACAGACAAATCGATGTCATACACCAAACCAAGATCGATAACATTTACCATGAGTTCAGGATCCACCACCTGATAAAGTGCGGTCATGATCTTTGATTTTTCAGGGAAATAGGGATCGTTAAGTTGAAGTTCCATGACTGACAGGTTTGTGAAAAAAAACTTTAGCTACATTCAAATTATATAATATGGCCACCAATATCCAAAAGGAAAGACCGATTTTGATAATCAGGGTGTGTGATAATCCTACACCTACACAAAGCGAAACAAAAGCCACGACAAACACAACAAATTGCCAATAAAGGTATTTTTCATTATATAGGTGTTTGGGTAAGGGAATATTCTTTCTACCATGCATGTTTTCATAATGTTTATTCCAAATGATAAATGGTAAGGTTTTAAAGGTTTTACCAAAAATAATCCCACTGACCCAGCCAAGAATAATAAATATGCCGTACAGAATGCTCCATTGATTGCCGGAAACAAATACTAAAACTGGCACAATGAAAATGGCGGCAGTCAATGACAGTAATGAAATAAAGGTGTATTTCATTTGCATATCTACCTTCTTCTTTACTCGATTCCGGTATACATCTACAAGATAATAAAACCAAGTCGCCATGCCGCACACTACGATGGCAAAGTATACAAACATACGCGGAGATGATCCAAACAACCCTTGATCAACTACAAAACCGACTAAGCCTATATTTTGTAACACCAAAGAAGCACGTAAGAGAAACTCCTTCTGAGACTTTCCAAATAGAAACATGGGTACTAGCTTGGAGCTAACACCGGTTATTAACTGCAGGAACCAACCAACGAAACCCATATGAGCATGTATCTTAAGAACTTCCATATGGCTGGTAGGTAGGAAAGGTATATATAGGTTAACAGCCAGCAAAAGACCAATAGAAGCCGTTAGTAGCAGCCAAATTCCTGATATAATAAGAAATGCTCGTTGGATTGAAGTATCAGATCTTTTAGAAGTTTGTATAACATTGATATTATAAAGCACGATACTAATCAATACCATACTACCGCCTGTGACCATGGGAGAGCCTATTAAAAAACCCCAAAAAGAAAAAGCCAAAAAAAGAGTTCCGAACAGAAGAAACCAAAAGGAAGCATAGGCAAGGCCTGAACTATACAGCTTTTTCCCAAAAATAACAGGAATCAATTGATATGCTGCTCCAAAAATAATCATCGTACCCCACCCTAATACAGCAAGATGAACCAATGCCAAAGTTTCCGCTTTAAAAAAATGTGTCTCGAATCGGTCAGCGGCGATAAACATTAAAACCGTTAGGAAAAGAAAAAAGACGGACGCCGTGCCGTAGAACGGCAAAATAGAAGAATAGTCCGTCGTCTTTGAATTTTCAAATACCATAAATTATATACCCACAGTATTATTAAAAGTTTCATAGGCACCCCCAATATTGAGGATGCCTATTGGTAAATAAAACATTAAAAGGAAAAGCCTTCGCTTCATCAACAAACGTCGTTAGCTTTGTGTTTCTAAATGAATTGCCTTCGGAAAAAGAATATTATTTTCAAGGTGAATATGTTTAAAGGTATCGTTTTCGAACTCCTTAAGTTTCTCGAATAGATAAGTATAGGAATTACAGGCCTCTGGTGGTAATTTATAATCATCAGTTAACGTTCGAAGCTCACGCAAATCTTCTCCTGTATGGTCATGATCCTCATGCATTGCCTTAATAATAGTTTCAACGGAAGAATCCTGCTCCTTTTTGCCGTTTACTAGATCTTTGATTGCGGGGAATAAAACTTGGTCTTCCTTGGAAATATGATCAAGGAGATCACCCATCAAAGCTTCTACTTTTTTGTTGACAGACCAAAGTTCAGGATGCTGAGCTCCGTGATGCTGAGCTACTTTACTTGCTAGACCGGTTATCACAGTTGAACTTTCGCGGATATATTGATGATGGGTATTCGAAATAAAATCGGCAAGAAAGTCAATTTTCCAATTATTATAATCTTGAGAGGCCGATGTAGTTACCGTATTAGCTTGTTCAAGCTCTTCTTTCAGTTTCTCTTCTGAAATTCCAGCTTCAACACTTGCCTCCTTAAGAGATTTTTCTCCGCCGCAGCAGAAATCTATACCGAGTTTCTTAAAGACTTCAGCCTTCCGGTAATCTTTGGCGGCGATTGCCCCCACCGTTTCTGCATCGTCCGTCGCACCTGAAGAGTTTAACGTAATTTTTACTAACCAAGAAGTTGGACCTTGTTCCATGTATTCCCACTTAAAAATAGCACCACGCTCTCCTAATAACTGGTAGTAAAGAGGCTTCGGATCATGATCATTATGAATAACAAAACTCTCACCCGGTTTAAGCGCATCAAAATGTTGAAAGATAGTCGGGTGCTTTAATCTTGGTTCGATCGTCGTAACATCGAGGGTTTCTGTAGTAATCATAGCAAATGGTTTTAATTTTATTAACTCGTTGGATTAATATCACAAAGATATAGCTTTTCTATTAATAAAAGACCTTTTTATCCTTTATTAACAGAAAAGCTATACTTTTTTACACTAACATGAAAGTTTGATCTGTTTCGACTTTTTTAAGCCTATGATAAAGGTTTATTATTAGATTGGAAATATTTAATTTTTGTTTCGAACATCACAGCCATCTTGTCCGCCCTCCATTTTGCCTCATCTGCTATTTTACCAACAAAAAGCTCATCAAGTGTCTCATTAAACAATTTAAGCCAAGCTTGAAAATGCACATGCTCGACCGGCAGGTTTGCATGAGGAACAAAAGGGCTACCAAAATAAGTATGCTCTCCTAATAACACCGTTTGCCAAAAAGTATACATGATATTTAGATGTTGAGGCCAACGATCCTGAATTATGCCATTAAAAATGGGGGCAAGTAGTTCATCTTCCCTAACTTTATCGTAGAAGGTGTCAACCAGTTTCTTTATATCATCTAAATCCCGAATATCACCTTTTTCTGTTTTCATCATCATTATTAAATTGCTTTCGTAAATAACCGTAGATAAGCTTCTTTATTTTTAAGAAGCTCGTTATAATCTGTTATTTTCGATGAGTTCAACATGTGAGAGACATCATTTCGAATTTTTTTAAACTCGCTATGGATCGGACAAGGGTGGGTTTCTGAACAATATCCTAAACCCAGACCACAATTTACAAATAGCTTATCGCCGTCTATCGCTCGGACAACGTCCGCTAAGGTTACTTCTGAACTACTCTCTATGAAGAACCCACCATTTGGTCCCTTAAACGACTGTAGCAAAGACTTCCTGCTCAGATCTTGCAGAATCTTTGCGATGAAGTGCTCTGGAGAATCGATGCCCTTTGCCACCTCTTTAACGCCAACCTTAAAACCTTCATTAGATCGTTGTGAAACGTATATCATTGCACGAATAGCATACTCACATGTTTTAGAAAATATCATTGCCTAACATTTATTACAAATGTAATCATTTTTTAACAGAAGAGTTTTTTATCCTTTTTTAAACAAAAAAAAAGCGACAGCCTAAACAGGCTATCGCTAAATAATTTTAAATCAAATTGTTAATTAATTCTTAGTGTCATTTTCATGGAAAAAGTTTACTATTGCTAGTGCATCGTCATCCGTTAAAGCCTGATCAGGCATCCTAACCATACAAACTTCCAGTTGTTCTTGTAAAGCAGGATCCAGATCAATCATTTCATCTGTATTTGTCAAGAAATTCATAATCCAAACCGGAGTTCTTCGTTCACTAACTCCTTTGAAACCCGGTCCAACCAACATCTCATCGGTGAGTTTATGACAGCTCTGACATTTAGCGCTATAAATAGCATTCCCTTTTTCAGTCATTTCCGAATCATGAGAAAATTCGAAATTATCTTCTGAAAATTTACCCTCCCCAACAAGAGCATCATACTCTGTTTGAACGTCTGCAGCAGTATCATCCGCCACCGAACTTTCATTTGTGCTTAAGGTACTCGTTGTATCGCTGCTGGAACTATTGCCAGAACAAGAATAGGCAAACACAACTACAAGAACCAAATAGAATAGTTTTTTCATAATTTCTGAGAATTTTACTTTTATATGATATTTAAACAAATATATACACGAATTGTTTCCATTAATATGACTTAGGTCATAATCCTGTATATTTCTAAAAACTTTGTCTTCGTTTTAAAAAACTTATCTTTGAACATATCTGACCAATCATCGCGTACTGAAAAAGTAGTAATCATGACCCTTAAAAAATGGATAAACTTGACTCTTATCAGCCTCTTGTTAGTAGCGATTTTAGGAGTTCTATTGCGATACAAAATTACATTTTCGCTGCCTATCATTAATCAGAAGTACCTACAACACAGCCATTCTCATTTTGCGATGACCGGTTGGATCACACAAATGATTATGATCCTCTTGGCATGCAGAGTCTCGTCCGTATTTAGTGATCAACATTTTAAGAAATATAATTTTGTCTTGTTTTTCAATCTCGCATCTGCATATGGCATGCTGGTCTCGTTCCTATTTCAAGGATATGGCCCTGTTTCTATTTTCTTTTCTACATGTTCCATCCTTGCGATGTACGTCTTTGGCGTTCAATTATGGAGGGACATGTCGAAATCAACTGTAAAGCTTCCCAGTTTTCCCTGGTTCAAAGCTTCTATAATCTTTGCATTTTTATCCACCCTAGGAATCATGTTTCTGGTTTACTTAATGGCTTCAAGAAATCGCGACATCAATATACAGCAAGCGACCACGTACTACTTTTTACACTTTCAGTATAATGGGTTTTTCTTCTTTTCCTGTTTTGGTTTGTTCCTGAACATTCTTGACAACAAAGGGATAAATCTGACGGGAACGAATAAGTTTTTTTGGTTCTATAGTATCGCAACTGCAATCTCTTATTTCCTTTCTACCTTGTGGATGCATTTTCCCCTAGGAATCTATCTAATAGTAGCTGCTTCAGGGATTGTATTACTTATGGGATGGGTATGGTTCGTCAATCAATTACGAGGACATTTACCTGCACTCCGCCCAAGCTTATCGGTTCCGGTCAGTTGGCTTTTGCTTTTATCCGCTATTGCATATACCATCAAAGTTATCCTGCAAGCTGGATCCGCTATTCCCTCGTTAAACAACATGGCTTTCGGATACAGACCCATCGTAATCGGTTATTTACACCTTGTTTTCCTTGCTGTGATCACAATCTTCATTTTGGGATACCTGCTATATGCGCGATACATTAATTATAATAGACTCCTATGGTATGGCATGATTGTCTTTATTATTGGCATAATCGCGAATGAATTAGCGCTGATGTTACAAGGGTTGGCAGCTATGAGTTATAAGGTATTGCCGTTTATCAATGAATCACTATTTATCATAACCGTTGTGATGCTTACTGGCACAATAATGGTGAACCTCGGCATATATAAAAAGAGTAGCAAGCATAAAGATTAATCATTTGCTTATACTATTATGCAAACT
This sequence comes from Pedobacter indicus, assembly GCF_003449035.1. Classification (NCBI taxonomy): domain Bacteria; kingdom Pseudomonadati; phylum Bacteroidota; class Sphingobacteriia; order Sphingobacteriales; family Sphingobacteriaceae; genus Albibacterium; species Albibacterium indicum. The sequence continues at coordinate 602,412 of NZ_QRGB01000001.1, forward strand.
ATTCCCGTTATTGGTATTGAATTATAATATGTTTTCATGAAAAGAAAATTACCTCAGATACTATTTCTTTTAATAAGTTCCGTTTTGTTAAGTTGTTCCCCAAAAATCAGCCAGGATTTAACTAGTTCAAGTGTGTCACCCGAAACGCTCGATGAATGGAGACCGCGCGGCCCTTTGTTTTTTGTAGCACCGGCAGGAGTCTACAAAGGAGCCGTTCCCTGTGATGATTGTCCGGGAATTGAAGTCACCTTAGATTTTAAAAATGACAATTCAGTAGTAAAGTCTCAACGATTTATACAAAGTAAAACCAAAAAAACTTCGAAGCATACGGGCAGTTGGGTCGTAATTGAAGATAATATCGTACGGATTTCCTTTTCGGATAAAAGCCAAGAGTTCTATAAGGCACAAAACGGTGGACACCTTATTATGTTAAATAATAATAAAGAGTTAAAAATTGATCCCGCTCAAGCACAGTTCTTCATTTTCAACCCAGATTAAAACAATCGAAAGCTTATTTGAACGAAACAAATTAATTGTACAGACGTTTATATCCATAAATTCACAAGTTATTTTAATTTAAATAATATATACAGCATGAGTACTTCAGCTTCAATGACTCCCCTATCGCTTGTTATGAACCGGCTCAACGAAAAGGGATACGGCAACGAATTTAAAATTGGCAGAGACGGCGCATATCTAGAAGGCAATAGCAAACGATACAACCCAGATGAACTAACCATCGTTAAAACATATCGCTTTGAAGGGGATTCTGATCCTGCAGACATGGCAGTCCTATACGCTATCGAGAGCGGGGATGGAAAAACGGGTATGATACTAAACGCTTACGGCACCTATTCTGATCAAGACCAAGAGTTTTACGATAAATTCATACTTGACGTTAGAGTTGACGAGCGAGAGGATTTAGAGATGGATTAAGCTATTTTTCAAATTCATCCCAAAACAGCTTTTTAAAGCCTCTGATTTTATCATCAACTATATCAACACCCTCATTCTCTAGAAACTGGCGGACTCTTGTCGCTTTACAACTAATCGTGCCAGAACTACTGACAACTCGGTGAGCCGGTATTGGGCTATCTGCTTGATCTGAAACACGCATCGCATATCCAACCCTTCTCGACGATTTAGGTTCACCTACAGCTCTAGCAATCGCACCATAAGTTGTAACTCTCCCTTCAGGAACCTGGCGAGCAAATTCATAAACGCGATCACAAAACTCTTCTTTGGACAATGACACGGTATAAAAGTAACCACAAATGAAGAAGTTTTTACTGCCATTTGTAATATTTACATTACAATTAAACTCTACAATAGAATTTAGGTCAAAAAAACAATATTTGCAATGGCATGAATACTGTCCCTAATTTAACTATTCTTTTATTGTTGATCTGTCTTTTTACTGACTCAACACTCAAGGCTCAAGAACGATTAGCCTGGAAAGAAAAACTCCAAATCGATGCTGATTTCTCAGATTGGCAAGAAGATAGTCTCCAATACTTTTACGAAGACCAAGGTCTAAAATATAGTATTGCTAACGATAACGAATATTTATACGTCTATATACAAGTTCCTCACCAGATGCAACAATTAAAGGCAATTTACAATGGCTTTAATATTACCATCAACACCGAAGCTAAAGAGAAACCAGGCCCCAGTGTTATATTCCCCTTACCAGATAAAGCTGCTTTGCGAGCCGTAAATGAGGAAAGCAGTACGGAGAAAGCAGTAAATAGGCGTGAATTTGGATTGAAAACTGTTCGCGCAATTTTCGTCCGAAACTTTGATGGTATTGTAGATGGCATGATCTCAATTAATAATAACTATGGGATACGACCAGCTGCAAAGATCGATTCTGCAGATGTACTAAACTATGAACTGGCCATTCGCCTAGATGAAATAGGGATCGATAAAAGTAAGCCCTTTGCTGTTAACCTACGAATTAATGAGATAATTACCACTCGATATACCGATCCTGGTTTTAGAAGGTACCGATACGGCTATCCATACTATGGCATGGATCCCTACGGCCGATCCACTTCACGATCAGGTATCACTCGCAAAGAAGTGCCCGGTGTCTGGCACATCGTAACCTTGGCAAACAACTAACAACCCTATACTTAAATTCTTATCATTCCATGCGTATTATCATCGTCACCTTATGCCTAATAGTGGGTTTACCAGCCGTTTATGGGCAAAACGGAAACCAGGTTAAAGGGCTCCTTCAGGACTCTACTGGTCAGAGTGTTATCGCGGCTTCCGTAAAACTTAAAACAATATCTGATTCGTTGGTGACAACAAGCGACCTTAATGGAAATTTTGAATTCAAAAATGTAAACGCAAAATCGTTCTCACTTACTATATCCAGTCTTGGCTATGAAACAAAGACCTTCTCTTTTCAGTTTGACGATGAAAAACAGCTTGATCTAGGGACTCTTTTAATTAATGAATCCTCACAGCTGCTCCGAGAAGTTGCGGTAGACGGTACGCCGATGATAACGGTAAAAGAAGATACGCTTGAATATCGAACGAAGGATTACCAGCTGAGGGATGGAGCGGTTACAGAAGATCTATTGAAAAAGTTGGACGGAGTAGAGGTAGACAAAGATGGAAACGTTACAGCACAAGGAGAATCAGTGGCCAGAGTAAGAATTAATGGGAAAGACTTTTTTGGAGGGGATGTTAAAACGGCAACAAAAAATCTGCCAGCTGACATCATCGAAAAAATTCAAATTATAGATGATTACGGTGATCAAGCTAATTTAACCGGAAATCGAACCGGTGATCCCGAACGTGTCTTAAACATAGAAATTGCCCCTGAAAAAAATCGTGGAGATTTCGGAAATTTCCGAGTAGGTGGAGGAACTGAGGAGCGCTATCAGTTGACTGGTATGTACAGCTCCTTCGCTGATTCTAGACAATTTTCCACCTTAGCCAACTTAAACAACACCAACGCGGATTTATTCGATTTTAATACGCAAGGTGGCGGAGCTAGGCGTATGAGGGGCGGACGATTTGGAGGCGGATTTGGAGGAAATCAAAATGGGTTGACAACCACAGGGTCGATTGGTCTCAACTATCGCAAATCTTTTTGGGACGAAAAGCTCACGACATACGGCAGTTATAGCTATAGTCATAACGATAATTCGACCCTAAGTAGCTCTTTTAACCAAAACACCTATCCAGATAGTTTAATCATCACTAATCAGGGAAACACAGACGAAGCGACGATCGGGAACAACCACCGTTTCGACTGGAACGTAGAATATAAACTGGATGACAATAACTTTTTCAAATTATCCCCATCCTTTTCTCTAAGTACATCAAATGGTACTTCACTACAGAATTCGCAGTTCTCACAAAACGAACAGTTAGAAAACTTCGTAAATAGAAATAACGTAAACCATAATAGCTCTCCCAATGTTGGGGTGAGTGGATTATTCAATCATCGTTTTAATGATAAAGGTCGAAACCTATTCGTGAACTTTTCGATTAACAACGCAAGTACCGAAAGTGATCGCGACGAAATAACCGAAACGTACCTTTTTGGCATGAATGCCAGTCAAGACAGCATATATCAGCGACAGTTAATTGACTTACAAAACAAACGACTAAATGGTGGTACCTCGATATCATACATCGAACCTTTAGGAGAAAACAGTAATATCGAGCTAGAATATCGCTATGACTTCTCAAATTACGATAACGACCGAATAGCCAATACGGTAAATCCGGATGGTGAAACTGAGTATAATCCAGAATTAAGCAATATCTACGACTATAAATTCATCAATAACAACATCAATCTTAACTACAGATTCCGGACAGACAAGTTAAATTACTCTATCGGCGCAAGTGTACAACCGTCTTCATTAAAAGGCAATACGGTTATCAACAACGAATCACTATCTTTCTCGCGGAATTCGACACACTTCGCCCCGATTGCCCGTTTCGAATATCGATTTTCGCGAACAAAACGACTAAGTTTTAACTATTCCGGACGACCGAACGAGCCCAGCTATTCTCAGTTACAGCCCGTAACCGACATCTCAAACCCTCAGTTCCCAGTCACCGGAAACCCCGATCTCGCCGCAGAGTTCTCTCATAATCTTTATTTCAGATATAACAATTTCGATTATGCATCCGGGAACTCCCTCTTTGTCATGCTAAACGGTACCATGACGAACGACAAAGTTGTTTCGAACCGGGTTCAAAGTATCGATGAAGTACACGGTGTTGTACAATCGACAACTTATCTCAATACAGATGGCTATTATAGTTTGCGTGGATTCTATAATTACTCAAAACCATTTTTGGATAGAAAGTATGTCGTCTCTTTAAATGGATCGGCGAACTTCAATAATAATATCTCATTCACCAATAGTGAAAAGAATATGGCACAGAACTGGGTGCTATCACAGGGCTTAAACATGCAAATAAACCCGAAAGAATGGCTCGAAGTAACACCAGGGGTACGCTATTCTTTTAATACAACGCAGAACTCAATAGATAACCGAAGTAATTTAAATATCCATACCTGGTCAATGGAGATGGACAGCAAGGTGTATTTTACTCCAACATTCTTATGGGGATTAACCTTAAATAAAATGTCCAATTCAGGGTATACTTCAGATGTTGACGCAAACCCTTTTATTATTAATACCTACCTCGAGAAGCAATTCCTAAAAGGAAACAAGGGCGCCCTGCGTCTTCAAGGATATGACCTGCTAGACGAGCAGGTTAATATATCAAGAACCGTTACCGAGAATACAATAAATGACAGAAGAAGCAACCGTCTTGCCCGATATTTCATGCTCACATTGTCGTATCGATTTGATAAATTCGCAGGTGGAACTGGCGGAAGAGAACAAGGAGAACGCAGAGGCCCCGGAATGCCGGGAAGATTCGGACCTCCGGGTCCACGCTAAGCTGAGCTTAGCTCTAGCTTTTTTCCTATCTTTGCACGCTAATGGATCACCATATTTTTTCCCTGGCAAACGGGCTTCGTATTGTATTCCACCCCACAAACTCGCCGATCACACACGCGTGTATGATTATTAATGTGGGCACAAGAGATGAGCAGAACGGCGAATTCGGGATAGCTCACTTTGTCGAACACCTCCTGTTTAAGAGAACAAAAAAGAGAAGCACCAATCAGATCTTAAATCGACTGGAGTTGGTTGGTGCCGATTTAAACGCATATACAACCAAAGAATATACCTGCATTCATGCATCTTTTTTAAATCCCCATTTAACCCGAACGATTGACCTTTTTGAGGACATCCTTTTTAACTCTGTGTTTCCTAATGAAGACATCGAAAAAGAAAAAGGCATCGTATTGGATGAGATATCGTCATATCAAGACAGTCCTGAAGATGCCATAATGGATGACTTCGAGGATCTTATCTTTTCCGGGAGTGGGTTAGGACATAACATTCTAGGCACAGAAAAAGATCTAAGCGCATTGGAGAAACCCAACGTGCTTGCTTTCGTAGAAAAACATTACCAACCAGAAAATATGGTATTGGGTATAACGGGAAATTACTCGCTGAGCTACATACAACGAATTGCATCGAAATACTTCAGTCATCTGGAAAATCATAAAGTAGCGCGCAAACGTTTGCCACCACCCGCAATTCTTCCAGCAAATCTTTCGTTAAAAAGACCCATCAACCAAGCACATTACATGATGGGTACACGTGCCTACCCTGTTAACCACCCAAAAAAAATGCCGTTAATGATACTCAATAATTATCTCGGTGGTATGGGAATGAGCTCCCGCCTCAATCTTTTGGTCAGAGAAAAACACGGTATCGCCTATACAATTGAGTCAAGCTACACGCCATATTCTGATGCGGGGGTCTTTTCAATTTATTTTGGCACCGAAGCTGATAAAGGAGAAAAAGCACGCGCCCTCGTTCTCCGAGAGATAAAAAATTCTACAAAAAGAAAATTAGGCTCTACACTTTTAAAACAGGCAAAAAATAAGTTTATCGGACAAATAGCATTGGGAGAAGAGAACAGAATGTCGCTGATTATTTCCATGGCTAAAAATCTGATTGACCTTGGATATGTACAAACGCTCGATGAAATCTACTCGCAAATTGAAAGCGTATCTGCGAACGATTTATGGGAAGTTGCAAACGAACTGTTCACAACAGAGCAGTTGACTACCCTCTTATATGAACCTTCTTTTGATAAAAATTAATAAATTAGCACTTTATTAAAAACTTTATACGACCCATGAAATTACCCATCATAGCATACGGAGACCCTATTTTAAGGCAAAAAGCGAAAGAAATCGACGAAGATTATCCAGAGCTGAATACCCTTATCGACAATATGTTCGAAACGATGTATGCTGCGTCCGGTGTCGGTATTGCCGCTCCCCAAATCGGCAAATCAATTCGGTTGTTCGTAATCGATGCCTCTCCTTACGAAGAAGACGAACCACCGTTAAAAGATTTTAAAAAAGTATTCATAAACCCAATTATCATTCAGGAAGAGGGAGAGAAATGGTCCTCTAGCGAAGGTTGTTTAAGTATTCCTGATATCCGAGAAGATGTTTCTCGCCTTTCTAAACTTACCATCAATTATCTAGATCAAAATTGGGAAGAACATGAGGAGACCTATGACGGCCTAGCCGCGAGAATCATTCAACATGAGTATGATCATATCGAGGGCAAACTATTTACTGATCATATTACACCATTACGCAAAGCATTATTAAAAAGCAAGCTAGATGCAATAGCAAAAGGGCGCGTAAATGTAGATTACAAGATGAAATTTCCCGCATTAAAGCGAAAAAAAAGATTCTAACCGGCAACGCGCACAGCTAGGCGTCGCCATTGTCGGCTCCCTTATTACCTGCTTTACCCTTATTAATCTCGTCAAATAGCTTATCAATATGCTGCCGATATTCCACGCTGTCATCAATAAAGAACTCCAATGTAGGGACACTTTTCGCCTGATCCTTAATCTTGTTCCCTAGTTTATACCGTATCTCACCTGATTTTGACTTAACCTGATCAATTGCCTCCTGAGGCGACTTGGCATTTAAAAAGCTTAAGTAAACGCGCGCTATGCCTAAATCCGATGTAACGCGTACACTGGTCACAGTAATCATAACCCCTGGAAGCCAAGAGTTACCTTCACGAAGAAATATATCACCTAAATCCTGCTGAATTATCCTAGCAAATTTCTGTTGTCTTTTACTTTCCATAGTAATAATGATTATCTAAACTATTGCAATTAATACAAAAGGTTGTCGTAAGGATACCGAGTCTTATGAATGGTAAGAACCTCATTGTATATCATTGTTCTCAATTTTTCAATATTCTCCTTTTCAGTCGCCGAGATAAAGATAGCGGGATTAGCATTTTTCTTCATCCAGCTTTTTTCAAAATCTTCCATTTTAAAGTCAGGGTTATCCTCATCTCCCTGACGTTCCTGAAAAATATCTATTTTATTAAATACGGTAATAATCGGCTTGTCTAACGCGCCAATATCTTTCAGTGTCTCGTTTACCGCACTTATCTGATCCTCAAAGTTTGGATGTGAAATATCTACGACATGTAATAGCACGTCGGCCTCTCTCACCTCATCTAGCGTCGACTTAAAGCACTCTACAAGGTGATGTGGTAGTTTCCTGATGAAACCAACGGTATCAGATAAGAGAAACGGAAGATTATCGATAACAACTTTCCGCACGGTCGTATCCAACGTGGCAAACAATTTGTTTTCAGCGAAAACGTCTGATTTAGACAGCATATTCATAATCGTAGATTTCCCTACATTCGTATAGCCTACTAAAGCGACCCGGATTAATTGCTTCCTGTTTTTCCTCTGAGTTTCATTCTGTTTATCTATCGCACGTAGTTTTTCTTTTAAGAGCGCGACTTTATTTAAAATCAAGCGTCTATCCGTTTCAATCTGACTTTCACCCGGCCCGCGCATACCAATCCCACCACGCTGCCTCTCTAGGTGAGTCCATAAGCGCGTTAGTCGTGGAAGTAAATATTGTAACTGGGCTAACTCTACCTGCGTCTTTGCCTGTGCGCTTTTAGCACGCCGCGCAAAAATATCCAGGATCAGGTTACTTCGATCCAGGATTTTTACTTTAAGCTCCCGTTCAATGTTCCTGAGCTGGGTTGGAGACAACTCATCATCAAAAACAACCATATCGATATCTTCCGCATCAACATAACTTTTAATCTCGTCAAGTTTCCCACTCCCAACAAAAGTAGCCCGATCGGGTTTCTGCATTTTCTGAGTAAATGAAGAGACTGTTATGCCCCCGGCCGTATCCACTAAGAATGCCAACTCTTCTAAATATTCCCGTTCAAGCTCTTCATCTTCCAATGGAGTGATGATACCCACCAATATTGCTCGTTCCGGCTTTATCGCTGTATCAAAATATTTCGCTTTCGCCATTAATTTATTTTCCTATGTTCTTATTTTCTGCCTAAACCAAATTCCCGTCACAAATAACACCTCTTCCCAATACCCTAACAAAACTTAAAGATAGGTGTTTGTTAAGATATTTTTTCCCATCCTATACCGGGTTCCCCGGATAATCCTTTTCGTAATAAAGTATTTTCATCAAGATTCAAATTCGGATCGTTGTCCAGAATATGAATAACCTCATTTCTAACGGTCTGCAGAAGAGTTTGATCAGTCGCCAAATCGGCAATCTTCAAATTAACGATCCCGCTCTGCTGCAGACCCGTAATATCTCCCGGGCCTCTAAGCTCCAAATCCTTTTCGGCGATTTTGAAACCATCGTTGGTCTCAACCATTGTTTCCAAACGAATTTTACTTTCACGACTCAACTTATCCTTTGACATCAAAATACAAAAAGATTGCTCCGCACCACGTCCTACCCGACCTCTTAGCTGATGTAATTGAGATAACCCGAAACGTTCAGCATTCTCAATAACCATCACAGATGCATTGGGAACATTTACTCCAACTTCGATTACCGTCGTTGCTACTAAAATTTGTGTTTGCCCCTTCACAAAGCGCTCCATTTCTGACTCTTTCTCCTTTGGTGATAACCGCCCGTGCACGATACCAATTTTGTATGTTGGTAGCGGGAACTCCCGCTCGAGCGCTTCCAGACCAGCATTTAGATAGAGTAAATCAAGTTTCTCGCTTTCCTCGATTAATGGATAGACCACATATACCTGACGTCCCTTAGATATCTCCTCCCTAAGCAAACCAAACATCCTTAACCGCATATTTTCTTTCAAATGTACAGTCTTGATTGGACGCCGGCCCGCAGGTAGCTCATCGATTACAGACACGTCTAAATCCCCATACAAAGTCATCGCCAGGGTCCGGGGAATCGGTGTAGCGGTCATCACCAACATATGAGGCGTAAGTTTGTTTTTTTTCCACAACTTTGCCCGCTGCTGCACACCAAAACGGTGCTGTTCATCAATAATAGCTAAACCAAGATTATTAAATTTCACGTTATCTTCTAATAACGCATGAGTGCCAACAATAATCTGTAACTCACCATCAGCTAAACTTGTTAAAATTTCACTTCGTTGTCTTCTTTTCGTGGATCCGGTAAGCAAGGAAATTTCAACACCATCACCCACCAATGCTTTTAAACCTTGATAATGTTGCTGAGCCAGGATTTCTGTAGGCGCCATCAAGCATGCTTGAAAATCATTGTCAAGGGCCAACAGCATACTCAAGAGTGCAACGATGGTTTTCCCACTACCAACATCCCCCTGCAGTAACCTGTTCATTTGTGCCCCATGAAGCGTATCGCGGCGAATTTCTTTTAACACACGCTTTTGCGCATTTGTTAACTCAAAAGGGAGCCTCTCACTGTAGAAAGAATTAAAGTTCGCCCCAACGTTCTTAAAGATAGGGCCAGCAAAACGCACGCTATTGGTTATTTTACTTTTTAGAATCTTTAATTGAAGAAAAAAAAGCTCTTCAAACTTTAATCGATAATTAGCATTTGCCAAAGATTTTGTACTCTCCGGGAAATGGATATTACGTAAGGCGACTGGCAAATCTGCCAATTCATATTTAGATCGTATGTATAGTGGTATCGTCTCGTTGATACGAACTGATTTCAATAACACATCAATGGCTTTCGAGAGCCCTTTACTATCTAATGATAACCTTTTTAATTTTTCTGTCGAATTGTAAACAGGTTGAAATGTCCGGTTAACTTGATTGGGTTTATAACTCTCTATTTCCGGATGTGCAATCGATATTTGGTCGTTAAAAAGAGTCGGAGTCCCATAAATGGTATACACATTCCCCACCTTAAGCATTTTCTCGACCCATCTTATACCTTGAAACCAAACCAATTGGGCGATACCTGTTTCATCCTTTACAGCCGCCACTAAGCGTCTAGTCCTTTTTTCGCCCTGAATAGAGTAACTGACTAGCCTCCCCAAAAACTGTACTCCGGAACCCGACGGCTCTATCTGATTGATTTTGTGGAATACCGTTCGATCAATATACCGAAATGGATAATGATGCAATAAATCTCCAAAAACGAATATTCCTAACTCTTTCGCTAAAACATCGGAACGATGGGGCCCGATTCCAGATAAATACCCAATTGGTGTCTTTAAATTGAATTCTGGCGCCATCTACTTCAATAAAAGCCGGTAAATTTTCTATTTGAATGCGATCGCCGATATCTCGACTCTTACGTTTTTTGGCAATGTTTTTACAGCAACAGTTTCTCGAGCAGGAGCTTGGTCGTCAAAATACTCACCATATACACCATTAACCTCTGAGAAGTCATTCATATCTGCCAAAAATATCGTTGTCTTAACAATGTCTCTAAAATTGTATCCGGCTTCTTCCAAAATAAACCCGATATTTTCCATAACCTGCTTGGTCTCTTTACTGATATCCCCACTCACAAGTTCGCCACTAGGGGTAGACATAGGTATCTGACCAGAGATATACAAGGTATTACCAGCTTTGATAGCCTGATTGTAGGGTCCTATAGGGGCGGGAGCTTTAGAGGTGTTGACAACTGTTTTCATATTTTCTTTTTTATTTAGGATAATAGATACTCAATAAGTTTATACAACAGGCCTAATAAAAAAACGATAATCGCTATTTTATTAAATGTGTGCATCACCTTTAAATTAAAACTCTTAGGCCTATCTTCACTCCTTTTTCCAAAAAAATACATAAACGAAGTTACATTTGATTATGCAATATTCAAAACGAAGAGCTTTAAAAAGAGAGAGTCCAACGAAATCGTTGGACTCTCTCTTATAATGTGTATTAAAATTTAGAAGTTCAATTCTATTTGCTGAACTCTACACGACGGTTTTGAACACGTCCTGATTCAGTAGCGTTAGATGCGATTGGTTGAGTTTCACCGTAACCAACTACTTCTAATTTGTTTGCGTCAACACCAGAGTTTACTAGGTAGTTTTTCACAGCGTTTGCACGGTCTTTTGACAATTGCATGTTGTAATCTTCAGTACCTTCAGCAGAAGCATGTCCTTCTAAAGTAAGAGCGTTTCCGCTATCACGTAGATCTTGTGACACTTTATCCAAAGTTGGGTAAGAAGAAGTTTTCAACACGTAGCTATCAAACTCAAACTGAATTGGAGAATAATCACCAACTACTGCTTCAGTAGTTTCAGGGAATTTGATTGGGCAACCTGACCCGTCAACTACAGTTCCCGCAGGAGTGTCAGGACATTTGTCGAATCTATCAGCAACACCGTCACCGTCAGAATCTCTTCCTAACTCATCAACAGTACCTTCTAATGTAGTTACACGTTGTTTTAGAGCTTCCACTTCGTTTCTCAATTCTGGGTCTTTCAACTCATCATAAAGATTAGCAACTGGGTTGTTCCACTCTAAAGATGGTTTGTCTTTGCTTCCTAAGATGAATTCTAATCCAGCATAACCGTAGCTATAGTGGTCTAATGAACCGTTATTAGCCCATACTCCATCTAAGTTATCAGCATTTAAGAAGTTCATTTTGTAACCTAAATCTAAGTTAACAACACCTCCTAATTTGAACTTAACACCACCACCTACAGGGATTACTTGTTCAGTTCTATCTTCTCCGTCAACATTTGGACCTTCAACAACTTCGTAATTTGCGATGTTATAACCAGCAGATAAGTAAAAACCTACTGAATTTTCACGACGTAAGAAGTCGATTGCACCGAAATGGAAGTTACCTGTCAAACCAGTTTGCCAGTTAAGGTCTGTTTTGTAAGCATCACCATATTGCCAGTTATCATTAACTTCTGATGCCTCACCAGATGCTTCTAACGATCCTCTTAAGAAATCAGCCTGCATTGAGAAGTGAGGTGAGAATTGCTTACGGATGTTAGCTCCGTATCCTAAAGTGATTTCAGGGTGAGAGTTATCTCTCAAACCACCGATAACTACAGCTGGTGATAAAGCCCCAGCGTTAACGCCAATAGACCAAGTTCTGTACTGGCTTCTTCCGCCAAAAACTTTTGCTGGCTCTTGTGCATTAGCAACGTCAGCATAACCTATCGCGGCTACCAACGTGCAAGCTAATGCTGCTTTTTTAATTGTAGAATAGTTCATACTCTGTTTTTTTTAAGGTTAAAAAATTTTAATTGTATAATTTTTATACAAAAATAGTTAATAGTTTGATTTACGCAACAAAAACAAAATTCGTACCAATATTTATTTTACCTAAATTAAACATAACTTTTTTTAGCTAAAATTTAAACGACTAAGGAACGAATCACCTCTAATCGACGTTTCCGACCCATTAGACGTGCACGATAGCGATCTGCAATAACCGTTCCAAAAACACACCCCCCCCCCGTAAATTATATCAAAAAAATCGAAAAACAAGCCATTGTATTTAAGGCCCTTTCTTTTCCAATCTTTAATTTCAGCTTGAATGTCTATTATTCAAGCCACTTTTTATAATAAAAGGTTTTAATAGTGTGTATTAATAAAACGATAAAGGTTAAATTGAGGCTTGAGAAAGCTTTCTTGCAGTTTTACAGCTAACTGCTCTTTATCTATTGATCGAACCCTTCGTTCAACAATCAATCGCCACGCCCTTTCTGTTAACGATGTCAATATTTTGGACCGGTCAGCTTGCAGAGGCCTGACAATCCATTCAAACAACTCCCGCGTCCCAAGACCCCGCTCCGCTTGGGTGCCCAAAACAGGAATGTCTTTATTGTTCTGGCGCAACGTCTTTTTTAACATGGAAGAGAATCGTTCTGAGCCTTCCCTGTCTGCTTTATTCACGACAAATAGATCAGCAATCTCCATGATCCCCGACTTAGAATGTTGAATCTCATCACCACTTTCAGGAACCAATACCACAATCGTCCGATCGGCAAGACCCGCGATGTCGACCTCTGATTGACCAACCCCAACGGTTTCTAACAAAATAGCATCAAAATTTGACGATCGTAAAATATCCACTATTTCAATTGTCTTATAGGACAACCCTCCAAGTGCACCCCGGCTCGCTAGAGACCGAATATATATATCCGGATGATTGAATACCGAATGCATTCTAATCCGGTCACCCAATAATGATCCCTTAGTAAATGGCGACGTGGGGTCAACCGCTATGATGGCTACCCTTTTACCCTCACTCAAAAAATTCTCGACAACAGTTCGCACCAACGTACTCTTACCAGCACCTGGTGGTCCCGTGAATCCAACCACCGGAACTTCCGTAGAAGGAGAGAGGTGCTCCAATATCTGCCAGGAGAGGGGTGCATCATTTTCGACTAAGCTAATAGCTCGAGCCAACACACCATAAGCCCCTTCCTTAATTCCTTTGACGTAGTATCCAATAGGGTTGTGCACAATTATTTTTCACTAGTAGCTCTAATTTTCCTCAACAGGCGGACTTTTAGGTATATCAACAACGCTAAACCCGGGATAATACCCATTAGAAGTAAATACTGTTTTGTATTTATTGCGATGAACCCGCAATACAACAAAACCATGATCCCAATATTAAGGAAAGTACTATACAAAAGCTTTTTTACCATTTTAGTACACAATCATATCCGGATCAAACTGATCTCGCCAAGCGATGATCCCACCTTCAAGATTCGCCAAATTAGAAAAACCTTGCCCTTCAAGTAATTTAACTGCCTGAGCACTTCGTTTTCCACTGCGACAGTGAATAATAACCGGCTTGTCCTTCGAAATTTTATCCTTTTCTAAAAGTATATTTGCCAATGGAATATTCTCTCCATTGATATTGGATGTTTCATATTCAAAAGTTTCCCGAACATCCACTAGCTGAAAATCCTCGTTCTCTTCGATTTTCTTTTTTAATTCATCTACTGTTACTATTTCCATTTTGTAGCATTTTCATCAAATATAAGCTTTTTGCAAATACTATGACGCTGCAAGAAGTAGATTAAGGGGCATCGACATCAAAACAGGAGGATGCTTTTTATTAATTGTAATAATAATTGATTTTATATTGTTTTTTTATATTTTTGGTAAATCATCCGAATATTTATTAAATTTATAATTTATGGGTCACTTTGATGCCAAATAATAGAAGAATTACAGGAGTATAGAACCACACCTACAACCTTTAACAATTTATGGAAAAGAAGAATTCAAATTTTGAATTGGACAATTTGGATATCCAAATCTTATCGATCCTGATGAACGATGCATCAGTCCCTTATACAGAAATCGCAAAAAAACTTGTTGTATCTGGAGGAACCATCCATGTAAGAATGAAAAAAATGGAGGATCTAGGGATCATCAGAAGCTCCAATTTAACGATTAACCCTCAAAAAATCGGGTTCGATATAACCGCTTTCCTAGGCATCTATCTGGAAAAAGGCTCGCAATACAACCACGCCGTTGAAGAGCTCCGCAAAGTAAAAGAGGTAGTTGAGCTACACTATTGCACCGGATCATACAGCATGTTTGCTAAGATCATCTGTCGAGACACAGATCATCTCCGCCAAGTACTCAATGAAGGAATACAAGGAATCAAGGGGATTCAAAGAACGGAAACCATCATATCACTTGAAGAGAGTATCCGAAGACAAATCAGCCTTATTGACTAATCCTTGACTAATCGCAAACAAGCATAAACCATCTAAAAGAAGGTTGGTTTTGCTGTATCCAGCAAAGCCAGATATATCGCAACATTATTCGTAAACATCGGTGACAGGACGGAAAGGACTCGTTCGACATCATGGAGGATTCCTTGCCGATTTATTTCCTGATCACTCCCTATTTTCATCAATTTGAAGGGGTGGAATAGGGAATCATTAGGCAATTAATAGTTAATTACCCTTAACATGTTTTTACCAAGGTAATTTATTTTTCGTTGCTTTTTGTTGCTTTCTTGACACGAGAAACAGCAGGACTTACGAGCTATCGAAATTGCTTAATTTAGGTCGACGATAGCACCATCGGAATACTCCATAACAAGAAAAGCCCGATGGGATATCGGGCTTTTCTTGTTAATTCAACTATTTAAATTTTCTGCGTCCTATTTCACTTTGTATAGAACTTCTTTGACAGCTTTAACAACTTTATTTACTGAAGGCAATGCCGCTTCTAATAAAGTAGGGGCATAGGGAATAGGAACATCGGCAGAGGTAATTCTAACTACCGGAGCATCCAGGTAATCGAAAGCCTCGCTTTGAATCTTATACGCTATCTCAGATGAGATAGAAGCCAACGGCCATGCTTCCTCTACGATAACTAAACGATTGGTCTTTTTTACGGAATCTATAATAGCCTGGTAGTCAATCGGCCTAACAGAGCGAAGATCTATCAGTTCTGCATCGATCCCTTCATTTTTTAATTCCTCTAATGAAGGAATTACCACTCGAGGCACCATTTTACCAAAGCTCACGATCGTAACATCCTTGCCTTCTTTAACAATATTCGCTTTACCAATTTCAAGATAATACTCATCCGCAGGAACATCCCCCTTATCTCCGTACATCACCTCAGATTCCATAAAGATAACCGGATCCGGATCGATGATCGCCTGTTTCAATAGGCCTTTGGCATCATAGGGGTTTGAAGGAACGACAACCTTTAAGCCGGGCGTATTTGCGTACCAGTTTTCAAAATTCTGCGAGTGCTGCGCTGCCAATTGCCCTGCATTACCGGTAGGTCCTCTAAAAACCATCGGCAGAGGGAACTGTCCGCCACTCATCGAATTCATCTTTGCGGCAGAGTTTATAACCTGATCAATCGCTACCAACGAGAAGTTGAATGTCATGAACTCGATAATGGGCTTCAGGCCATTCATCGCGGCACCAACACCGATACCTGCAAAACCGAGTTCAGATATTGGTGTATCGATAACACGTTTTTCTCCAAATTCATCAAGCATTCCCTGGCTCACTTTGTAAGCACCATTGTATTCGGCAACTTCTTCACCCATTAAAAAGATCTTCTCATCTTTCCTCATCTCTTCGCTCATCGCTTCTCGAAGGGCCTCTCTGAACTGTATTTCTCTCATATTTAATTAATGTAAAGTCATATCCGTGGACGAGCAAATATAATGTTTATTTATGAAGTTTTAATTTTAGCGTGGCGAAAAATCCTGTTACTGAAAAACAATTGTTTCGGTATTTGAGGGTCCGCTCTCGTTCTTCATCCGATCGATACTTGTAATCACGTACGTATAGCGGGCATTTTTGCGAGCGGAGTCGTCCGTGTACGTTGTATAACGGCTATTAAATGAGATATGCAAAATGTTTTTCGGGTTCGTTAAGTCTATTCCTTCGCCTGCTTCAAACCGATAGACAACATAGCCGTATGCTTTGTCTCCGTCTTCAGCAGGATCCGGCTTTTGCCAATGTAGTGTGATTGCTTTACCTCCGGTTACGCGCAGCGTCAAACCTCTTGGGGCGTTCGGCAGGACGTTATCAATCCAAGGCATTGTCGGTGGTAATGCCCTATAACGATAGTGATTATATTGTAGAGAATCCCTAAAGCCCCTTATGTTATTGGTTAATGATTTAGAGCTAAAGAAAATGCTTCCTTGAACGTTGTCATTTTTTCGTAAATAATGTATTTGCCTTGATAGTTGATCGGGTTCGCGCCAGCCCATCCCACCCTCATTCGCACGGTAGGCTCCTTGACCAATATATAAATGACGGCCGTAACTGTGGTCAGCCCACCAATCGAGCAATACTTCAAATGCGGCAGCTTTATAATTAAATGGAAAATAGAGTTGTGGGCTATTATAATCTACCCAACCTTCTTCGGTCCATTTCTTTGCGTCAGCATACAGCTGACGGTAACCGCTGAAGCCGGCGGTCTCAGACCCCTCTGGGTGATCCCTCTTATTGTCCCATATACCAAAGGGGCTGACACCAAATTTAACATAGGGTTTCGCGGCATGAATACTGTCTGATACTTTCTTAATCAAAAGATCGACATTATCCCGGCGCCAATCGTCGATTGAGCTAAACCCTCGTGGATTTCTCTTAAAGGTCGCATAATCTGGAATTGCTTCTTTCGTAGGATAGGGGTAGAAGTAATCATCAAAATGAACGCCATCAATATCATAAGCACGTACGACATCCATCACAACCGACGTAATGTACTCCCGAACTTCGGAAAGGCCGGGGTTAAAAAGCTTCTTCCCACCGTAGCTAAAAAACCAATCGGGATGTCGGCGTGTAACATGATCACGCGCTATGCTGCTCCCTCCGCTAAATGTTGCACGGTAGGGGTTAAACCATGCGTGCAACTCCATACCCCTTGCATGTGCCTCCTGGATAGCAAATTCTAAAGGGTCATACTGAGGGTCACCTCCTTGGGTACCGGTCAAGTACTCACTCCAAGGTTCTCTCGAATTGGCATACAATGCATCAGCCGCTGGTCTGATTTGGAAGATTATACTATTAATCCCAGCGCGTTGGTGAGCATCTAAGATTCGTACAAGTTCAGCTTTTTGCTGAGCAGCACTTAAGCCCGGTTTTGACGGCCAGTCAATGTTGACAACCGTTGCAATCCAAACTCCTCTAAATTCTCTCTTCTTTAGTATATTGTCTTGCGCTGCAAGCATATTCACAGAACACGCAAACAGCAATAATAGTGAAAATAATCGTCTAAAATTCCTTCTTAACATAAGCGACATATTAGCAAGCGTCAAAGATAACCAACAGCTCTAACTATCAACGAAAAAAGAGATGATTTATTTGGAATAATTTTTGCTTCAGTCATTTACAATTCTTTTTATTGATGTTAAAACGTTATGGAAATTAAGAATGGGAAATTAATATTGGAAGACGAGTCTACGCAGGATGAAAAGCCTAAAAACTCGAGTAAAATATATTTCTTTATACTTGCTATTGTCGCATTGCTAGCAACTAATGCGTACTATGCCATACGTTACAAAAATCTTGGCAAACAGGTAGAAGTCCTGAATTCGGAAAAAAACCAACTGGAAATCGAGATAGACCGTATCGAAGCGGAATTAAACCGAGTTACTGCTGAGAACCTAGAATTGGCAACATCTTTTAAACAAGAGCATGATGCTGCTCGCGAATTAATTACTGAATTGAGGAGCCAGCTTGACGAGAACCCAAATATTAGTCAGGACGATCTACTTAGAACTCAACAAGAAATAAGACGTTTGAGATTGTTGGTGGAACAATACAGCAATGACTTGGAAGATCTGAGAGCTGAAAACCACCAGCTTTCAATTGAAAAAGATGATCTCCAAAGCTCAGTAAACACAATCACAGAAAGAGTCGACGAGTTGGAGCAAGAAAATACAGGTTTGGAAGAAATGGTGAAATCTGCGTCAGTATTAAAGGTGTCGTCTATGAGCATTACACCTCAAAGAATAAATGATGGTGAGCAGTCAGATGCAGAAACCAGAGCAAGAAGAACCGATAAGTTTAGAATCCATTTTGCAATAGCCAACAACTCATTAGCCCCAACGGGCGAACATACGATTTACTATCGTGTCACTGAACCGAGTGGCAACCTTCTCACGAATGGAGATCTATTTAAAGTAAACAACGAAGAAATTCAGTATACTCAAGCTACAATTATAGACTTCCAGAATGACGGTAAGCAGTATAGCATAGAATGGATCCCAAAAGAATATAAGTTTCAGAAAGGAACCTATACAGTGATACTATATACTACCGAAAGTGTTTTAGGCAGAGCTTCGGTAATATTAAAATAACTAGCGGCTTTTTATAGGCATCGTAATAAAGAATGTCGTGCCAACTCCCTTTTTTGTTTTAAAGGTGATTGTTCCCCTCATCGTTTCTATAGCTTGCTTCACAAAAGCCAACCCTAGTCCCGTTCCGGAGCTTTTGGTAGTGAAATTCGGCTGAAATATCCTCGCCTGCACTAACTCGTCAATCCCCTTTCCAAAATCTTGTACTGTTATGCTAAGGTAGCCAGGTCTTTTTATCTCCGTGATAATTTTCATTTTACACTGTGGCTGACCGACACAAGCTTCGATCGAGTTTTTAATAAGGTTGTTGAAAGATCTGAGTAGCTGATCCTGATCACCGTGTACCAGTATTTCTCTGTTCGTCCGACTATCAAACTCTATATTGATCTGTGGATTTTCGCTATGTAAATCAATCGCTTTTTCTATCATGTCGATTATCTTAACATCATCTAGTTTCGTATCGGGCATTTTAGCGAAATTTGAAAATTCCGAGGCGATATGATTTAAGCTCTCAATTTGTTCGATAAATGACTGAGTAAATCTTTTAAACTTTTCGTCAAAATTAGGGTCTTGCTCCTTCCATGATCTTTCTAACAATTGCACTCCTAGCCTTAATGGTGTTAATGGATTTTTTATTTCGTGTGCTACTTGTTTTGCCATCTCGCGCCACGCAGATTCACGTTCGGATCTCATAATCTGATCTGCACTATTATCTAAAGCCACCAACATATTATTGTATTCTTTAATAAGTGAGCCAATCTCATCGTTCCGTTTCCAAAAGATAGGCTCATTCTTTTTGCCAATATTGGTTTTCGCCAAACTTTTTTGTACCAACGTTAATGGAGCCGTAATTTTGTTAGCAACGAAAACTGCGAATAGCCCTAATATAACTAAGACCAAGGCATATACATTAATAATTGTATTTAGAAGCAACCCAACCTGCTGATCCAAATCTTTTTGATTCGAATAATAGGGTAGTGCTAAAAATGCAATCGTTTCATTTCTATCATTTTTCAAAGGCGTATATGCAGTTAGAAAATCCAACCCTCCAATACTCTCATGGTGGACAAACTCCTCTCGTTTATAATCATGCATGTTTAACCATGCATTCGCATTCATATACTCCGAAATAAGACCCAAATCAAAGATTTTGCTCTGCGTGCTATAGAGAAGCTCTCCGCTAAGGTTATATAAATTTAAATCAGTAGCGTTAACTTCTGCAGTGGTACTAAATTGCTGCTCAATATTGATCGATTCAATATCTTTATTCTCTACAGACAATTTAGCCTCAACCCCGCGTGCTATTTGTGATATTTGTCGAATAATAGCGTTTTCTTGCCGCACCTTATATTGTCCGCTTAAACTAAAAAAAGAGATAAAACCTACAATAACTAGTGTCCCGACCACGGCAAGTACAACAAAGGCCTGAATTCTAGTACTGTAGAGTATTCTGTTTTGCAGAATGATGACTGACCATCTAAAGTTTCTAAAACTAAAATCATAATCATTCAAAACAGATACAATCCATTGAACTGTATAAATAAGAATTGAAAATACAAGAAATACAAGAAATAGGAATGACAAGGAAGCTAACTGCTGCCAGCCGCTTTGAGCTTTGCTACTTAGTATAAGGAGGTCATCGTCATTTGGGCTGTGAAAGATATGATTATAGCCGTTCGATGTGTATTGCATATATCTGTCTGATTCCGATGAAGGAATCACTGCATTGACTGGGTATTGGTAGGACCCGTGTTGTGTCTTTAACTCACTTTGACTATAATAGGCATAGGAGTAGTTCTCATACTCATTAGGACTGTCTACGGTCGTACCCGAAAAAAGTAATTCTAAAGAAGAAGTATACCTGCCCAAAGATCTATTCTTCAATTCAATAAGATAGGTGCCCACCATCTCATCATCATGGCGAATAGGTAAAAGTGCAAAATAGTTGATATATCCGATAGAATGCGAAAGGCGATAAAAATTTTTAGATATTTTCCGAGAGCCACTGATTACCTTATCTTTATAATAG
This sequence comes from Pedobacter indicus, assembly GCF_003449035.1. NCBI lineage: Bacteria > Pseudomonadati > Bacteroidota > Sphingobacteriia > Sphingobacteriales > Sphingobacteriaceae > Albibacterium > Albibacterium indicum. The sequence goes on from NZ_QRGB01000001.1 coordinate 623,621, forward strand.
GTAAACTTTGACATCGCCATTGCGCTATTGTTTGCTGAGTCTGTCGAAATCGCATATCCATGAAAGTCATACTTTGCTAAGTATCCTCCAAAATATTTGCTCCGTAATTCCTCCCTAATCAGCTTTTGTGGTGTATTCGGTTGATTTAAAAAATACTCTTCCAGTAGATGATCATTAACAATACTTTCTTCTATTTCCATAAACAATAGAACGGCATCAGGATCTTCCGAAGATTCTAATTTTTGCAAGGCGAGTAATTGATTACTCAAGTTCTTTTTGTTTTGAAATGCACTTTGCTTCAAGGAAGCGATCCCTGCAAAAAGAAACAAGATAACTACGAATAGGGCCAGATTAAAACGCTTACTAATGTTTGCCGTCCACCCCTTAAGGTAGACAATCGCAATCATCAGAAATGCCGATATCGACAAGCTTCTTAATTGTAGCTTAATAACAAGACACAAAACTACCACCGCGACAGAAAATAAGAAAAGATCTCTACGGCTCATGTCAAGTCGCTTAATAATAACTATGAGGGTTTCTATAAGAAGATAAAAGCAAAAGACAACGAGACATAGCAAAAAGATCCCTGACCAGCTATAAATATTTAGATTTAACAGGTTATTAACTTCAAAGCTTATACTCGAATCGACGATTAAGCTCTCAAATATATATACAGCGGCCTCGCAACATATATAAAGGAGCGCTCCTGATGTCAAAAAAACCAGTATTTGAGTAAATCGTGAGGATTTACGATCTGTCCTAAAAAAAACCAGTTCAAATCGACATTGATAGATATAACATATCAACCAAGTTGCAGCAAACACATGGAAAGCCAACGCACCTAGTGATGGTAAGATTGAACTGGAAGCGTATATCTTCGGATCGAAAAAGCCTGAATAGAAGTTCTCCGCCAACCATTGCGTTTTTAAATCAAGATATCGGACTCCGAACAAATAAATAGCCAAGAGAAGAATAGATGATTTCACCCAGCCTTTTTTAGCAATCCAAGTGCAAATAGAGGTAACCAATAAAGTTGCTGTAAAGGCAAAAAGCAACCACATGATTAATTCAAGACGAGAGTAGAATGTATTAAATACACTCGATCTCAATTTTAAAGATAGTAAGTATTCACCGTCACTGTTTCTCAGATTGTAGACAAAACGATCATCGTATGAAGCAACATCAAGATTTGGGGTATTGATTAAGTCGCTCGAAAATTCATTTACCAGGTATCTGTTAGATAGCGAGTAATTAGCCTTTATTGGAATTAGACACACGACAGAGAAGCCACCCGAACTCTTTTTTTGAGCCTCAAACCAACCGTTTTTCCAAGAAATCACACTGCTCCCTTCTCGTATGCCAGCATCAGATCGCGGGACAATCTGTTCCGACCCCCAGAAGACAAGATCGTTATTAGAGTAAGTATATAAATAGATATTGCTCTTATTCCCTAAATCATTGATAACATAATCCTGTAAAGAATAATCATGTTCGATGGATCGTAACCGTGAAAATAATTCTGAATCATTAAAAAGAGACGCCACCACAGCTTCTTTCCTATGAAGATTATCTTCTACTTCCTTTCCATCAATAAGAAGGATCTCTTTTTCTTGATAAGTGAGATTTATTGTAATTGCGGTGCCTGCGAAACAAAGTGTAAGCAGCAGCAAAAGAATGCGTATCTTTAAAATGTTATTCACAAAATAAAATCAGTTCGCATAAAAGTAATAAAAAAGCTCCACAGAACTGAAAATCTATGGAGCTATTCACTACTTGTTTGGCCCTTCCTTATAACGATGCCGCTGATGTATCAGCTTTACGATCTACTTTTTTAACAAGTCCTTGCAAGACATTTCCTGGTCCTACTTCTACAAATTTTGTTGCACCATCTTCAATCATAGCAGACACAATCTGCGACCATTTCACTGGTCCGGTTAATTGTTCGATTAAATTATTTTTGATACGATCTGAATCTAAGTAGGGTTTTGCATCGATGTTTTGATATACAGGGCATATGGGAGTATTAAATGTTGTTGCTTCGATCGCTTTCTCCAGTTCAACTCTGGCTGATTCCATTAGCGGTGAGTGAAATGCTCCGCCTACGTTCAACTTAAGAACTCGCCGCGCCCCAGCTTCTATCAAAAGCTCACATGCTCGATCAATCCCGGCTATACTACCAGAAATGACCAATTGCCCAGGGCAGTTATAATTTGCAGGAACGACTACGTCACTTACTCGTTGGCATACATCTTCAACGACAAAGTCATCTAGACCAAGCACTGCTGCCATTGTTGAAGGCTGTAATTCACAGGCTTTCTGCATCGAATTAGCGCGAGCTGCAACAAGTTTTAATCCGGATTCAAAATCAAACACACCAGCACTCACCAATGCAGAAAATTCCCCCAATGAATGCCCGGCAACCATATTAGGCTTAAAAGAGTCTCCTAATGCCTTTGCTAAAATAACTGAATGTAAAAAGATTGATGGTTGTGTTACGTTGGTCTGTTTTAACTCATCATCGGTACCATCAAACATAATGTCCGTAATCCGGAAGCCAAGTATTTCGTTAGCCTGTTCAAAGAGTTCCTTAGTCTGGCTGCTGTAGCCGTATAGTTCTTTTCCCATTCCGACAAACTGTGCTCCTTGTCCGGGAAATACGTATGCTGTTTTCATTGCTTTGATTCTTCTTAATTGATTCTTCTTAATCTAAACTTGCTGTTATCAGTCTCAAAAACTCATTTCGTGTACGCTCTTTAGCGAACTCACCGGTAAAGGCAGATGTCGTTGTCACTGAATTTTGCTTCTGTACGCCTCGCATCGACATACATAGATGACGGCATTCCATCACAACTGCTACCCCAAGAGGGTTCAGGGTTTCATGAATACAATCTCTAATTTCATTTGTCAATCTCTCCTGAACCTGTAGTCTTCTCGCAAAAGCATCTACGATACGTGGGATTTTACTTAGCCCGACAATATGCCCGTTTGGTATATACGCAATATGAGCTTTCCCAAAAAAAGGCAGCATATGATGTTCACATAACGAGTATACTTCGACGTCCTTGACAACTACCATCTGACTATACTCTTCAGCAAACATGGCTCCTTTTAATATTTCCGCAGGATTAATATCATAGCCGTGGGTCAAGAACTGCAGTGACTTAGCTACACGCTCAGGTGTTTTCAAAAGACCTTCTCGATTTGGATCCTCTCCTAGCGCTGCTAAAATATCCCCGTAATGCTCGGCAATTCTATTTACCGTATCAACATTATATCTGTCTATTTTGACATACCCATCAACACCTTCGCCCTCGCTTGTAATTATCTTATCTGTTTTGTTCATGTTATTTTTTCAGTATGTTCCTGGCTTATTTACCGAAATACTCAATGAAATTATTCTCTGTCTCACAGAGTTTAACTGAATGAAGAATTGCTCCCTCAGCTTGAATTCTAGGTGCCAATAGATTAAAGATCTCGACGGCCATCACTTCGGTTGAAGCCATTTTCCCTTGCATGAAATCTACGTCAAGATTGACATTTCTATGATCGAGTTTTTCAATCACCTCTTCTAATATAATTTGTTTCAATACTCTAAGGTCGATCAGGAATCCTGTTTCTGGGTTAATATCGCCCTTTACAGTCACAAACAGCTCGTAGTTATGACCATGCCAATTTGGGTTCGAGCACTTTCCGAATGTTTCCAAGTTCTTTTCATCCGACCAATCTGACCTATACAATTTATGGGCAGACGAAAAACGTTCTCTTCGTGTAATATGAATCATGTGTACAAAGATAGTATATTGAACCGAAAATAGTGCTGACATGCCGACTTTCAAGGTCGTGCTTTTATTATTGTATATTCGTAATAAAACTAACTATGGAAATATTAATTGTCGCGGCGACTGAGAATGAAATATCGAAATACAGAAACCTAGCACAACAAAATTCCTATCCGGTAGATATTTTAGTTACGGGAGCAGGTATGGTCCCAACGGCTTTCATGCTTGGACAGCGTCTAGCCACGCGCCGGTACGATGCGATAATAAATATTGGCATAGCGGGAAGTTTTAGACGCGATATCGAGCTTGGCTCTATTATCAGAATTGCAACTGACCAGTTTAGCGAACTAGGAGCACAGAATGGATCTCAGTTTTTAACTCTCGAAGAGATTGGACTTGGTCAGAGTTTTTACAAAGAAAAACCTACTGCGCAATTGCTCAAAGTACCAGCGATAAGTGAGCTGAAGACTCAAAATGCCATAACAGTTAATACCGTTCATGGTGATGAAAAAAGTATAGAAAAAATCAGAGAGAGAGTAGACCCAGATCTCGAGAGTATGGAGGGAGCCGCGGTATTCTTTGTCGCGGAGAAAGAAAATATACCGGTGTTACAAATTCGAAGTATTTCAAATTATGTCGAAGAGCGGAATCGTGAAGCATGGAAAATATCTACAGCAATTAACAACATAAACGATTGGCTAAGTAGGCTATCATCAGAAATATTCTCATAAATCACTTATGTTATTCAAAAGATTCATATTTTTATATTTTTAGAATACATTCCATGAAATTTACATTGGGTTTCTCCCCATGTCCTAATGACACATTTATCTTTGACGCTCTAGTCCATAAAAAGATCGATACGGAGGGTATCGACTTCGAAGTTATCTATGAGGACGTCGAAACATTGAACCTAATGGCATTTAATAACGAACTCGACATAACGAAGTTGAGTTTTCATGCTTTCGCTTTTGCCTTAAAAAACTATGGCCTCCTTGATGCCGGAAGTGCCTTGGGGCATGGTGTAGGGCCTTTGCTTATCTCTCGAGAATCCGCAATCTCAGAAGAATATGTTAAGGAACATTCCCAGCAACTGAAAGTGGCCATTCCGGGAGTCTACACTACTGCTAATTTTTTAATGAGCTTAGCTTTCCCGTCGCTCCAGCAGAAAGAATTGTATCTCTTTTCTGAGATCGAAGACGCGGTCAGCAGAAGCGAAATTGACCTCGGTTTAATTATCCACGAATCTCGATTCACTTACCAACAGAAAGGGCTTCACAAAATTACAGATCTGGGGAACTATTGGGAAAAGGAAACAGGTCTACCAATCCCCTTGGGTGGTATAGTCGGGAATAGGCGTATTCCTAAAAAAGAGCTTCAAACCATAAGCAGGCTAATCCGAAAAAGCATTGAGTTCGCATTCGACGATCCACAATCGGGTTTAGGGTTTATAAAAAGTCTATCTCAGGAAATGGAAGAAGATGTCATTTTCAAACATATTAATCTCTATGTCAACAACTACTCATTGAGCTTAGGTCAGTCGGGACGAGATGCGGTAACTATTCTCTTTGATAAAGCTAGATCGCTAAATGTAGTACCCTCTTACCAAGAGGACATCTTTATCTGAAACATTTATGATAATTGCTCTTCACCTTTCACACTAAGGTGTGAAGAGACATAAGAGGCGATTAACGCGATAAATAAAACCGTAAAAAACACCAACATGAAGTCGGTTGCCTTAATGGCGATCGGGAAGACGTTGGTGACCAGTTCTGCGCCGTCCATTTTTATCAATCCAAACTTTTTTTGTAAAACGCAAAAGATCAACCCCAAGGCCATCCCAATAATACAGCCGAGGAAAGAAATAAACATCCCTTCGGTGAAAAATATCCGCTTAATAAACGAATCATTTGCCCCTAAGCTTTTCAACACCGCTATATCTCTTTTCTTATCAATTACCAACATCGTAAGTGAACCAATAATATTGAAAATAGCGATGATTAAAACAAAAGTAAGTATAAAGAAGATTGCCCATTTCTCGGAATTCAACACTTTGTATAGAGCTGGATTTTGTTGTGCGCGGTTTTTAACAAGAAACCGTTCCCCTAGCTGTTCTCGGAGTGCTCTTTCAAGCGACCGAAAGTCAGCATTCTCATCTAGATAGATCTCTACAGCAGACACACGATCCGGTTCGCTAAGAACATCTCGGGCAAATGATAACGGTACAATAACCAAATTATCGAACATCGGCTGTGCCATCAGAACTCCCGATAAATAGATAGAACGCAGATTAAACTCTTCAGCAGGATTTAATACGTTCTGTGTTCCTTTTCGCGGCGAATAAATAGTCGCTTTTATCTCCTCTTTCTCTAAGTCAATCCCCAAATAGGCCTGTACAGCGGCACCTACCACGGCATAGTCTGTCGTATCTTTCTTTAATATAAAATCCCCTTGAAATAACAGGCTATCGGCAATGTTTGGAGGAATTGACCTTATTTTTTCTCCTTTCAAATTAGCTATGTATTGGTTTTGTCCGTATCTGACCAACACTTTTTCCTGTAGAACCTCAGTATAATAAGCAACACCGCGTTGACGGGATAAAAGTTCTTCCAGCTCACTGTCAAACTCAAACGATTTCCCTTGTTTGGGCTCCAATCTAAGTTCGGGAGTAAAAGAACTATACATATTCAGGATCAACAACTCAAAGCCGTTGAACACGGATAGTATGATTACAAGGGCAGCACTTCCGATTAACACCCCTAACATGCTTATGCTTGAAATAATATTTATAGCATTTACCGATTTTTTTGAGAATAAATACCGTTTTGCAATAAATAGGGGTGTATTCATCATATTATCCTCTTACAAAGGGGTTCGTTCTTTTCTCCTGTCCCACGGTGGTGGCGGGCCCGTGACCCGGATAGACAACGGTATCGTCAGGAAGTTGATAAATTTTATCCGAAATGCTTTGGATCAATTGACTATGGTTCCCACCTGGGAGGTCCGTTCGCCCGATGCTTCCTTTAAACAATACATCTCCACCAATTATAAAACCCTCGGATCTGCTATAAAAGCAAAGATGTCCTGGAGAGTGCCCCGGTGCAAAAATCAGCTCTAAAAGGTGATCACCAAATCGAACCGTCCCGCTTTCTGGCAAAAATGTTTCCGAAATTGGAGACACCTCGTATCTGATTCCCATTTGTGGTGCATAGTTTTGAACTTCTGCATATAATGGGATTTCCTTTTCGTGGAAAGTTGGCAATAGCCCGTAAGTATCATAGATCAGCCTATTCCCCAAAATGTGA